>CAYSWZ010000074.1:0-6628 GCA_964434945.1 uncultured bacterium | reverse complement strand
GGTGGCGTAGGAGGCGACGCGTGGCACTCGTGGTTCTCCTGAGAGGGGTCAACGTCGGCGGTCACAGGACCTTTCGACCCACCACGCTCGCCGAAAGCTTCGAACACCTCGACGTCGTCAACATCGGCGCCGCGGGCACGTTCGTGATCCGGCGGCCGGTCACCCGGGCGCGACTGCGTGCCGAGTTGGCGCGCTGGCTGCCGTTCGATGCCGAGATCATGATCTGCGAGGGGCGCGAGTTCGCCCGGCTGTTGTCCGCGACTCATTTCTCCGGGCAGCCCGTGCGACGCGACCTCGTCCGGTTCGTGAGCGTGCTGTCGAAACGCCCCCGCTCGGGGCCATCGACCCCCATGACGTTTCCGTCCAGCGGCCGGTGGCTGCTGAAGATCCTCGCGAGGGAAGACCGGTTCGTGTTCGGCGTGTACCGGCGCCACATGAAGGTCATCGGTTACCTCGGCACGGTCGACCGGCTGTTTGGCGTCCCGGCCACCACGCGCAACTGGAATACCATCGCCGCGATCGCCCGTGTGCTGGGTGATGGAGGAACCTGACCGACCGGCGGGTCGTCTCGCCTATACTCGCGGCATGATTCCCACCGAGGTGGCCGAGCGGCACGGCTGGGAGGCCGTGCTGCAGCTGGAATACGCGCGCCGCGACGGGCAGAGCCTGCTCACGGAGCGTCGCCATCGCGGCCCGTTGCGGGTCCAGAAGTCGCTCTACCCGGAGGGTGATGGAACCTGCCACACGATCGTCGTGCACCCACCCGGCGGCATCGCGGAGGGCGACCGCCTGGAGCTCGACGTCTCGCTCCGCGAGGACGCGCGTGTCCTCCTCACGACTCCGGGCGCGACCAAGTGGTACCGCGGCGTGGCGGCAGGGGCGCGGCAGGTCCTCCGCTACGAGGTCGAGCCGGGTGCGATGCTCGAGTGGCTGCCGCAGGAATCCATCGTGTTCGACGGTGCGCGAGCGGACATGACGACTTCGATCCGGTTGCGCGGCGATGCGCTCTACCTCGGCTGGGAGCTGCTGTGTCTTGGCCGGCAGGCGGCAGGCGAGCGCTTCAACAGCGGCCGAATCAGGCTCCGGACCGAGATCTGGCGCGAGGAAGCGCGCCTGTGGAACGAGTTCGCGCTGATCCACGGCGGCGGCGCGTGGCTCGAGTCATTCACCGGTTGCGCGGGCCATCCCGTCTGCGCCACGATGCTGCTCGCCGGTGTCGACATCGAAGCGGACCTGCTCTCGCGATTGCGCCAGGTGCCGGTGGACGACGGGATCCGTTCCGGGCTCACCACGCTGCCGGGCGTGTTCGTCGCCCGCTGCCTCGCGCCGTTCGCCGAGCCGGTGCGGCAATACTTCACGGCGTTGTGGGGCCTGCTCCGGCCGGAAGTGAGCGGCCGGCCGGCGCGGGCTCCGCGAATCTGGTCCACCTGAGGCCACGAGGATCGAGTGGAACTGACTCCGCGCGAAAAGGACAAGCTCCTCGTGTTCACGGCCGCGCTCCTCGCCGAGCGCCGCAAGGGCCGTGGCCTGAAGCTCAACCTTCCGGAGGCGGTAGCGTTCATCAGCGCCGCGATCATGGAGGGCGCGCGCGACGGCCGGACGGTGGCCGAGTTGATGAGCGAGGGCACGCGGTTGCTCAAGCGTTCCGAGGTGATGGAGGGCGTACCCGAGATGGTGCCGGAGATCCAGGTCGAGGCCACGTTTCCAGACGGCACGAAGTTGGTCACGGTGCACCATCCGATCACGTAGTCCCGACCGAGTGGGAGGGGAACCCAGATGATCCCCGGGGAGATGGAGGTCCGGGACGGTGAGATCGAGCTCAACGCGGGCCGCGAGTCGATCACGCTCACGGTGGCCAACAGCGGCGACCGCCCGATCCAGGTGGGCTCGCACTACCACTTCCACGAGGCCAACGCCGCGTTGCGATTCGATCGCGACGCCACGCGCGGATTCCGGCTCGACATTCCCGCCGGCACCGCGGTGAGATTCGAGCCGGGCCAGGTGCGCACCGTGCGGCTGGTCGCGCTCGCCGGAGACCGCAAGGTGTACGGGTTCAGCGGCCGGATCATGGGCCCCCTCGAATGAAGATCGGGCGCCGCGCCTATGCCGAGATGTTCGGCCCGACCGTCGGGGACCGCGTGCGGCTCGCGGACACGGAGCTGTGGATCGAGGTCGAAAGAGACTTCACGCACTACGGCGAGGAAGTGAAGTTCGGCGGCGGAAAGGTGATCCGGGACGGCATGGGCCAGGGCCAGCGCGTCGCCGCGGAGGTCGCCGACACCGTCATCACGAACGCGCTGATCGTGGATCACTGGGGGATCGTCAAGGCGGACATCGGCATCAAGGGCGGGAGGATCAGCGGCATCGGCAAGGCCGGCAATCCCGACATCCAGCCGGCGATCGACATCGTGATCGGTGCCGCGACCGAGATCATCGCGGGCGAGAATTTCGTCGTCACGGCCGGCGGCGTCGATTCGCACGTCCACTTTATTTGCCCGCAGCAGATCGAGGAAGCGCTGATGTCGGGCATCACGACCATGATCGGCGGCGGCACCGGTCCCGCGACCGGGACCAAGGCGACCACCTGCACGCCCGGCCCGTGGCACCTCCACGCCATGCTCGCGGCAGCCGACGCGTTCCCGATGAACCTGGGATTCCTCGGGAAGGGCAACGCGAGTCTGCCGCGGCCGCTCGTCGAGCAGGTCGAGGCCGGGGCGATCGGGTTGAAGCTCCACGAGGACTGGGGCACGACCCCTGCGGCGATCGACAATTGCCTCTCCGTCGCGGACGACATGGACGTGCAGGTGGCGATCCACAGCGACACCTTGAACGAGTCCGGCTTCGTCGAGACCACCATCGCCGCGTTCAAGGGCCGGACCATTCACGCCTACCACACCGAAGGGGCGGGCGGCGGCCACGCCCCCGACATCATCAAGGTGTGCGGCGAGCCGAACGTGCTGCCGTCCTCGACCAACCCGACCCGCCCGTACACCATCAACACGATCGACGAGCACCTCGACATGCTCATGGTCTGCCATCACCTCGACTCTGCGATCGCCGAGGACGTCGCGTTCGCCGAATCGCGCATCCGGCGGGAGACCATCGCCGCCGAGGACATCTTGCACGACCTCGGCGCCTTCTCGATGATCTCGAGCGACTCGCAGGCGATGGGGCGGGTGGGCGAGGTCGTGATCCGCACCTGGCAGACCGCGCACAAGATGAAGGTGCAGCGGGGCGCGCTGCGGGAGGATGCCGCGGGCCACGACAACTTCCGCGTCAAGCGCTACGTCGCGAAGTACACGATCAATCCCGCGATCGCCCATGGCATCTCGCACGTGGTCGGCTCGGTCGAGGTGGGGAAGCTCGCGGACCTCGTGCTGTGGAAGCCGGCGTGCTTCGGCGTGAAGCCGAGCTTGATCCTCAAGGGCGGCATGATCGCGGCCGCGGCGATGGGGGATCCCAACGCCTCCATCCCGACGCCGCAGCCGGTGCATTACCGGCCGATGTTCGGCGCGTTCGGCAAGGCGCTGTCCACGTCTCTGACGTTCGTCTCGCAGGCCGCGCTCGCACACCCCGCGTTAGCCGAGCTGGGCCTGCGGAAGCCGCTCGAGGCCGTACGCCGCACGCGCACGATCGGCAAGAAGGACATGGTGCACAATCACGCCACGCCCGCCATGCAGGTCGATCCACAGACTTACGAAGTGCGCGCGGACGGCGAGCTGCTCACGTGCGAGCCGGCCCGGGTGCTGCCCATGGCGCAGCGATACTTCCTCTTCTGATCATGCTCACCATCCAGAAACGCTGCGAACCGCCCCCCGCGAGCGATGCCGAGCTGGTGCTGCCGTTCGAGCTCCGGTCGAAGAGCCGGCTCCGCACGCAGCTCGCGACCGGAGAAGCCGTCGGGCTCTTCCTCGAACCCGGAACCGTGCTCCGTGGGGGCGAGTTCGTGCAGGCCGACGACGGACGCGTCGTGCGCATCGTGGCCGCGCCCGAACGGGTGATGCAGGTCGAGTGCAGCGATGCTGCAACGCTCGTCCGGGCCGCCTATCACCTCGGCAATCGTCACGTGCCCGTGGAGCTCGGCTCCGGATGGCTGCGTTTCGCCGCCGACCACGTGCTGGCGCGAATGCTGGCGGGCCTGGGGCTTGTGGTCACCGAGCGTGAGGCGCCATTCGAGCCGGAGCCCGGCGCCTACGGCGGTGGCCATCACCATCATTCGGACGTGCCTCATCATCACGGCGTGATCCACGAGCACGGGACGCATGGACCCCATTCCGACTGAGGCGCAGCGCCTCATTCATCTCCTCCAACTCGCGAGCCCCGCGCTCCCGGTCGGGGGCTACAGCTACTCACAGGGGCTCGAATGGGCCGTGGAATCGCGCCAGGTCCACGATCGGCACTCGGCCGCGCGGTGGATCACCGGTGTGCTCGAGGGCAACGTCGCGACGTTCGAGGCCCCGCTGCTCGTGCGCCTGCTGCGTTGCTGGCAGGCGGGCGATCCCGAGGGCGTCACGCACTGGAACGAGATCCATCTCTCCGGGCGGGAGGGAGCGGAGCTTCGCGCGGAGACATTGCAGATGGGGTTCTCGCTCAAAGCGCTCGTACTCGAGCTCGGCATACTGACCGCGAGGCTGGCGTCGGCGCTCGAGGCACTCGAGCCCGCGAGTTATCCCGCCGCGTGGAGCGCCGCGTGCGCCGGGTGGCAGATCGGAGAGGACGCGGCGGTGACGGCGCATGTGTGGTCGTGGCTCGAGAACCAGGTCCTCGCCGCACTCAAGCTGGTGCCGCTTGGCCAGGTCGCCGGCCAGGGGCTGCTGCTGGAGGTGGGCGCTGGCATTCCCGGCATCGTCGAGACGGCGCGAGCGATGAGCGATGACGAACTCTCGAACTTCGCCCCGGGCCTCGCGATCGCGTCGAGCCTGCACGAGACGCAGTACAGCCGGCTCTTCAGGTCCTGACCTCGGGAGGGAGCGCACGATGACGAACTCGAGACTGTTGCGCGTCGGGATCGGCGGCCCGGTGGGATCGGGGAAGACCGCGCTCGCGCTCGCGCTGTGCCGCGCGCTTCGCGACCGCTACGAGATCGCGGTCGTCACGAACGACATCTACACGGAAGAGGACGCACAGTTCCTCGTCAGGAACGACGCGCTCGCTCCCGAGCGCATCATCGGCGTCGAGACCGGCGGCTGCCCGCACACGGCGATCCGCGAGGACGCGTCCATCAACCTCGAAGCCGTCGCGCGGCTCAAGCGCGCGTTCCCGGCACTGGAGCTCGTCATCATCGAGTCCGGCGGCGACAACCTGGCGGCGACGTTCAGTCCCGAGCTCTCCGACCTCACGATCTACGTGATCGACGTCGCGGCGGGCGACAAGATCCCGAGGAAGGGCGGGCCCGGCATCACGAAGTCGGATCTCCTCGTGATCAACAAGATCGACCTCGCCCCGATGGTGGGCGCATCGCTCGCGGTCATGGAGCGCGACGCGAAGCGCATGCGCGGCACCGGGCCATTCGTGTTCAGCAACCTGAAGGAAGGGGTGGGGCTCGACACGATCGTCCGCTTCGTGGAAGAGCACGGCATGCTGGGGGGTAATGGGGCATGAGCGACCTGCTTGCCTGATTGGGCACCGGGGCGAGTCCGCCCCACCTGGGGAAGCAAAGCCGCGGCCGAGTCTCGGGGCATCGAATATCTTTGAAGCACCCACGACACCATCCGAGTCGAGAGCACCGGGAACAGGCTGCGCCGCAGGAAATTGCAAGCCGCCCATCGAGTTCATGCCCGGTGGGCGTTCCTGCTTCTGAGTGGACAGGAGTGGCCAGGAAATGACTGCAGGGTGGCATCCATTTGGTATCCATGCATGGCGTCAACGACAGGATTCGCTGGCCCCAAGGGCGAACCGTCGCCGGAACCATCGGAAAGATGTGGAAACACGCGTCGATGCCTCGACCCTCAAGCGTCGGGGGCCCTGGCTCAGCAGATCGAATGAACCAAGTTGGCCGCCAGGTGGTGTCGGGGGTCAGTCGGGGATGAGCCGCGCGAGCTGAGATCTCCAAGTTCGCCGCCGGTTGCAGGCGGGCTTAGGCGCACATCTCGGGCCGATGCGACGCCGTTTTCATCGCTGTTCAGCTCCCATGCGGGCGTAGAGTCCTTTCATGCGCTGCTGAGGCCGCGGCGCGAGATCTGAGGGCCACCCCGGCCCTTCCCGCGCCGCCGCGTGATTCGCCGCGCGAGGAGACCGCCATGCGTTCACCCATTGGCACGCCCGCGACTTGGATCGGGAGCATCATCTTGCCGACTCAGATGGCACTCGTCGTCATCCTGATCTTGACCCTACCGCAGGTTGCGCTCGCGTGGGTCCACAACGGCACTCCGGTCTGCACCGCGACCGGGACGCAGAACGACGCTTCGATGCTTGCCGACGGCGCGGGCGGCTGCTTCGTCGCCTGGGACGATGCGCGCGGCGGGACTCCTCAGATCTATGCCCAGCACCTCGACCTGAACGGCATCACGAGCTGGATCGCGAACGGGATCAACGTGTGCAATCAGACCGGGAACGAGACCTTGCCCCAGATCGTGACGGACGGAGCGGGGGGCTGCGTCATCGTGTGGCAGGACACGAGGAGCGGCAC
>CAYSWZ010000073.1:0-102438 GCA_964434945.1 uncultured bacterium | reverse complement strand
GACACTCGGCGGCGCGTCCACCGTGCAACCCGCACGTTCTCGGGACCCACCGGCGTTCCCCCGCGCCGGACCGCGAGTTCTGGGTTGTCGGGTGACACGCCGGGCCGGTACGCTTTGCGTCGCCCCCTCCCCCTCGAACTGAACGCTGCCGGCAGCTCTCACCCATCCTCGGGAACGCTCATCTCATGGATCGATCGGCCTCTGTCGCTTCCCTGGCACTCGCGCTCACGTTGCTCGCCGCTCCGGCACCCGCCGCGCCGTTCGATCCGCCGGTTCCGCCGGAGGGACCCGTCGGCGCCCGCAAGGTCGCCGTGGAGCGGGTCGCGCCTCGCTCGTTCAACTTCAGCGACCTGCCGCAGCGGCCGCCCGGTTCGGAGCAGATCCCGATCACGCTCCGGCCCGAGCACGAGTGGAAGGAGGCGGCCGAGGAAGTGGAACGCCTGAAGGCGAACCCGCCGAACCTGCCGCTCTCGTCGTTCGCGCAGTTCACGCTCGACACCACGCCGCCCGCGGGGAACGGCAAGGGCGGATTCGCTCCGTTCGCACCCTCGGTCGGCAACGGCTTCGAAGGCATCACGCAGGGCGGGTTCATCCCGTCCGAGCCCACGGTCGGCGGCGGTCCGCTCAACATCTTCACCGCCGGCAACGTCAGCGTGACGGTCACGAACAAGGACGGCACGAACCGCGTCGAGACGAACGGCGCCACGTTCTTCGGTGTGCCGGCAGCCGAGGGCGCGATCTCCGATGCGCAGTCCTACTACGACGCGGTGCACGGACGATTCATCGCCGTGGCGTTCACGCAGGGCGGCCCGCCCAACGATTTTTCGAACTTCTACCTCGCGATCTCCAAGACGAGCGACGCGCGCGGCGCGTGGTGGCTGTACAAGTTCGACATGACGAAGGACGGCAACAGCCAGTCCTCCAACTGGAGCGACTACGAGGGCCTCGGCGTCTCCGAGGACAAGATCGTGTTCAGCGCGCAGCAGTTCTCGTTCTCCGGGAACGCGTACCAGTACCAGAAGCTCCGCATCCTCGACCGCGTCGCGGCCTACAGTGGTGCCGCTCTGTCGTACGTGGATATCTTTCAGTTCGCACCTCCTCCGGGTGGCGACGCGGGCGACAACTTCGTCACCAAGCCGGCGCGCAATCTGACGCCCGGTGACAGCACGATCTACCTCGTGTGCGTGCGCACGACCAGCGGGTCACACGTGACCTATCGAACGCTGACGGGCCCGCCTGCGTCGGCGGCGCTGGCCACCGTCAACATGGTGTCGGTGAGCTCGTACAGTGCGCCGCCCGATGCCCCACAGCCCGGCACCTCCAACCTCGTCGCCACGAACGACTGCCGGCCGACCGATTTCTACGTCCGCAACGGCGTGCTGATCATGTCGTGGCACACCGCGGCGTCGATCGGGGGCACGAACGTGTCCGCGATCCGGCTGTTCCGGATGCGCACGAGCGATCGCACCGTGTTCACCGACGAGACATTCGGCGCCGCGAACACGTTCTACTACTACCCGGCCGTGACCGTGGATTCCGTCGGAACGATCTTCCTGGGCTTCGATCGCTCAAGCGCGACCGAGTACCCGTCCTCCTACGCCAGCGGCAAGCGGCGCAGCGACGCGAGCATCGAGCCGAGCGCGCTGCTCAAGGCCGGCGTGACGTTCACGAACCAGACCCGCTGGGGCGACTTCACGGGCATCGACCAGGACGCGTCGCAGTTCTCGCCCAGCCAGACGGTGGCGTGGTATGCCGGCCAGTGGAACAAGGGCACGAACACGTTCGGCACCTGGATCACGAAGTTGAGCTACAACTACGGGCAGGTGTTCGGCACCGTCACGGACGACTGCGACGGATCCGCCGGAACCGCGGGCGACCGCGTGCCGATCGCGGGCGTCACCGTGACCCTCATGCAGGGCGTCAACACGGTCGCCACGACCACCACGAACGCGCTCGGCCAGTACAGCTTCGGCTATCTCGACGGCGCGACGTACGACGTCCAGGTGACGCCGCCGGCGGGCGGCACGAACCTGGACGCCGTCGCCGGCGCCGGTGCCACCTCGCAGACGCGCGTGAGCGCGAGCGACGTGCAGATCGCGATGACGGAGTCGCAGTCGTCCTCCGGGAACAACTTCGTGGTCGCGAGCAGCAAGCCGCTGCCCGCCACCACGTCCATCGCGCCGAGCGTGCGCGGCGTCGGCGACCCGCAGTTCTCGCTCACGGTGAACGGTTCCGGCTTCACCACCTGCTCCGTGGTGCGCCTCGACGGCCTCGACCGCGTCACCACGTTCGTGAACGCGAACCAGCTCACCGCGACCATCCTCGTCTCGGACCAGGCCGCGGGCGCGACCCGGACCGTCACCGTGTTCACGCCGACGCCGGGCGGCGGCACGTCGAACGGCCAGACGCTGACGATCAACGGCGCCCCGGACGTCACGCCGCCCTCGGTCACGGTCACGTCGCCGGTGGGCGGCGAGAGCTGGGCCGCCGCGAGCATTCACAACATCACCTGGACGGCCACGGACAACGTCATCGTGGCGAACGTCTCGCTCGCGCTGTCCACCGACGGCGGCGCCACGTTTCCGACCGCGATCGCCACCGGGATCGCGAACAGCGGCACGTTCGCCTGGACCGTGCCGGTGAACCTCACCTCCACGGCCCGCATCCGCGTCCGTGCGCTCGACGGTTCGAACAACGTCGGCTCCGACTCGAGCCACACGAACTTCTCGATCACCGGCTGGACGGTCACCGCGAGCGCGGGCGCGAACGGCGGCATCGCGCCGAGCGGCGTGCTGCAGGTTGCGGACGGGGCGACGCCGTCGTTCACGATCACGCCCAACACCGGCTACCACGTGCAGGACGTGCTGGTGAACGGCTCGTCCGTCGGCGCGGTGACGAATTTCACGTTCCCCGCCGTGCACGCGAACCAGACCATCGCCGCGTCGTTCACGATCAACACCTACACGCTCACGCTGTCCACGGTCGGCAACGGCACGGTCGCGGCCGTTCCGAGCCAGGCCACCTACGACCACGGCACGATCGTTCAGCTCACCGCGACGCCGGCGGGCGGCTGGAACTTCGACTTCTGGAGCGGGGACGCCTCCGGCAGCGCCAACCCGCTGTCGCTGACCATGGACGGCAACAAGAACGTCACCGCGAACTTCGGCCAGCACTTCTACACCTGGAACCAGACGGGCACGGCGTCGTGGGCCACGTCCACGAACTGGACGCCCACGCGCACCGTGCCGGCGGCGAACGACGTGCTGATGTTCAACAACGGCGCGACCACCGTCGCCACGGGCGTGGCGACGCAGACGATCGGCCAGCTGCTCGTGAGCGGCAACACGAACGTCACGCTGCAGGCGGGCGCCACGGCGACCGTGACGATCCAGGGCGCGGGCGGCACCGACCTGGGCGTGGCGGCGGGCTCGACGCTGCAGATCGCCGCGGCGAATGCGCTGACGCTCGCGCTCGGCGCGGGCGCGACGGGGGACATCTCGGGCAGCACGATCCTGCTGGGCGGCACGCACCGGATCACCGCGACCGATCCGGGTTCGCTCATCTTCGAGAACGGCGCGCTGTGCACGGCCGGCACGGGGTTCTCGGGCAACGCATTCGGCACGACGGCGCTCAACTCGGTCGAGTTCCACGCCGGTTCGCTCTACCAGCACATCGCGGGCAGCAATCCGTTCGGCGCTTCTGCGCCGAACTCCGTGGTCACGTTCCTCGCCGGGAGCCGCTACCGGGTGGACGGCCCGGTGCTGCCATCGATGTCGGGGCGGACGTACGCGGACTTCGAATACAACAGCGGCGGGACGCAGTCACCCACCGGCGGCAACCCGGTGACGCTGGACAGCCTCGTCATCACGCAGGGCACGTTCAACCTGAACCTGACGGGCGGCGCGTTCATTCACGGGGACATCCACGTGAAGCCGGCCGCGACGCTGAGCTTCACGCCCGCCTCGGGCACGCCCGCATTCTCGATGTCGGGGAGCGCGGCGCAGTCGATCGACGTGCAGGGCACGATGACGACGAACGCCGCGGCCATGCTGGACGTGAACAACGCGGCCGGCGTGTCGCTGGTCACAAACCTGGCGCTCAACGGCGGGCTGTCGTTCACGAACGGCCGGCTCAACACCGGCGCCCGCACACTGACGCAGGCGACCACGTCGAACACGAGCGGTGCCTCGCAGGGCACGGGCTGGGTGAACGGCAATCTCACGAAGAACGTCGCGGCCGGCTCGTTCTCCGGCACGCTCGACGTGGGTGATGCCTCCACGTACGCGCCGATCGGCGTGACCGGGACGGGTGCGATCGCGGGCTTCAACCTGACCGCGAGCACCGCCGCCGGAGACCACCCGAACCTCGGCAGCTCGACGCTGGACCCGGCGCGCTCGGTGAACCGGCAGTGGACGCTCGCCCCCGCGAGCGCCACCGGGGCGACGTGGAGCGCGACGTTCAACTTCGCGAGCTCCGACGTGGACCCGACTGCGGATCCGAACACGTTCCAGTCGCAGGTGTACAACGGCTCGGCGTGGTCGTCGCTCACGATCGGCACGCGCACCGCGAACAGCACGCAGGTGACCGGGTTGTCCGCGGCCACGCCGGGCACGCAGTTCGCCGTGGCGAACGTGCCGTTGTTCACGCTCATCGTGAACGTGGTGGGTGGGGGCACGGTCACCCGGTTGCCGGACCAGCCCGCGTACCCGAACCTGGCCAGCGTGCAGCTCACCGCGAACCCCGGCACCGGCTGGGCATTCTCGGCATGGAGTGGTGACCTGGTGAGCACGAACAATCCCGAGAACCTGGTCATGAACGGGAACAAGACGGTCACGTCCACGTTCGTCGACATCGCGCCGCCCACCGTGGCGGTAACGGCGCCGAACGGCGCCGAGGTGCTGAACGCGGGCGTCAGCTCCGACATCACGTGGACGGCGTCGGACAACGCCGCGGTGACGGCGGTGGACCTGGAATTGTCGCGCGCGGGTGCGGGCGGTCCGTTCGAGCCCGTGGCGACGGGGCTCGCGAACAGCGGCACGTTCAGCTGGCTCGTGACGACGCCACCGACGACGCACGCGGTGATCCGCGCCACCGCGCACGACGCGGCCGGACACACGGCGCAGGACCTGTCGGACGCGGAGTTCACGATCGCGGGCTCCGCCGGGGTGAACGACGGCCCGGTGGTGGAGTTCGGATTGTCCCCGGTGTCGCCGAACCCGGTGCGGCGCTCGACGCGGTTCCAGTTCGCGCTGCCGCGCGACGCGAACGTGCACCTGGGCCTGCACGACGTGCAGGGCCGCGAGCTGGCGGTGCTCGCGGACGGCGAGTTCCCGGCGGGACGGCACACGGTGGACTGGACGAGCACGGCGGGCGCGCGGCTCGACCCGGGTCTTTACTTCGTCCGCTTCTCGGCGGCGGGACACACGATCGTGCGGCGGTTCGTGCTGATGCGTTAGCCCGGCTCCGCCTCCCCTCCTGAATGGAAGCCCCGGGGGTCTGTTCCTCCCGGGGCTTCCGCTTGACCCCTTCTGCGAACGCCTCTGGAACCGTGAGGTAGTGAGGGCATCGCGGTTGAGGGGAACGCTCGGTCCGGCCATCCATGGCCGGACCTCCCTGACGCGCGCCGACGGCCTCCGGCAGTCCCTGCCTCCGGCCCGCGCGCGACTCCCCTCAACCGCGACGCCCTCCCACCCTCACGGCGTGCGGGGCGGTCGTGGAGTGAGACCGAGTCTCGCGAGGTACTGCTCGCCCCCCGGGGCGTTCAGTTTCCAGTAGGCGAGACGGTCACTGCCGAGCAGGCGCGCGCGTTCGCCGTCGCTGCACGACCACATCAGGATGCGACGGGGTTCGCCCGGCTCGACCCAGAACGTCCACGTGCGGCCGGCGGGCACGGTGACGGAGTACACGTCCGCGTCGAACGACCCCGCGGGTACGACCACGGACTCGCGGGCGGCGGCGCGGCGGAATCGTGCGGTGGACACGACGAGCGGTTCGTGGAGGAGACGGGACTGACGGAGCGAGCCGAGCAGCGGCGCTTCCGCGGAATCCCCCGCGGCGAGCACCGGGGCGGAGAAACCCCTCGCCCACGTCAGCAGCGCATCCTCGGACAGGACGTCGCTCGGCATCTCCAGCGACGCGGCGCTGTCGGCTTCGGTGTCGAAGTAACTGTGGGAGGCGAGCCGGGCGTAGCGGACGTCGAACAGCACCTGCGCGTAGACGTGCCCGCACCACTCCTGGGCGCTGAAGCTCACCTTCGTGGGCGAGCCGGGCGGGCGCCCGTTCACGGTGGTGAGCGCGGTGAATGCGCTCGTCATGAGGTTGTAGTCGTAGATGCCGGTCGGGAAGTCCTGCACCAGGTTGAGCTTCAGGACCGGGAACTCGTCGCGCTTCGGGTGCCGGCCGGGATCGGCCTTCACCCGGCGCGCGTTCGAGAACGTCTCCGTCACGAAGATCGTGACCGCGATGCCGTGTCGGGGCGCGCCGTAGCGCGGCGTGTCCAGCTCGTAGCCCGCGAGTTCGCCGCGTCCATCCCCCCACCACTTCCAGAACGCGTCGCCGAACTCCGGAGCGCGTCCCACGGCCACTGGCGCCGCCGGCGCGGGCGCGCGCGCGCACCCCGGCACGAACATCGCGAGCAGCAGCGCACCGGCGAGTGACCGGGCGAGGAGTGGGCGGTCGGCATTCACGAGGGGCTCCGCGTGAGAGGTGGCTGGCCCGGCGAGCGTGCCGCCGGGCGGTACTTGCGTCAATCGCGCGGCACGCCGGTCCACGTGCCGGCGTGCTCGCCGCACGGTTCTCCCCTATCCTGTGCGGCCACTTTGTGGAGCCCGATGCCCCGTCCGATCCGACGCCTGCCCCGAACCCGTCGCCGTGAGCCGCTCGCGTCCGCCCCACGCCCCGGTGGCATCGCGTGAGGCGCCTGCTTCCGCTCGCGCTCGTCGCGTTGCTCGCGCTCACGCTGCTGCCCGGGCTCGCGGCGGTGCACGCGATCGACGAGCGCGAAGCGCGCGACCTCGTGACCGCGCTCGAGGCGACCGACCACCGTGACTGGCTGTCGCCGGTGTACGCGCACGAGCCGTCGTTCGAGAAACCGCTGCCCGGCTACGCTCCGGAAGTGGTGGCGTGCCGCGTGCTCCGCCGGTTCCTGCCCGCGTCGAGCGCGGCGACCGGCGACGTCGCGGTGTCGCGGGCCGTGCGCGCGCTGCTCGCGGCGGCGCTCGCGTTCGCGGTCGCCGCGATCGGGACGAACCTGTTCGATGCGCGCAGCGGCTGGCTCGCGGCGTGCGCGCTCGCGAGCATGGTGGGCCTGCCGCTCGCGGCGCGCGCCGACGGCGCGCAGGTCTACGCGACGTTGCTCGCATGGCTCGGCGTCGGCCGCCTGCTCGCCGTGCTCACCGGCCGCACGCGTTCGCCGGCGGCGACGCTCGTCGCGGGCTGGCTCGCGCTCGGCGCCGCCGCGTTCACCGGCGGACCGCTGCCGGCGCTGTGGCCGCTCGCGGGCTTCGCGCTCTACTTCGCGCTCGCGCGGCATCACGCCGGCTGGCGCGTGCTGGATCCCGCGGCCGGCCTGCTGATCATCACCGGCCTGTGCCTGCCGTGGTATGGCGTCATGCTCGCGATTCACGGGATGCCGTTCCTCGCGCACGTGCCGTGGTTCCCGTACGGCCTCGGCGTGCGGGGAGCGTGGTACACGGGACCGCCGCTCGCGCTGTCGTTCGCGGTCGTCACGAGTTTTCCCTGGACGCCGTTGTTCGCGGCCGCGCTCGCGGACGCCGCCGTCCGGCTCCGGAGCACCGCCACGCGGCGCACGACCGCGCTGCCGCTCGACACCGAACACGCCGAACACCTGCTGCTCGCGATGGCGCTCGCGGCCGCGCTGCCGGTCGCGTTCTACCCCGGCCCGCCGCTGACCGCCGCGCTGCCCGCGCTGCCCGCGATCGCGCTGCTCGTGGGCCGGTTCGTGGACCGCGTGCTGCGCGGCGAGGGCAACGCGGTCGCGTTGACACAGGCGACGTGGTTGCTCGCGGTGATCGGCACCGCGTTCGCGCTTGCCGGCATGGCGCTCGCGGCGCGCCTCCCGGCCGCCGCCCCGGGCTTCCGGCTGCTGTCCGCGCTCGTGTTCCTGTCCGCGTGGGCGCCGCTGCTCGCGGACGTCCGCGGCCAGCGCCGGCTCGCGGTCGCGCTGTTCGCGCTGCCGGCCGCGCTCGGCGCGCCCGTACTGCTCACGCGCGTGTTGCCGGAGCTCGAGCCGTGGCTGAACGCGAGCGCGGTCGCGGTCACGATGCAGCACGTTTCGCCGCCGTACGCGCCGCTCGTCGTGTTCGAGCCGCCGCCGCCGTCGCTGCGCCAGTCGCTCGCGCGCAATTTCGTCGCGCGCACTCGCGTGGACGCCGGCGACGCGGACGTCACCGCGCGCGACGGATACGTCTACGCCGCGTACCGGCCGGCGAACGAGCGCGCCGCACGTGCGGCGCTCGGGCCGCTGCACGCGACGCCCGAAGTGCTCGCTCGCACGCCCGTGCTGGTGCTCGTGCGGGTGCGGGCGCGGGCCCCGGTCGCGGGCCCGTGAGCCGGTTCCGAATTCGTCCGCACCGCGACCGGCCCCCGTGTTATCCATAGTCCCATGACGCTCGATCCCGAGATCTGCTGGCGTGCCTGGACCGCCCGCGACGCGCGCTTCGTCGGCCGCTTCGTGATGGGCGTGACGTCCACCGGCATCTATTGCCGCCCCGGCTGCCCCGCCCGGCTGCCGGCGCGCCGGAACGTGCGCTTCTACCCCTCCCCGACCGCGGCGGAGTCCGCCGGGTTCCGGGCCTGCCTGCGCTGCCGGCCGGACCGCGCGCCGGGTTCCGCGACCGCGTCCGGCACCGCGGCGACCGTCGCGCGCGCGTTGCGGCTGATCGACGAGGGCGCGTTGAGTGACGGGACGCTGGAGACGCTGTCCGCGCGGCTCGGCGTCACGTCGCGCTGGCTGCGCGAGTTGTTCGACCGCCACGTCGGGGCGGCGCCTCTCGACGTCGCGCGCACGCGCAAGGCGCATCTCGCGCGCCGGCTGCTCGAGGACACGACGCTGCCGGTCGAGGACGTCGCGGCGGCGGCCGGGTACGGCAGCGCGCGGCGGCTGCGCGCGGCGATGCAGCAGTCGTTCCACCGGCCCCCCGCGACGCTGCGCCGGCATCGCGCGACGCCGTCGGACGGTGCGCTCGAGCTGCAGCTGCCGGCGCGGTTGCCGTTCGATGCGGCGCCGCTGCTCGCGTTCTTCGGAGCGCGCGCGATTCCCGGCGTCGAGGAACTGCGCGACGGCGTCTACCGCCGCACGTTCGCGCTGGACGGCGAGCCGGCGGTGCTGGAGGTGCACCCGGTCCCGGACGGCGTGCGGCTGCGGCTGCCGGCGCGCGCCGCCGCAGCGTTGCCGCGCGTGCTCGGCCGGGTCGCGAAGATGTTCGACCTGGACGCGGACGTGACGCTGATCCGCGGACAACTGGCGCGTGATCCGCGCCTGCGGCGTTCGCTCGCCGGGCGCGTCGTGCGCGTGCCGGGAGCGTTCGATGCGTTCGAGGCCGGCGTGCGCGCGATGCTGGGGCAGCAGGTGAGCGTGGCGGCCGCGCGCACGCTCGCCGGGCGTCTCGTCGCCGCGAGCGGTGCGCCGCTCGCCGCGTCCGAGCACGGGCTCACGCACGTGTTCCCGTCGCCGGCGTCGGTCGCGGCCGCGCCGTTGGAGCGGCTGGGACTGACACGCGCGCGGGCCGCGTCGCTGCGAGGTTTCGCGGAGGCGGTCGCGAGCGGCGCGCTGGACCTGGGCGCATTTCGCAGCCTCGACGATGCGGTGGAGCGCCTCACCGCGCTGCCCGGCATCGGGGACTGGACGGCGCAGTACGTCGCGATGCGCGCGCTCGGCGAACCCGACGCGTTCCCGGCCGGTGACCTGGGTGTCCGGCAGGCGCTCGCGCACGCCGGTCGTCTTCCGAGCGAACGCGAGACGCGCGCGCGCGCGGAGCGCTGGCGGCCGTGGCGGGCGTACGCGGTGCTCGCACTGTGGACCGAGCCGCACCCGACACCACCGGCGCGGGCCGTCTTCCGCCGACGCCCCGTGCCACGCTCCCGAAAGGTCCCGGCATGACGACTCTCGACCTGACGCTCACGACCACACCCGTCGGCCCGATGGCGCTGTACGCCCTGGACGACGCGCTGCTCGGCCTCACGCTCGACGGCGGTCACGATGCCGGCCACCCGGTCGCGCGCCACCTCGCACGCCATCTCGGCGCGTTCACGACCCGGAACGTGGGCGACGCCGCGGGCGCCGCCACCCGGCTCGCGCGCTATTTCGCGGGTGACCTGCGGGCGCTCGACGAGCAGCCGGTGCGCCTTCTCGGCACCGCGTTCCAGTGCCAGGTGTGGTCCGCGCTCCGCAGCATCGGCGCGGGCAGCACATTCTCATACGCTCAGCTCGCGCGGTCGATCGCCCGCCCGAACGCGGTTCGTGCCGTGGCGGCGGCGAACGGTGCGAACCCGGTCGCGGTGTTCGTGCCGTGCCATCGCGTGATCGCCGCGGACGGCACGCTGTGGGGTTACGGCGGCGGCCTGCCCATGAAGCAGTGGCTGCTGCGCCACGAAGGGGCGCGCTTCACCCCGCTCAGCGAACAGGAGGCGTTGCCATTATGAGCGCCACCGCGGCGACCGGGACGTTCCGCATTTCGGGACTTCCGTTGTCGCAATTCGAGCACCTGTTCGCGCTGTCCGATTCCGAGCTCGCGGCACGCGGCATGCGGCGCGTCGTCGCGGACGAGCAGCCCGGATTCCCGTGTCGCGTGAGCCTGGTGGACGCCGAACCGGGCGAGACGCTGATCCTGTTGAACCACGTGCACCACGACGTGGACGGCCCGTACCGCGGCTCGGGTCCGATCTACGTCCGAGAACGTGCGAAGCCCGCCGATCCCGCGCCGGGAGAGGTGCCGTTGCTCGTGCGTCGCCGGCTGCTGTCGGTGCGCGCCTATGACGCCGCAGGGATGCTGCGCACGGCCGAGGTCGTGGAAGGCCGGGAACTTTCCGCGCTCGTGGTGGGGATGTTCGCGGATCGCGAGGTCGCGACTCTCCACGTGCACAACGCCCGCCCGGGCTGCTACAGCTGCCGCATCGACCGCGTCGCGGGCTGACGCCCGGGGCGCACGTGCCCCGGGTGCGAACTTCCCGTAGCCTCGCCGCCCATGCGCATCCTCCACTGGTTCCGAAAGGACCTTCGGCTCGACGACAATCCGGCGCTGTTCGAGGCAGCACGCGACGCGCGGCACGACGTGGTGCCGTTCTACGCCAGCGATCCGGAATGGTTCGCCCGCCCCGACATCGCCCCGACGCGCGTGCGCTTCGTGCTCGGCGCGCTCGCCGAGCTGTCGGCGGCGATCGGAGCGCGGGGCTCGCGGCTGGCGCTCGCGCACGGCGATCCGGCCGCGGAGGTGACGCGCGCGGCGCGCGCGGTGAACGCCGACGCCGTGTACTGGAACGACGAGTACGAGCCGGCGCTGCGCGCGCGCGACGACCGGGTCGAGGCGGCGCTGCGCGCGGGCGGGGTGCGGGTGAAGCGCTTCCACGACCGGCTGCTGGTGCCCCCGGGGAGCGTCACGAGCGGCGCGGGTACGCCGTACACCCGCTACACGCCGTTCCGGAACGCGTGCGAGGGCCTGCCGCTCGCCGCGCCGCATGCCCGCGTGGAGCGGCTGGGCGCGCATGACCTGCCCTCGCCGCGACTCGCGACGCTCGAACGCCTCGGCTTCGAAGCGCCGGAGAGCGCGGCGTGGCCCGCGGGCGAGTCGCACGCGCACGAAAGGCTGCAGCGCTTCCTCGGCGCAGCCGGCCGCGATCCCGGGGCCCCGTTCGCGCGCTACGCCGGTGAACGCGATTTTCCCGCGCGACCGTCGACGTCGCGGCTCTCGGCGGACCTCAAGTTCGGCACGCTCGGCATCCGGCGCCTCGTGAACGGTGTGCGGGACGCGGCCGCCCGCTCGGCAGCACCGGGCGAGCACACGGAGAAGTTCGTGCAGGAGCTCCGCTGGCGGGATTTCTACGCGCATGTCCTGTGGCACTTTCCGCACGTCGAGCGGGGGGCGTTCCACCCGGAATACGACGGGCTGCGGTGGCGCGGCGGGGACGCCGAGTTCGTCGCGTGGTGCGCCGGCCGCACCGGCTACCCGATCGTGGACGC
Organism: uncultured bacterium; assembly: GCA_964434945.1. Taxonomy (GTDB): domain Bacteria; phylum Eisenbacteria; class RBG-16-71-46; order RBG-16-71-46; family RBG-16-71-46; genus JAIOPA01. The sequence continues at coordinate 90,242 of CAYSWZ010000073.1, read as the reverse complement.
CGGCATGCGCGAGCTGGCCGCGACCGGGCTCATGCACAATCGCGTGCGCATGATCGTGGCGAGCTTCCTCGCGAAGAACCTGCTCGTGGACTGGCGCCGCGGCGAGCGCTGGTTCATGACACACCTCGTGGACGGCGATCTCGCGAACAACAACGGCGGCTGGCAGTGGGCCGCCGGCACCGGCACCGACGCCGCGCCGTACTTCCGTATCTTCAATCCGGTCCTCCAGGGAATGCGCTTCGATCCCGCCGGCGCCTACGTCCGGCGCTGGTGCCCGGAGCTCGCGAAGCTGCCCGACACGTTCGTGCATCGCCCGTGGGAGGCGCCCGTACACACCCGGGACGCGGCCGGCGTGAAACTCGGAGCGAACGTCCCCGCGCCGATCGTGGATCATGCGGAGCGCCGCGCGCGCGCTCTGGAGATGTACGCCGAGGTGAAGCCGGTAGCGCCCGGCGCGCGCAAGCACGCGCCGCGACGGCCCGGGGCGAGCGCCGGCCGATGAGCGAGCGGCCGCGCGTGTTCCACTTCCGCACTTGAACGCCGCGCCGGCCCGGCGCGCACGTTGACGCTCCGCGCGCGCCGTTGACGCGCGGCGCCGACCGCCCGGCCGTCCACCCGGTTCACGCGCATCGCCGTCCGGCGGGTGCACGGCCGCGCCCCGCGTGGTTCGCGCGCACCGCCCACCGCGTGGTGGGACGCGTGCACTCCGTGCCCGGCGACGCCGGGCGTTGACGAGCGTCGCGCAGTCGCGCGAGCCTGTACGAGCACCCCGCCCCCGAGCCATCGAGGGGAGGTGATTCGCATGAAGCACGCACGCATGTTCGCGCCGCTGGCGCTGGCCGCGATGCTCGTGGCGCCGCTCGCGGTGGGCGCCACGCGCGCCGAAGCCGCGCCGAAGCGCGCAGCGCGCAATACGAGCGCCGCGTCCAGCAAGAGCGCCGGCTACCGCCAGTTCACGGGAACGGTGGTCGCGCTCGACGCGTCGTCGATCACGGTCGAGCGGGGCGGTAAGAACCCGAAGCAGATGGTGTTCGATCGGGATGCCGGCCTGCGGTCCACGGGCGACGTCGAGAAGGACGCCCGCGTGACGGTCTACTGGCGCGACGAAGCCGGGAAGCAGGTGGCGCACCGCGTCGTGGTGAAGACCGCCGCGAACGGCAGCGGCCAGTAGCGGTGGCCGTGCGGGCCGGGCGTCCATGGAGCTCACCCCATGCCGCCCGGCCCGCGGGCTTCTGCTAACCTGCCGCGGTTCGGAACCCGAGCCTCTCGTCCCCGGAGCCCCCATGCACGTCCGTCCGCGCCGTTCCGCCGCAGCGCCGGCAGTCGTCCCGCTCGTGGCGCTGCTGCTCGCAACGCCCGCCGCCGCGGCCCCGGCACCGGCGTCCCGGCCGGCCGCTCCGCCCGCGTTCTCGGTGGATCATGCGATCACGTTGAAGCAGGTGCAGGGCCCGGTCTGGTCGCGCGACGGCAGGCGCATCGCGTTCGTGGTGAACGCGCCCGACACGGCGGAGAACACGACGAACCAGGACGTCTGGCTGTGGGATGCGGCCACGAACACGTGTCGGGCCCTGACGCACCATCCCAAGAACGACTACGCGCCGCAGTTCTCGCCCGGCGGCGACACGCTGGCGTTTCTCTCCCCGCGCGACAGCGACGAGGGCAAGCCGTCCATCTGGATGCTGCCGCTCCGCGGCGGTGAGCCGTGGAAGCTGGCCACGTTCGCGGAGTCGGTGGGCGAGATCCGCTGGTCCCCGGACGGCCGCTCGATCGCGTTCACCATGCTCGACACGCTGTCGAAGCAGGTGAAGGAGTGGCGGAAGAAGAAGTGGGACCAGGTGGTGGAGGACGAGATCCCGCAGTACAACCACCTGTACGTGATCGATCTGGCGACCGGCGCCCAGCGCCGCATCACGTCGGGCGAGTTCATGGTGTCGGATCCGCGCTGGTCACCGGATTCCCGGTCGATCGCGTTCGTGTGGAATCCCACGGGCACCGTCGATGATGGCAACCTGTCGGATCTCGCGATCGTGCCGGCTTCGGGAGGCACGCCGCGCCGGCTGGGTGTCATGCCCGACAACGGGTTCTCGTGGTCGCCCGACGGCAAGTGGCTGGCATGGGCCGGCCCGGGCGACCGGAAGCAGCTCGTCCAGAAGGCGTGGGCCTGGGTATGCGCGGCCTCGGGCGGCACGCCGCGCAAGCTCACCGAGTCGTTCGACGAGGACGCGAGCACGCCGGCATGGAACGCCACCTCCGATTCGCTCTACTTTTTCAGCCAGCAGGGCGCCTCGACCCGCCTGGCGGCGGTCTCGCGTGCGGGCGGCGAGGTGCGGCTGGGTCCGGACCTGGCGGGCGAGACGACGAGCGCCCCGGTCCCCGGCCCGGGCGGGCGGATGGCCTGTGTCCTGTCGCGCTGGAACCAGCCCAGCGAGCTGTGGGTCGCGGATCGCGTGAACGAGGTTCCGCGTGCCGTGTCGCAGGTGAACGCCGCCGCCGCGGGGTGCGCGCTCGCCCGCACGCGCACGGTGCAGTGGACGAGTGACGACGGCGTGCGGATCGAGGGCATGCTGGTCCGTCCCGTCGGAGCGCCGGAAAAGGGCGCCCTCAAGACGCTGGTGTTGCTGCACGGCGGCCCCTACGGAGCGCGTTTCGGGTTCGGTTTCAACGCGATGGCGCAGTTCATGGCCGCCCGCGGCTACCAGGTGTTCATGCCGAACTTCCGCTCGAGCGGTGGTTATGGCACCGCGTTCATGCTTCGCAGTCGGGCCGACTGGGGCGGCCAGGACTGGCGTGACGTCGAGTCCGGAGTGGACAGCCTCGTTCACTGGGGGCTCGCCGACGGACAGAAGCTCGGCGTGTTCGGCCACAGCTACGGCGGCTACCTGTCGGCATGGGCGATCACGCACACGCTCCGGTACGACGCGGCGGTCGTCTCGGCGGGCGCGCCGGACCTGCCGGCGCTGTGGGCGGAAAGCGACACGCACCGCTACCGCGCGTTCGAGTTCGAGGGAGAGCCGTGGGTGAGCTTCGACAAGTGGCGCCGCAGCTCGCCCATCGCGTTCATCGACCGGGTGAAGACCCCGACGCTGGTGTTGAACGGCGAGGCCGACGTGCGCATCCCCTATCCCCAGGCGCAGGAGACGTACCAATCGCTCAAGTTCCTCGGGGTGCCGACGCAGTTCGTGCACTATCCGCGCGAGGGGCACGGCCTGCGGGAGCCTCGACACCGTGCCGACTGGTACGCGCGGCAGGCGGCGTGGTTCGACCGCTGGGTCCGGTGACGCGATGAGGATCACGATCAACCTGCGCTGGCTGGGACCCGTGTTGTGGCTGTTGCTCGTGCTGGCGTTCGCGGTGTATGTGTGGCCGACGCGCTGGCGCTACGATCACCTGACGATGGACGGCAACATCGTGCCCGTGCGGATGGACCGTTTCTCGGGCGACGCCGACATGCTCGTGCCGGACGAGGGCTGGGTCCCGGTGGAGGCTCCGGGCGACAGCACCGGCGCCGCCACGCCCACCGCGTTCTAGCCCATGGCGTCACGCGCGGGCGCGGGGCCCGTGCTGGCGAGGCTCGAGGCGCTGCGCTGGTCGTTCGGGCCGGCGAACGCGCGCGCCCGCCGCGCCGCGCTCCGCGCCGTGCTCCGGACGAAGCTCGCTTCCGCTTCGCTCGTCGTGCGGCTGCACGAACTGCTGCTCGCGGCGCGCGCCTACCCCGACGACGCGGCGACGCTGGCGCTGGCGGAGCGCGCACTGGTGGGTTTCGGTTCGCGCGCCGACCTCCGCCGGCTGCGGCCGCGGCTCACCGACAGCGGCATCGCCGGCTGCGACATCCGGTTCCCGTTCTTTGCGCCGACCGCGCGACGGCTCGCAACGCGCTGGCCGCGGCGGCTCGAGATCGACTGGCCCGAGCTCGAGGACGGGGACGCGTTGGAGGCCTGGCTGCCGCTGCTCGCGCACGAGGCCGAAGTGCCCGGGCTCGACGAGTACGACTACGGCCCGCGCGGCTGGCTCGCACGGCTCAAGGCCCCGGGAGAGGCCGACGGGGCGTTCGTCGCGCGCTCGCTGTGGGGAAGGCTCGAGCGAGCGGACGACCACGCCGCCGTGTTCGAGCGCGTGCACGACGGGCTCGCGATCCCGTACCGCCTGCGGGGCGACACCTCGACCCCGTCGCGCACGCGCGCCCGCTGGCCCGCGCGCCGCGTGCACTTCCAGCGGGACGCGTTCGCGGGACGTCCCGACCTCGCCACGGCAGCGCCCCCCCGCTCGGTGCGCGTGCTGCCGGCGCCGGAAGGCGAGCGCGCGCTCGCGCTCGCCATGGAGTGCATGGTCACGCGCAGCCGGGACCTTGACGTGTTCTCGTGGGGGGACGCGCGCGACGTGCGCCACGTGGATTGCGGCGACGGGCTCGCGTTCCTCATGATCGGCGCCCGGCCCGAACGCCGGCTTCTGCTCGAGAGCGTGTACGGATTCCTCACGCTCAAAAACGGCGTGCCCGTCGGCTATGTCCTCACGAGCGCGCTCTATCGCTCCGCCGAGCTGGCGTTCAACGTGTTCGACACGTTCCGGGGCGCCGAGGCCGGACCGGTGTACGGGAGGGCGGTCGGCATGACGCGCGCGCTGTTCGGCGCCGACACGTTCACGATTCCGCCCTACCAGCTCGGCGACGGCAACGACGAGGCGATCGAATCCGGTGCGTGGTGGTTCTACCAGAAGATGGGATTCCGGCCGCACGCTCGCGCGAGCCGCGCACTCATGCGGCGCGAACTCGCGCGCATGCGGCGCACGTCCGGCCACCGCTCGAGCCCGGCCGTGCTGCGCCGGCTCGCGCGCGACAACGTGTTCTGTGCGCTCGCCGGCGAGCGCCGCGACGTGCTCGGGAAGCTCCCGCTGCCTTCGGCGGGGCTCGCGGTGACGCAGCTCATCGCCCGCCGCTTCGCCGGCGACCGTGTGCGTGCGGCTGCGGCGTGCGAGCGCGACGCGCGACACCTGCTCGGCGTGGGATCGTTCACGGGCTGGAGCGCCGGCGAATTGCACGCCTGGTCGCGCTGGGCGCCGCTCGTGACGCTGCTGCCGGGCGTCTCTCGCTGGAGCGCGGCCGAGCGCGGGGCGCTCGCCTCGGTGATCCGTGCCAAGGGCGGCCCGCGTGAGGACGCGTTCGTGCGCGCGTTCGACGCCCACCCGAAGCTCGGGACCGCGCTGGCCGAGCTCATGCGCTCGGTGAGGACGTAGGCTCCCCCCGGGAACTCCCCTCGTTCCCGCGGAGTTCCCGGGCCGAACCCGGCGTCACGACGCTGTCAGCAGACGCGAGGCGCGGGTCAGTTCTCTCGTGTGCGTGAACCCACACGACCCGGTGAACTCTCGCGTGGCGGGTCACGACCGGTCCGCTCGCCGCCGATGACTTCCCCGACCGGCGCTTCCACGTCGCCGAGTCACATCGCGCATGGAATCCCGGGGATGCGGCGGGGCCTCCGTCCACCTCGCCAATCCCGGGAGCGAACGGGAGGGCAGATGCGCAAGATCAAGCACGGCTCCAGCGGCAGTCTCACGGTCACCGCGCACGCCGGCGACGGCGCCGTCCTGCTGGCGTTCGACCTGCCGCTCGCGGCCGTCCAGGGCGGCGAGTTCGCGGGGTTCGCGATCCGGTGCACGACTCCCGACGGCAACGCGTCCTGGCTGCTGAACCGGCTGTCGTTCGCACAGCAGCTCACGAGCAGGACTACGCCCGCGCAACGGGAGTGGACGCCTTCGGACCAGGCACCGTTCCAGAAGTTCCACTGGGTGCACTTCGTGAGCGATGCGCTTCCTGGAACCTACCGCTACGACGTGACGGCGCGGTTCTTCGTGAACGGCAAGCTTGCGGATGGCCCGACGGGCTCGGCGACCGTCCAGCTCGTCGCGGCGCAGGGGCAGCCGTTCGAACTGGGGTTCACGAGCGGCAACCTCACCTCCCAGGCCTACGCCGAGCGCTTCCAGAACAAGGACATCCGGCCCGCGGGCCCGCGTACGCTGCTGTTCGACACGCAGCCGTTCGCGGAGCAGTACGCGTGGCTCGGCGGCCACGCCCGCCGGATGATCATGAGCGTTCTCGACGAGTGCGTGAGCGACCCGTCGCTGACCGTCGATCTCTTCGCCTTCGACCTCGACGAGCCCGACATCATGCGCAAGCTCATCCAGCTCAAGGGCCGGCTGCGGGCGTTCCTCGACAATTCCGCCTCGCACACCGGCAAGAGCCTCGAGGTCGAGGCTCATCGCCAGCTCGTCGCGTCCGCCGGCGCAGGAAACGTCGTCCAGGGCAGCTTCACACGTTTCGCCCACGACAAGGTCATCCTCGTGCGACGCGCCGCGCGGCCGATCCGCGTGATCACCGGGTCGGCGAACTTCTCGGTCCGCGGCCTGTACGTGCAGGCGAACAACATGCTGCGCTTCGACCACGCGGGGATCGCGGCATTGTACGGCCGCGTCTTCGACCAGGTGTTCAAGACCGCCGGCGCGGGCTTCACCACCACCGACCTCGCCGCGCAATGGTTCGACTTCCCCGCGACGCCGGGCGTCCCCGACCTGTCGGTGAGCTTCGCGCCCCACGCGACCGCGACGATCTCTCTCGACCGGGTGGAACAGGCACTGCAGGCGGCGGGCTCGAGCGTGCTGTTCGCGGTCATGGATCTCTCGGGCTCCGGTCCGGTGATCCAGACGCTGAAGGCACTGCACACGCAGGGTCACGTGCTCTCCTACGGCGTGACGCAGACCGCCACCGGCATCAGTGTCTACAAGCCGGGCGCGCCGGGAGTGCTGGTGCCGTTCGCGGCCCTCGACAAGAACGTGCCGCAGCCGTTCGTGAAGGAGTGGCGCGGGGGCATGGGCGAAGTGATCCACGACAAGTTCATCGTGATCGACTTCAACTCCGACCATCCCGTCGTGGTCACCGGAAGCTCGAACCTCGCCGCCGGCGGCGAGACGAACAACGGCGACAATCTCCTGCTGATCCGTGACCCGGATGTCGCCGCGGCCTTCGCCGTCGAGGCGATCCGGCTCGTGGACCACTTCCAGTTCCGGGCCGCGATGGAGAACGCCACCAGCGCGCAGCCGCTCACGCTCCAGCACGGCGGCGGGAAGCCGCCCTGGTGGCAGAGCAGCTACGATCCGAACGACGTGCACGACCGGATCCGCACCGTGCTCGGCCAGGCCTCGCCCGCGAGGGCGGCCAGGGGACGGCGGGCCGCGGCCTGATCCGGATCGGGCGCGGGGAGGCCTAGAGAATCGTCTTCCCCAGCGCGCTCTGTGCCAGCTCGGCGGCGAGGATGCCGGTCATGTTCTGGGAGTCGAGCACCGGGTTCACCTCGACCAGGTCCAGCGCCACGATGTTCGCGCGGTCGTTGAACATCTCCATGGCCAGGTGCGCCTCGCGGTAGCTGATGCCGCCCCAGACCGGCGTGCCGGTGCCGGGCGCGTCCTCCGGATCGACCACGTCGAGGTCGAACGACAGGTGGATGCCGGCGGTCCCGTCGCTCGCCATGCGGATCCCCTCGTCCAGCACGTCGCGCATGCCGCGCTCGTCCAGGTCGCGCATGGTGTAGCAGGTCACGCCGCTCTTCTTCAGGAAGTCGCGCTCGCCCGGGTCCAGGTCGCGGATGCCGATCAGCACGGTGTTGCGCGCCTGCACCTTGGGCGCGCGGCCGCCCAGGTGGACGAGCTCCGTGTCGCCGAAGCCCAGCGACACGGCCAGCGACATGCCATGGATGTTCCCGCTCGGCGTGGTCTCGGGCGTGTTGGCGTCGCCGTGCGCATCGAACCAGATGAGCCCGAGCGCCTCGCCCTGGCGCGCATAGAAGTTCGTGGAGCCGGCGACCGAGCCGATCGCGATGCTGTGGTCGCCCCCGAGGACCAGCGGCATGCGGCCCTCGGTGAGGCACTTGTCCACGCCCCGCATGAGGTCCTTGCACGCCGAGAGGATGGGCTTCTTGTAGCGGAGCTTGCCGGTACCGACTTTTTGCGTCTCGGGAATCATCACGTCCAGGTCGCCGTAGTCCTCGACCTTGTGCCCGAGCTCCTCCAGGCGCTTCTCGAGGTCGGCGATGCGGATGGCGGAGGGGCCCATGTCGACGCCTCTGCGGCCCGCGCCGAGATCGATGGGAACACCGATCACGCCGATGCTGCGCTTCTTCCTGGCCATGGGGGCCCAAGCTAGCACCCTGCCGGAGGTTGCACCAACCCTCGGGGTCCAGTCGCGATCCGGTGCGGACCCATCGAAGCCGTCGCGCGAATCGATCCGGCCGGGGGCGTCCGAGCGTCGCTCCGGCGCAGGCGGTACCACGCCGCGACCCGATTCCGTGCGGTCTCGGGCACCGCTCTTGCCACGTTCCGGGCGGCCCGGGATCGAGGGGCCTAACCGCTTGCCCGCTCTCAGGTCGGCATCCACGCCCCGTGCGGAAGGCCTTGACCATGTCCGGCAAATCGCTCATTTCGCAAGCACCGGTGACCGCTGCCGCGCCATCCGGACCACCGGGCGACAGCCGCATGTCCGCGCCGCGCCTCGCGGTGGTGCCGCCCGCGGACCCCCAGCGCCGGCCGGCGACCGGCCTGCCGCTGTTCGTGCTGATCGCCATCCCGACGATCGTCACCGCCTGGGGCCTTCCCTATTACATCGCCGCGCCCGCACAGCGCCTGCGCCATCCGCTGCACGCGTTCCTCAAGTCCTCCGGGCCCGTGGGACTCGCGTTCGGCCTGCTCGCACTGCTGCTGTTCCTGTTCATGTGGCTCTACCCCTTGCGCAAGCAGGCGAAGTGGCTGGCGTGGACGGGGACGGTCGGGACGTGGATGAACGTGCACATCGTGATGGGTCTGGCGCTTCCGTTCCTGGCGGCGGTGCACGCGGGCTGGCAGTTCCGCGGACTCATCGGTCTCGGCATGCTGTCCATGGTCGTGGTGTCGCTCTCGGGGATCGTGGGCCGCTATCTCTACACGCACCTCCCGCGCAGCCGCTCGGGGCTCGAGATGTCCCTCGAGGAGGCCGGCGGCGAGCGGCGAGCGCTCCTCACCCAGCTGGCGATCGCCACCGGCATGACGCCTCAGGATGTCGAGCGACGGCTCGCGCTGGATCCGCGCCCTTACGACCACCTCGGACTCGTGCGCACGTTCGCGCGCCTGGTGGCCGATGACTGGACCCGCTGGCGCACGCTGCGCCGGCTCAAGCGGGACTGGTCCCGGGGGGGGCAGAGCCGCGCGCCGCTCGATCCGAGGGCGCTCGGTTCGGCGCTCCGACTGGCGCGCCTCGAGATGAAGTTCTCGCAGCAGATGCGCGCGCTCGAGGCGACGCGGCGCGTGTTTGCGTGGTGGCACGTGGCGCACCGGCCGTTCGCGCTGACCGCGCTGTTCGCCATCCTCGTCCACGTGGTCGTGGCGGTGTGGGTCGGCGGCGTACGGCTGGACGTGTTCGGTGGACCGTGAGGTGAGCGGGATCCGGAGGGACTGACGTGGACCAGTGGCCGACCACGCTCGCGTTCATCGCGCTGACGGCGCTGTTCGTGATCCAGCACGTGCGCCAGCGCGCCGCCCGCGCGGCGGCGGCGGGCCGCCACTGTCCGCGGTGCCGCGCGCCGGTGCCGGACGGTGCGGCCCACTGCGACCGCTGCCGGGCGCCGCTCCAGGCGTACGCGCTCGTCACCGCTCCCGTCGCAGCGCCGGACGCGGCAGCGTCGGAGGCGGGTGCGGCGCTGCACGCGGTGGTGCGCGCCGATGCGTGCGCGGGTTGCGGCACGTGCGTGGACGCGTGCCCCGAGCCGGGCGCGCTCACGCTCGTCGACAAGGTCGCGCGCGTGAACCGGTCGGCGTGCAAGGGACACGCGGACTGCGTCGCCGCGTGCCCGGTCGGGGCGATCTTCGTCACCGCGGGCGCGGCGGTGCAGACGGTGGAGGTTCCCGACCTGAACGAGCACTTCGAGTCGCGCCAGGTGCCGGGCCTCTACGTCGTCGGGGAGCTCGGCGGCCGCGGGCTCATCAAGAACGCCATCAACGAGGGCAAGCTGGCGATGGAACACGTTGGCGCGGTGCTGGCGCCGGAGCGGGCGCCCGCCCCCGAGGCGGGCACGCTCGACGTGGTGGTGGTGGGCTCGGGGCCGGCGGGGTTGTCGGCGGGGCTCGAAGCGCTGAACCAGCGGCTGCGCTACGCCATCCTCGAGCAGGGCTCACTCGCCGACTCGATCATGCGTTATCCGCGCCACAAGGTGCTGTTCGCCGAGCCCCTCCGCGTTCCTCTCTACGGCGACCTGTGGGTCTCGGACGCCTCCAAGGAATCGCTGCTCGAGGTCTGGCAGACCGTGATCCGGAAGACCGGGCTCACCGTGCGCACCGGCTGCAAGGTGGATTCGATCGTCCGCGAGGGCGGCGTGTTCGAGGTGCAGGCCGGCGGGCAGGTGCTCCGCGCGCGTCGCGTGGTGCTGGCGATGGGCCGCCGCGGCACGCCGCGCAAGCTCGGTGTCCCCGGCGAGACGCTCGACAAGGTGTTCTACGACATCGTCGAAATGGAGGCGTTCGCCGGGCGCCGAGTGCTGGTCGTGGGCGGCGGCGACAGCGCGATCGAGTCGGCGCTCGGGCTCGCGAACCAGGACGGCACCACGGTGACGCTCTCGTACCGGGGCACCGACTTCTCGCGGGCGAAGGAGCGCAACCGGGTGAAGCTCGAGGCCGCGTTGCGGGCTCGCACCGTGCGGCCGGTCCTCGGCAGCGAGGTGCAGGAGATCCGGCGGGACTCCGTGTCGCTTCGGACGAGCGACGGCGTCCAGTCGCTCGCGAACGACGACGTCATCGTTCGCATCGGCGGTGACGCCCCGTACCCGTTCCTCGAGCGCTGCGGGGTGCGCATCGTGAAGAAGGCGCTGGCCGTCGCGGATGACGCCAACGCCCGGATGGCGGGATGACGCGTGCGTCCCGCGCGATCGTGTCCGCGTCCCTCGCCCTGCTCCTCGCCGGCGCCGGCGTGGCCCACGCCCAGGTCTCGCCCGGGCCGCTCGCCGCACCGCACGCGGAACTCGACGGCGCCACGCAGTGTTTCCGCTGCCACCAGAAGGACACCGGCAAGGTCGGGATGGACCGGCGCTGCCTCGACTGCCACACCGAGATCGAGTTCATGAGAGCGCACCAGCAGGGTTTCCACGCGCGCAAGCAGTCCGAGGCCTGCGCATCGTGCCACCCGGACCACGGTGGCCGCGCGTTCGCGCTCGTGGCCTGGGACGGGGGCGCTCCCGAGCGCTTCGACCATGCCCAGTCCGGCTGGCCGCTGCTGGGCAAGCACTCGGCGCTCGCCTGCCGCGACTGCCACAAGCCGGCGCTCCAGAAGTCGGCGGCGACGCAGTTGCTGCGCGTCAAGGACCGGACCCGCAGCTGGCTCGGGCTCGAGTCCGCGTGCGTGTCCTGTCACAAGGACCCGCACGCGGGCGGGCTCGGCAACGACTGCACCTCGTGCCACAGCCAGACCGCATGGCGGCCCGCGCCGGGGTTCGATCACGGGCGGACGAGCTATCCGCTCACCGGCGCGCACACGAAACCGGCCTGCGCCGCCTGCCATGCCACCGCGCTCGTGAATGCCGGCCAGGACAGCACCGCGCACTGGTTGCCGCGCTGGAAGCCGGTTCCGCACGGCGATTGCCTGTCCTGTCACAAGGATCCGCACGCCGGGAAGTTCACCGGGGCGTGCGCGCGCTGCCACGTGACCAGCGACTGGAAGGCGGTGAACAAGCGGAGTTTCGACCACGACCAGACCCGCTATCCGCTGCGCGGCGCGCACGTCACCGTCGCGTGCGAGACCTGTCACTCCGCGAAGCTCGGCGGCGCCCGGCCGCGCTTCGCGCATTGCATGGACTGCCACGCCGATGCGCACCACGGGCTCGCGACGGTCGCGGGAAAGCCGGCGGATTGCGCCACGTGCCACGACTTGAAGGCGTTCAAGCCCTCGACGTGGCCGGTCGCAGAACACCAGAAGTCGCGCTATCCGCTCGAGGGCGCGCACGCGAACGCCACCTGCCGGGGGTGCCACACGCGGGCGGCCGAGGGCAGCGCCGAGGCCGCCACACTCGGCACGGCGCGCGTGCGCATGCGCCCGGCGCACGCGGCGTGCGTGGACTGCCACAGCGACCCGCACGCCGGGCGCTTCACGCCGGGCGGGGTGCGCCCACACGCGGCGGGCTGCCTCGCCTGCCACTCGATGGCCGCGTTCCGGCCGTCCTCGTACGACGGTCGCGCCCACGCCGACTGCGTGTTCCCGCTCGAGGGTGCACACCGGGCCGTCCCCTGCCAGAAGTGCCACGCCGAGCTGGAGAAGCCCCCGGGCGGGTCCACGCTCAAGGGCGCGACGGACCTCCGATCGCTCCGCTTCGACAGCAAGTCGCGCGCGTGCAGGGACTGCCACGAGGACGTCCACCGCGGCCAGTTCGCGGTGCGGAAGGACAAGGGCGCGTGCGAGAGCTGCCACGACTTCCGCTCGTTCGTGCCCGCGAGCAGGTTCGATCACGATCGCGACTCGGCGTTCCGGCTCCAGGGCGCGCACGTGCACACGCCGTGCGCCGGCTGCCACCGAGAGACGCGCTCCGCGGGCGGAGCGACGCTGGTGACCTACCGGCCGACCCCCAGCCGGTGCGAGAGCTGTCACGCGCCCGCCTCGCCGGATTCGTCCGGCGCGCCCGCGCCCGAGCGGGAGCGCCATGGGCGTTCCCGCGCGCAAATCCCAACCCCGAGGTGATCCCGTGACCCACGCGACCCCTCTCCATCGATTTCGGCGGCTCGTCGTCGCGGCGCTGGTGGTGCTGCCGCTGCTGGTGCTCGGGGCCGCCCGGGCCGCGACGCGTCCGCGCGTGGAGAACCCGCACGGCCGGTTCCATGAGGAATGCAGCCTGTGCCACGGGGCGGCCGGCTGGAAGCCCGCCCAGGTGAGCCGAAAGTTCGATCACGCGAAGTACGGCTTCAAGCTCGACGGCGCGCACGCCGCGGCGGCGTGCCTCGGCTGTCACCAGTCGCTCGACTTCTCCGCATCGCAGACGCTGTGCGCATCGTGCCACCAGGATCCGCACCGCGGCGAGATGGGAACGGACTGCTCACGCTGTCACTCCGCGCGCAGCTTCGTCGACCGCGGGCCCATGTTCCGCGCCCACCAGCTCACCCGGTTCCCACTCACCGGGGGCCACGCGGCGCTCGACTGCGAGAGCTGTCACCCGCCCGCGGCGCAGGGCCAGTTGCAGTTCGTGAGCACGCAGGCGGAATGCAGCGCGTGCCACATGGACGCCTACCGCTCGGCGAAGGCGCCCGACCACCTCGCGGGCGGGTTCCCCACCGAGTGCCAGTCCTGCCACAACCCCAACACGTGGAACTCCGCCCGCTTCGACCACTCCCGGACCGGGTTCCCGCTGACCGGCGCGCACCGCACGGCGACCTGCGAGAGCTGCCACCCGGGTGGTCGCTTCCAGGGCACGCCCTCGGACTGCGCGTCGTGCCACATGAACGAATACAACTCCGCCCAGCCGCCGCACGCCTCGTCCGGGTTCGCCGCGAGTGCCTGCGCCAGCTGCCACAACACCACCGCGTGGACCGGCGCGGCTTTCGACCACAACGCGACGGCGTTCCCGCTCACCGGCGCGCACGTCACCGCCACCTGCCAGAGCTGTCACTCGGACGGCGTCTACCAGGGGAAGCCCACCGCGTGCCAGTCGTGCCACATCGCCGACTACAACGCGGCGGTCCCGAATCACCCCGCCGCCGGGTTTGCCGCGTCGGCGTGCGCCAGCTGCCACACCACGACCGCATGGACCGGCGCCACGTTCAATCACGACCAGCAGTACTTCCGCATCTACTCGGGGGGTCATGCCGGGCGCTGGAACGCGTGCAGCGATTGTCACAACTCGCCCACGAACTTCGCGGCGTTCAACTGCCTCGGCTGCCACCCTCACGACAACCAGGCTTCCACAGACTCGGAACACTCCGGCAGGAGTGGCTACCGGTACGACAGCGCCGCCTGCTACTCGTGCCACACGCGATGAGGCCCGACCTGCGCACGCTCGCCGCTCGATTCGCATTGATCGCGTTCGTGGTGGCCGCCGGCGCGGGTCCGGCCGGCGCGTCGACGAACGCGCCCGCACGGCTCGTCCCCGCCGACGCCCCGGCGCCCGCGGGGGCCCTCCACAGCACCCGCATCAGCTACCTGGCGGGCGGGAGCGTCTACGTGGATGCGGGGCAGGCCGACGGGCTCGGCGTGGGCGACAGCCTGGACGTGACCCGTGGCGACGCCACCATCGCGCGGCTGCGCGTCACGTTCGTGTCCTCGCGCCGCGCCTCGTGCGACACGCTGTGGACCCGCCAGCCGCTCGCGCTCGGCGATCCCGTGTCGTTTCGCAGCAATCCCGCACGAGGAGCCGCCGCGCAGGACAGCCTGCGAGCCGCGACCGTGAACGGTGACTCCATCCGCACGTCGGCCGTGCTGCCCCCGCCGCGGTCCCGGGCCGCGATCCGGAGCCCCCGCTGGCGCGGCCGCGTCGGAGGCAGCTGGCTCGGCGTCCGGACCGAGGGCAGCAACGCGTACCAGCAGCCCGGGCTCGAGCTGCGGATGGATGGCCGGGACGCGCTGGACGGCCACGCCGACGTGGCGCTCGACATCCGCGGCCGGCGCACGGTCAGCACCAGCTCGAGCGGCACGGAGACGGACCAGTTCTCCCGCGTCTACCGGGCAACGACCACGTTCCGCGACCGCGACGACCATCGCCGCCTCACGCTCGGGCGCCAGACTTCGCCGACGCTCGCCTCGATCAGCCTGTTCGACGGCGCGCTGCTCGAATGGGGGAACGATCATCGCACGCTCGGCGCGTTCACCGGCACCCAGCCGGATCCGGTGCGGATGCGCCTGTCGGGGGACCTGGTCGAGGGCGGCGTGTTCGCGGAATGGCACCAGGCGCCGCTCTCGGCGCGGCGCTGGTCGCTGTCCACCGGCGGCGTCACCTCGCGGGCCGGCCACGAGCTGAATCGGGACTTCCTGTTCGCGCAGGGCTGGTGGTTCTCGCGGGGCGGCAGCGCCTCGCTCGCGCAGGAAGTGGACGTGAACAGCGGGTGGAAGCGCGCCATGGGCGAGCCCCCGCTATCGTGGACCAGCACGTTCGCCACCGTGCGCGTGCCGGTCACGCAGCAGTTCGCGCTCCAGTCCGGCTACGACAATCGGCGAAACGTGCGCCTGTGGCTCGATCGCGAGACGCCGGAGACGCAGTTCGACGACCGCTACCGCCAGGGCGCGTGGCTTGGCGGCGTGCTCGAGCTGGCGCAGCACGTCCGCGGCAGCGGTGAATATCGCAGCGGCTCCGGCGGCGATCTCTCCGACACGTGGACCGTGAGTGGCGAGTTCTACCGGATCACGCGCTGGCAGACCTCGACCCACGCGCGGTATTCGGCATTCACGAGCCCCGGCGTGGACAGCCACCTGCTGTCGCTGGGGGCGGGATTCGATCCATGGCCCCTGTCACACTTCGAGTTCAACTTCGGTACGCGAGGCACCCGCGATGTGCTGTCCGGCATCGACGACAGCGAACGCTGGCAGGAAGTGGACCTGGACCTGTCGCTCGGCGGTCGCTGGTACGTGAACGGCGGCTACGAGCTCGATCGCGGCCTCGCCGCGACCACCCGGCAGGTGCAGGCCGGCATCAGCGTCCGACTGTAGCGGGGCCTGGCCGGCGATCCACCCGCCGCGCGAGCCCGGCAAGTCACGGCCGCACTTGCGGCCCCGCAAGCCCGGCCCGCCGGGGGCACGACCTCAGGCTCCCCCGGACGGCCGCCGATACCGCGGGGGACCGGCGCCGGGTTGGACGCCGGAACCGCGGAGTGCCATGTTTTCGGTCGGAATGATTGCGAACCTGTTTCGCTCTACGTTGCTCACCGGCGCGACGCTGCTGGTCGTGGGCACCGCGACCGACGGGACGCGTTTCGCGAGGCCGTCTCCCGCCCCACCCTTGAAGACGCCGGGGCACGGGGTGCTGTTCGCCGATGATTTCTCCTCCGGCACGCTCAAGGGCTGGACACCGGACCGGCTCGACGTGTGGTCGGTGTCGCACGGCATGCTGCGCGCCGACCTGCCCGACCAGAAGCAGTTGCGCTCGCTGCTCTATGCCGGCGACACGTCGTGGACCAACATCGCCGTGGATCTCGACATGTGCATGATGCGCGGCGTGGACAAGGGCGTGATCGTGCGCGTGGCGGGCGCATCGGGCATCGGCGTGGACCTGCGCGGCGGCAGCTACCAGGACGTGCTCATGTACCTTCGCGACTGGCCGATGGGACGGGCGAGCGCGACGAACGCGAACGGGGCGTGGAACCACCTGCGCGTCGTCGCGAGCGGGAACCGCTTCCGCGTGTTCGTGAACGGCGAGCTCAAGCTCGACCGGCCGGACGCGCGCAACGCGCGGCGGTCGGGGCGCATCGCGCTGCCCGCGTACACCGGTGGCGTCGGGCAGTGCACCGTGTACTACGACAACGTCGTGGTGACGAAGCTCGACTGAGCGGTTGCCGGCGCGCGCGTCAGCGCCGGCCACGCAGCAGGCGCAGGCCGTTCAGGATGACCACGACGGTGCTGCCTTCGTGTCCGGACACCGCCACCGGAAGCTTCAGCGCCCCGAGCGGCGTGAACTGGCCCGCGAACACCCAGCTCACCAGCACCGCCATCACCCCGGTGGCGATCAACAGGTTCTGCACCACCACGCGGCGCGCGCGCTGGGCGAGATCGATGGCGTACGGCAGCGCCGCGAGGTCGTCGCCCATGAGCACGACGTCGGCGCTCTCCATGGCCGCGTCGCTGCCGATGCCGCCCATCGCGATCCCGACCGACGCGCGCGCCAGGGCCGGCGCATCGTTGACGCCATCGCCGATCATCGCGGACGGCCCGAACCGCTGCTCGAGTTCGCCGATGACCCGCACCTTGTCCTCGGGCAGCAGCTTGCCGTGCAGTTCCTCGACCCCGGTCTGTCCGCCGATCGCGCGCACCGTCGCCTCGCTGTCGCCGGACAGCAGCGCCATCCGCTGGATGCCGGCGGCTCGCAGCGCGCGCACCGTGGCGGCCGCGGCGGGCCGTACGCGGTCGGCCGCGGCGATGACTCCCCACGCGGCGCCGCGGTGCACGATCATGGCGGTCTTGCCCTCGCCGGCGAGCTGCCGCACCCGCTCCTGAACGGCCTCCGGCGGCCGCACGCCCAGCGCCGCGAACAAGCCCGGCGTGCCCACCTCGATGCTCGTGCCGCAGGACATCGCGACCAGGCCCTTGCCGAGGTGATTGGTGAGCGACTCCGCGGCGTTCACCGTGAGGCCGCGCCCCTCGGCCGCCCGCACCACGGCCTGCGCCAGCGGATGCGGCGAGCGCTTCTCCGCGGTCGCGGCCCAGCCCAGCAGGTCGTCCGATCCGGCGCCGGTCACGGCGATCACGTTGGTCACCTCGAAGCGGCCGTGCGTGAGCGTCCCGGTCTTGTCGAACGCCACGATGCGCACGCGGCCGAGCGCCTCGATGAACGCGCCGCCCTTGAACAGGATGCCGTTGCGCGCGGCGTTCGCGATCGCCGACAGCACCGTGGCGGGGGTGGCGATCACCAGCGCGCACGGCGAGGCGACCACGAGCAGCGTCATGGCGCGGTACAGCGACGTCTTCCAGTCGTGCCCGAACACGAGCGGCGGCAGCACGAGCATGAGGCCGGCCGCGACCATGACCACGACCGTGTAGCTGCGGCCGGCCACCTCGGCCAGCTCCTCGGCGCGCGACTTCTTCTCCTGTGCCTCCTGCACCAGCGCGACGATGCGCGCGAGTGCGCTGTTCGCGGCGACCCGCGTCGCGATGAGTTCGAGCGCGCCCTGCTGGTTCAGCGTGCCCGCGAACAGCTTGTCACCCGCCTGCTTCGTGACCGGAACCGACTCCCCGGTGAGGCTCGACTGATCCACGAGCGACTCCCCGGACGTGACCGTTCCATCCACGGCGATCGCCTCGCCCGGCTTGACGATGACCGTCTCCCCCACCCGCACCGCGTCGGCCTCGACCTCGATCTCGCGCCCGTCGCGCCGCACCAGCGCGCGCGCCGGCCGCAACTCGAGCAGCGCGCGCAGCGCGTGCCGGGTGCGGCCCATGGTGTACACCTCGAGCGTGTTGCTGAGCGAGAACAGGAACATCAGCACCGCGGCCTCGGCCACGTAGCCGATCGAAGCGGCGCCCGCTGCGGCGAGCAGCATGAGCAGGTTGACGTCGAACTCGAACCTCCGGAGCGCGGCGAACGTGCTGCGCGCGGTGAACCAGCCCCCCGTGAGCGCGGACGCCAGCAGCAGCCCGGTCGCGAGCGGCGGGGGGGTGTGCAGCCGATCGCAGATGCTGCCGGCCACGAGCAGCACGAGGCACATGCCGGTGAGCACGGCCATGGCGCGACCCTCGGAGCGCTCCTCCTGCTCGCTGTGCGTGAGGCGCGCGCCCCACGGCTTGTTCGTGAGCGGGCGCACCACCTCGACGCTCTCATCCGGCTGCAGCAGGCGCGAGAACGAGACGCGACCGCGCGTCGCGGCGGCATGGAACTCGGCGGCGGCCCCCGAATCCAGGTGTCCGAGCCGCAGCGCGCAGGCTTCGCACGCGTCGAGCGTCTCGCGACGCTCGCACGCGGTCACCCGCTGCGAGAACATCGCGCCCACGTCGTCCGCGAGCGCATTCAGCTCGTCGGGTGTGACGAGCGCCGGCAGGTAGCGGACCGTGAGCGTGTTGTCCTTGAAGTCCGCCTCGATTGCGACGATGCCCGGGCGCTCGCGCAGCCGGTCGGCGAGGATTTCGAGGCAACCGGGATCATCCCCGACCACCGGCAGGTGATCGGGGCCCGCGGGCTCGGCGCGCATGGGAGCGCCGCCGCCCGAGCCGTGATGATGGAACGCACGCGTCATGGTCATCCTGCACAGGATACTACGCGGACGCGGGCGGACCGCAGTCCCGGCTGATTCCGGGCCGGAGCTCCGGGCAGGCGGCGAACGTGAGTCGGCCCGATCGGTGACGTCTAGTGACCCGACACCTGCGCCCGGTACACGCTGCCGGCACGGGCCACCGCCGCCACCAGTGCGGTATCGGCCAACTGGTGCTCGCACACGACCGTGGCCCGGTGGGCACGCACGTCCACGTCACACGCCACGACCCCCGGGATCGACTCGAGTTCTCGGGTGACACGCGAGGCGCAATTCGCACAATACATCCCCGACACGTCGAGCGTGACCCGCCTCTGCCCTGCCTGGACCGCGGGCAGGGCGCGGGTCACCGGCAACCCGGCGGGCCGGCGCAGGTGGTCCGCGAGATAGGGGCCGCCGACCGCGAGCAGCAGCACGGTGAGGACCGCGAGCGCGATGTTCGTGGCATCGCGGCTCACGCGCGTCTCGGAGCGCCGGACGCGATGCCGATGCCCGCGCGCGGCGGACGACCGCGCCCGTGACGCCCGGGTGCCGGGCGCAGGATCAATGCGCCTCCACGGCGCCGCCGCGCCCGCCGCGCTGCCAGCGCAGCGACAGGATGAGCGGGACGGCGAGCAGGAACGACAGTCCGAACAGCAGGAACACCTTCTCGAACGCCAGCATCGACGCCTGGCGCAGGACCTCGCCCGACAGCGCGGCGAGCGCGTCGGTACGCGCCACCGCTGCGGGAGCGCCGCGGGCCACGAGGCTGCGGGCGATGCCGTCGAGCCGCATCTGGACGTTCGGGTCGTTCATGGACAGGTGCGCCGCCAGCGCCGCGCGGCTCTCGGCGGTGAAGCGCGCGATGGCATTCGCGGACAGCGCGATGCCGATGCTCCCCCCGAGCTGGCGCATCAGGTTGTAGAGCCCGGTCGCCGCGCCGATCTGGGTCATGGGCAGCTCGGACACCGCGAGATTGTTGAGGGGGATGAACACCAGGCCCAGCGACACGCCCCGCACGATGAGCGGCCAGAAGAAGTCGCCGATGCCGCTCAGCAGCGTGAACTGCGACCACTGCCACATCGCGAACGAGAACATCACCGCTCCGACCGCCGCGATGCGCCGGCCGTCCACGCGGCCGAGCGTGCGCGCCATGATCGCCATGGTGAACGCGCTGGCGAGCGCGCCGGGCAGGATCACCATGCCGGTCTGATTCGCGGTGAATCCGAGCGAGCGCTGCAGGTAGACCGGCAGCACGAACACGGTGGCGTACAGGCACAGCCCGAGAATCCCGCCCACGATGCAGCCGGTGCCGAATTGCCGGTTCGTGAGGATGCGGAGGTCGATGACCGGGTGCGCCGTGCGCAGCTCGTGCCATACGAATGCCGCCAGCGAGACCGTGCTCACCACCGCATAGGTGACGATCTCGCCCGATCCGAACCAGTCCAGCCGCTCGCCGCGCTCGAGCAGCGTCTGCAGGGAACCGATGCCGATCGCGAGCAGCGCCAGCCCGGTCCAGTCCACGGACGCGACACGGCGCGCGAACTGCGAATTGCGCACGTACGCCAGCGACAGCACGAACGCCAACGCTCCAAACGGCACGTTGATGTAGAAGATCCACGGCCACGACCAGGTGTCGGTGATCCAGCCGCCGAGCGTCGGCCCGAGCGTGGGCCCGACCATGACGCCGAGTCCGAAGATCGCCATGGCGCCGCCGTACTCCTCGGGCGGGAACACCTCGTACAGCGTGGCCTGCGCGGTCGACAACAGCGCGCCGCCGCCCAGGCCCTGGATGATGCGGAACACCACCAGCTCGACCAGCGTGTGGGAGTTGCCGCACAGGATGCTGGAGATCGTGAACAGAGCGATCGAACCGGCGAAATACCGGCGCCGTCCGAAATAGGCCGACATCCAGCCCGTGACCGGCAGCACGATGACGTTGGCGACGATGTAGCCCGTGGAGACCCACGTGATCTGGTCGAGCGTCGCGCCGAGCGATCCCATCATGTGCGGGATGGCCACGTTCACGATGCTGGTGTCGAGGATCTCGAGGATCGACGCCAGCGTGACGGTGACGGCGATGATCCAGCGAAACGGATAGGAGGGATCCAGCGCGCGGGCGGGATCCATCACGGCGGTCGCGGACGACATGCGCTACTTCGTCACGACCGTGGCGTTGACGCTCATCCCCGGCCGCAGCGGATGCACCGGGTCCACCGGGCCGTCCACCCGGATGCGCACCGGGATGCGCTGCACGACCTTGGTGAAGTTCCCGGTCGCGTTGTCGGGCGGGAGCAGGGAGAAGCGCGCGCCGGTCGCGGGGCTCAGGCTCTCGACGTGACCGGTGAACTTACGGCCCGGGTAGGCATCCACCTCGATCTCGGCCTTGTCGCCCGGGGTCACGTCGCGGATCTCGGTCTCCTTGAGGTTCGCCACCACCCAGATGTCGTCGAGCGGCACGACGCTCATGAGCGGCTGCCCGGCCTGTACGTACTGCCCGACCTCGACCGTCTTGCGGCTCACGACGCCGCTGCACGGGGCGACGATGCGCGTGTACGACAGGTCGAGCGCGGCGCGATCGCGCGCGGCCTGCACCGAGTTGACCCGCGCCGAGGCGCCGCTCAGCCCGGCTTCTGCGGCCTGCACCTGCTTGCGGGCGGCATCGAGCGCGGCGTCCGCCCCCGCCGAGCCGGTGACTTCGGCATCGAGCTGGGCGCTGCTCACGATCCCCCGCGCGGCGAGCCGCTGCGCGCGTTCGAGGTCCTGGTGTGCTTGCGTCGCGTTGGCCTCGGCCTGCACCACGGCGGCGCGCGCCGCCGCGAGCTGCGCCTCGGCCTGGCCGACGTGCCCGCGCACGCCTTGCGCCGAGAGCGCCGACTGCACGTCGGCCTCCGCCTGCGCGAGACGCGCGGCGAATTCGCGGTCGTCGAGCCGGACCAGCAGCTGTCCCAGGCTGACGTTGTCGTTCTCGCGCACCGCCACTTCCGCGACGAAACCGTTCACGCGTGCCAGCGTCGGCACGATGTGCCCTTCGACCTGCGCGTCATCGGTGCTCACGTGCGTGAGTCCCCAGCGCCAGCGGTTGAACCCGAATGCCAGCGCGATCAGCGCCAGCGTTCCGAGCACGATCACGGGGATGCGGTTCGGCCGCGTGGCGGGCTGAGGACGCTCCGGGCCCGGCGGCGCGGCGGCCGCCGGAACCGGTTCGGGGGGTGCGGTCGGCCGCGGGCGGGCGACTTCGGACGGACGTTCGACAGTGGCGCTCATGGGTCTCCTCGTTCAGTGCAGTTGGCGCGCGACACCCGCGGCGCGTGCCAGCGCCACACGGGCCGCGGCGAGCGCGTAGCGCGCGTCGATCTCGGTATCGTGCGCGCGCAGCAGTGAGGACTGCGCGTTGATCACTTCGATGTTGCCGGCCACTCCGTTCGTGAAGCGCTCGCTCGCCTGCGCCACCTCTTCTTCCGCGAGCCGCAGCTGCTCGCTGGCCACCCGGAGCTGATCGACCCCGGACGACAGGTCGAGCAGAGCCCCCTGCACGTCCACGGCGACCTGGTCGCGCAGGTCGCGCTCGTGCACCGCGGCCTCGCCGATCAGCGCCTCCTGCTCGCCGATGCGCGCCTCGCGATAGCCGCCGTCGAGCAGCGGCAGCGTGAGG
Source organism: uncultured bacterium (assembly GCA_964434945.1). Lineage (GTDB taxonomy): Bacteria > Eisenbacteria > RBG-16-71-46 > RBG-16-71-46 > RBG-16-71-46 > JAIOPA01. The sequence goes on along the minus strand of CAYSWZ010000073.1, from coordinate 67,678 downwards.
CCGACCGCATACGCCCGCGTGCCCTGCCAGTCGCTCGTGTGCAGTCCCGACATGCCCCAGTCGGCGGTGGCCTCCAGCCGCGGCACGCGTTCGAGCGACGTGGCGCGCTTCTCCGCCTGGGCCTTCTCGACGCGCGCGTGCTCGCCCGCAAGGTCCGGGCGCTGCGTGAGCGCGAGCGCCAGCGCGTCCCCGGGATCGGTGGGTACGTCGGTGGCGGCAGACGCGTCGCCGAGCGAATCGGCCGGCACCGGATCGGCGGACGGCTGCAGCCCGAGCGACCTCCCGAGGTCGAGCCGCGCCCGATCGCGCTGGTTCTCGGCCACGAGCAGGGCGCCCTGGGAGGCGGCCACCTGCGTGCTCGCGCGCGTCGTGTCGATGGCGGGCGAAACGCCCGCGGCCTGCTGCTCCCGCGCCAGCCGCAGCAGCTCGACGGCGAGTGCCAGCTCCTGCGTTCGCGCGCTCACCAGCGCCTCGGTCCGCGCCGCGCGCAACCATGCCAGCGCCCCCGCCTGCGCCGCGGCCTCGGCGGCGGCCTGCTGGTCCGCGCGTCCCGCGTGCGCCCCGAACTGGGAGGCCTGCACCTTCTTCATGTCGGTCATGCTCAGCAGCGTCTGCTTCACGTACACGCGCGCGTCCGCGTTGTCGATGGGACCGATGATCTCGGGGACCGGCGGAAGCCCGGGAATCGCCGGGAAGGGGATGCCCTGCGCCGTCAGGTTGAAGGTGTGGTTCGAGAACGTGGTCACGCCGGTGAGCGAAGGCAGCAGCGCGCCGAACGACTCGCCCACCTTCCGCTCCGCCTGGACGGCACGCAGCGCGGCCTCGCGCGCCGAGGGCGATTCCGCGGCGGCGATCCGCACCGCGTCCGCGAGCGTGAGCCGCAGCGCGGACGGAGACGGGGCGGGGGTCGCGGGAGCCGCCGTCGCACGCGGCGCGCCGGCCTTCGGGGCCGCCGAATCCCGCGACGATGCCCGGTCCGCCCGCGCCGCCCCGGTCAGGGCGAGGACCGCGACCAGCGCGAGGACGGCACCGTTTCGCGGCGCGCGGCGATCAGCCTCCGGCGACTTCGGGGACCGAAGTGGCCGCGATGCCACTGAACAGGATGTCGAGAGTGGTCTTGAAATACGCATCCGAATCGAGCGCTCGATCCACGACGGGGCCAAAGGAATGTCTCCAGATGCTGGCGAATACGATGGGGGCGATGGCGACGCGCGCGAAGTTCGCGCCATCGAGGGGCCGGAACTCGCCGCGCGCGACACCCATGTCGAACGCGCGCTGGATCAAGGCCTGACTCTGGGAATGAATCTCCTCGTAGTAGAACTTTGCGAGATCCGGGTAGCGCTCGGTCTCGGCGAACAGCAGCTTGGCGAGGCCCGACAACCGCGACGCGGTCGCGCGTTCCCAGCGGATCCGCAACAATTTCTCGAGCAGTTCCCGGCACGTGCCTTGGTGCGTTTCGATGGTCTGCTCGGTATCCTGGATCAACGGCACCATGACATTGCGGATGACGGCCTTGAACAGCTCCGCTTTGCTCTCGTAATAGAGGAAGATGGTGCCCTTCGTACAGCCGGCCCGCCGGGCGATGTCCTCGAGACGCGCCGATTCGTAGCCTCGCTCGACGAACGTGTCGAGCGCCGCGGCCAGGATCTCTCCGGGCCGTGATTCCTTTCGCCGACGCCAACGGGGAGCAGTGCGGGGGTCGCTGGCTCCTTTTTCCATCAGCCCTCCAGAATGGATGTGTCACCTCCGGCGCGCGGGCCACCTGACCGAGAGTCAGTTAACTTACCTGAAGTTAGAGCGCGCCGGCGCGCCCGGGATTCGCAGTATTTCGTAAGACACTACAGGAAAGCGCTTTATCCATGCGGTCCGGCCTCCGAGCCGCTCCGGGATCGAGCCGGCCGGGGCACCGGAAGCGGATCCGGGCCGCGAGACTTGGGGACGTCGCGTCTGGGAGTCGGTCAGCGCGTATACCGCCACGCGAGCCAGATGCCCGCCAGCCCGCCGATCGTGGAGAACAGGAGACCGGACAGCGACAACGCCGACGCGTGCCAGAGGCCCGGCACGCAGCCGCCCAGGACAGAACCCGCGATCGCCCCGAACCAGATGAGCTTCTTCGTGTCCACGGCGTGAGTCCTAGCACAATCCGCCCGGGCCCATGCGGCGCGGCCCCCCTGCTACAGTCCCCGCCGGCCCATGACTTCCGATCCCTCACTGCCCGCCCTGTCCACGCTCCTGCCGCGCGAGCTCGCGGCGGAGCTGCTCGGGCTCGCCCGTGCCTCGGGCGCGGCATTCGCCGACCTCTATGCCGAGCACGCCATCGTGACCGGGTTCTCGCTCGACGAGGACCGGCTGAAGAGCGCCTCCTATTCTGTGCTCCAGGGTGTCGGCGTGCGCGCGATCCGTGGCGAGCAGACCGGATACGCGTACGCCGACGGCTTCTCCCCCGACGCGCTGCGCGAGGCCGCGCGCGACGCCGGCCGCATCGCGCGCGAGGCGCCGCCCGCGGCCACCGGAGCCGGCGGCGCGCCGCTGGCGTTCCGCGTCGTGGACGCGGCGGAGCCGTTCACGCTGCGCGACCCCGCCACGCTCGCGCTCGACGAGGCCGGCAAGGTGGAGTTGCTCCGCCGCGCGAACGCCGCCGCGCGCGGACACGACGCACGCGTACGCGAGGTGTCCGCGTCGTTCGCGAGCTCGGCCAAGTCGTTCCTGGTGGCGAACAGCGACGGCGTATGGGCCGAGGACCGCACCCACCTGTCCCGGCTCGTGGTCTCGGCACTGGCCCTCGAGGGCACGCAACGCCAGGAGGGATTCGCCGCGGCGGGTGGCTGCGTCGAGGCCGGCTACTACGCCGGCGAGCGCACTCCCGAGGCGGTCGCGCTCGAAGCCGCATCGGGCGCCGTGCTGCTGCTGGGCGCGCGCGAGCCCGAGGGCGGCACCTACCCGGTCGTCGTGTGCAACGGCTGGGGCGGCGTCATGGTGCACGAGTGCTTCGGGCACAGCATGGAAGGCGACACCATCCGCCGGAAGACCTCGATCCGCGCCACGCAGATGGGCCAGAAGGTGGCGGCGCCCGGCGTGACGATCGTCGACTCGGGGCTCATTCCCTACAGCCGCGGTTCGTTCCGCGTCGACGACGAGGGCACCCCCGCGCAGCGCACGCTGCTGGTGCAGGACGGCGTGCTCGTGGGCTACCTGTGGGACCGGCTGAACGCGACGCTCACCGGAAATCGCCCGACCGGCAACGGCCGCCGCACCTCGTATCGCGACTACCCGCTGTGCCGCATGACCAACACCTACATCGAGCCCGGGCCGCACGCACCCGACGCGCTCGTCGCCGACGTGAAGCGCGGGCTCTACTGCAAGAAGCTGGGCGGCGGCTCGGTCAACCCGGCGGACGGCAACTTCTCGTTCCAGGTCACCGAAGGCTGGCAGATCGAGAACGGCAGCCTCACGCACCCGGTGCGCAACGCGACGCTCGCCGGCAACGGCAACGACGCGATGCTCAAGATCGATGGGGTGGCGACGGACCTGGCCATCGACGGGACCACCGGCTCGTGCGGCAAGGACGGGCAGTGGAAGCCGGTCGGCGTCGGCCAGCCGACCGTGCGCTTCAGCGGCATCACCGTGGGAGGCACCGCGGTATGAACGCACGCCACGCGCCCCCCGGGGAGGTGGAAATGCTGTGCGCGCAGGTGCTGGAACGCGCGCGCGCGCACGGCGCACAGGTGGCCGATGCGTGCGCGGAGAGCTCGCGCTCGTTCACCGTCCGCGTGCACGGCGGCGCGGTGGAAACGCTCAAGCAGAGCGGCACGATGGGCGTGGGCGTGCGCGCGATCGTGGGAGGCGCGGTCGGGTTCGCCTCCGGCACCGATCTCACCCCCGCCGGGCTCGACGACCTCGCGCGCCGCGCCGTGGCCCTGGCGCGCTTCGCCACCCCCGACGAGGCGAACGGTGCGCTGCGGCCGGAGGAGACCGGCGGCGACTTCGCCGGCGACCAGCAGCTCTTCGACCCCGCGGCGCTCGAGCTTCCGGTGGAGCGGAAGATCGAGATGGCGCTCGAGCTCGAGCGCCTCGCGCTCGCGGCGGACCCGCGCGTGACCCGCAGCGACGGCGCCAGCGTGTCGAGTGCGGGCGGCGCCTACGCGGTCGCGAACACGCTCGGCGTTTCGCGCGCGTGGGAGGGCACCAGTGTTTCGGCGTGGGTGGTGGTGCTGGCCGACGACCGCGACGGGCGCCAGCAGACCGGCGCCGAAGGGATGAGCGTGCGTCACCTGGCGGATCTCATGTCGCCGGAGACCATGGCGCGCCGCGCCGCGCAGCGTGCGGTGAACAGGATCGGCGCGCGCACCGTGCCGAGCGCGCGCGTGCCGGTGGTGATGCACCCGGACATCGCGGCCGGCTGGGTGTCGGAGATGGCGGACGCCTGGAGTGGCGAGTCGCTGCTCAAGCAATCGAGCTGGCTCACCGGCAAGCTGGGCGAGGCGATCGCCTCGCCGCTCGTGACGCTGGTCGACGACGGCACGCTCGCGCGGCGCATCGGCAGCTCGCCGTACGACGGCGAGGGCGCGCGCACGCGCCGCAACGTGCTGCTCGATCGCGGCCGGCTGGCGATGTTCATCTACGACCGCTACCACGCCCGGCGCGCGCAGCGCGCGACCACGGCGAACGGGCTGCGCGGCTGGTCGAACACGCCCGGGATCGGCTTCCACAACCTGTACGTGGAGCCGGGGGCGGACTCGCCCGAGGCGATCCTGAAACGGGTGGACAACGGCTTCTACTTCGACGACCAGGGCTCGTACGGCTTCAACGGCGTGACCGGCGATTACTCGTTCCAGGCGCAGGGCTACTGGATCGAGCACGGCGAGAAGGCGTTCCCGGTCGAAGGCGTGACCGTGGCGGGAAACTCGCTCGAGATGCTGAACTCCATCACCGCTGTCGGCAGCGATCTCGAATGGCGCTCCTCGGTGGCATGTCCGACGCTGCTGATCGCAGAGATGACGGTGAGCGGGTCGTAACCACGTCGTGCATTCCAGGCCGGGTGGTCGCCGAGGGGTTCAAATCATGGCGAACGCTCGGTCCGGGCATCCCTGCCCGGACCTCCCTGACGCGCGCTTGACGGCCTCCGGCAGTCCCTGCCTCCGGCCTGCGCGCGACTCGCCAGGATTTGAACCCCTCGGCGACCACCCTGGGGGAGTACGTGGCGAGATCAACGTCCGCACCGCCGCCCCCTACGACGTGCGGTAGGTGCTCACCAGGGCGACGCCGCGGCGGGGGGTGGGGGACGGCTGCCTGGCGTGTCCGAGACGGACGAGCAGCAGCGGCTCCTCGCCCTCGGCGTGGAATCGCCGCGCGAGGAGCGGGCGGTGACGTTCGGAGCCGACCGGGGCCGCGAGCGGTTGCTGGGCGATGCCCAGCGCCGAGGCGCGGAGCGCGAAGCGCTCGTAAGCCTGGCCGCCCAGGATCCAGCCCGCGTCGCTGCGCGCCGGCAGCGTGAGCAGCGCCAGCGCGCCCGAGTTGTGCACCAGGTCGCGCGTGTCCTTGGCCATGCTGCCAGTGCCCCAGCCGTAGAAGTGACTCTCGGGATTCAGCGAGTGTCCCGCGAACCAGCGCGCCGGACCGCCCAGCCCGAGCCGTTCCGCGGTGAGGCCGTCGCCGTGCGAGCGCGCGTCGCCTTCGGAATCGCGGAGCCACAGCACGCGCTCCGCCTGCGCCTGGCGGTCGGACATCACCTGCTCCACGGCATCGTGCGCCAGGTCGCCGATCGCCCGGATGTCGCCGCGGTCCTCGAGCCAGTGCACGCGGACCTCCTCGCCCACCTGCGCCAGCAGCTGGCCACGGCTCGGGATGGTGATCGCACGGCCGTCGTAGGGGTGGGAATTCGTGCGTCGCTCGGTGAGGGCCGAGAACAGCAGCCGATCGTGCGCGCGGTCGGCGGGCGTCCACGACACCGCGGCGGCGACGAGCGACGTTCCCGGGCGCGGCGCCGTGCCCCACGGCAGGTAGCGGACGCTCGGCTGCTGCCCCCAGGCGCGCGCGGCGACGAGCAGGTTCTCGAGCGCGGCACCGAGTGACATCTGGGCGAAGCGCTGGTCCGGATCGTCCAGGGGCAGCACGCGCTGCGGGTCGAGGAGCACGCGCAATTCGTCCGCGTCCACCTCGAACCGCCACGGTTGCGCGTTCCAGTGACTCGGCGCGAGCACCGCGGCCCCGACGAGTGCGCGGCCGGCCTCGATCGGGTTCGTGGGAAGCGCCGCGGGCAGCGTCCAGGGCTGGAGCGAGGGCAACGTGCCGCTGGCATGGCGTGCCCAGGCCAGCGACGGCGCCAGGGCGTGGAGGGCGGCGGCGCCACCGAGCACGACCAGGAACCGCCTCCGATCGAGCGTGACGGAGGCGAACTCGGGCCCGAGGTCGGCGGGCCCGGGTCGCCCGGAGGGGCTTCCCATAGGGGCCGGAGCGTGCGCGTGCGCACAGGGCGCGTCAACGTCGGGCTTGGAACACGGTGCGGGCGAGGCGGTTGCAGCCGTCGTCGAGGGTGCTTGCCGGAGCCGGAAGCGGCCATTAGCGTGCCGCGCCATGCGGGCCCGCACGCGATTCGCCACGGATTCCTCGCTCGAACTGCTCGCCCGGAGGCTGCGTTTCCTGGGCTACGACGTGGTCACGCACCGCGGCGCGCGACTCGAGGAGCTGTTCGCCGCCGCCGCCGCCGAGGAGCGCACCGTGTTGACGCTGTCCACGCGAATCCCGCGCCGGCACGCGGGCGTGCCGGTGGTGCGCGTGCCGAGGAACGACGTTGCGGCCGCGATCCGCGCGGTCGCGGACGCGCACACCCCCGCGGGAGAGCCGTGGAGCCGCTGCCCCGAGTGCAACGTGGCGCTCCACTCGCGCTCGGCGTTCGAGGCGCGCGGACAGGTGCCGGGACGCGTCACGCGCCTCGGAGTGCCGTTCAAGTGGTGTCCGTCGTGCGCGCGCTGGTACTGGCCCGGCAGTCACGTCGCGCGGATGACCGCGTGGCTCGAAGCGGCGCTCGGGCGCCCGCTCGCGGGGCCGGAGCCGGGGGGCGATGTGGACAAGTGAGCCCGGTGCTCCCCCTCCCGGGCGGGATCGACGCGGCACAGGAGGGCGAGGCCTCGCGGGTCTCCCGCCCGGGCGGGACGGGAAACGGCAGGGTGTCGGACCGGACGACACCTTGCGTCGCCGGAGAATTCCGAAGTGATGAAATGGCAATGTTTTGGCCGGTCAGTTTGTCATCAGCATACTGCCGGGAGCTGCCGGCGATGGCGTAACCCCCATCGGTGAGCGCGTTTGGAATCAGCAACCACGCCCGCGAAAAACCGTTCAAACTCGCAATCTGCGGTTGCACAAACCGTAGCCTTCATCGACAATCGTCGGGACGAACGAGTGCAGACTCGAAGTCGGGCCCGGAGAGAGACGTGGGGAGAGGCTCGATCAAAGTCGCGCCGTTCGTCATTTTTTTGCTGACACGCCGGGTGTGAGTGGACTCGCTGTCCGCTCCGCCCGGCGTCTTCGTGTCGGGTAGAGTCGCCGTGGATCGCCCTCCCGCCTGATCCCTCCCATCCGCACCCTCGCATGGACCTGAGCGTCGTCGTCGTCACCTACCGCTCGAAGGATCACGTCCTCGCCTGCCTGGATTCACTCGCGGCCGGCGTGCGTCCACGTTCGCGCGATGCGGTCGCACTCGATTGGGAGTGCGTGGTGCTGGATAATGATTCGCACGACGGCACCCCGGAGTTGATCGAGCGCGGGGCGCCGTGGGCGCGTCTCGTGCGGACGGGAGCGAATCTCGGTTACGCAAAGGCCGTCAACCGCGGGTTCGCCGAGACGAGCGGCGCGCTCGTGCTGGTCCTCAACCCCGACTGCGTCTGGCGCGAAGGCGGCATCCTCGAGCTGGTCTCGTGGCTCCGCGAGCACCCGCGCTGCGGCATCGCCGCGCCGCGCATCGTGAATCCGGACGGGTCGCTCGAGTACAGCGTGCGCGCGTATCCGAGCCCCGCGGCATTCCTGTTCAACCGTTACTCGCTGCTCACGCGGTTGTGGCCCGGCAATCCGTGGACACGGCGCTACCTGCTGTCCGACTGGGATCACCGCACCCCGCGGAGCGTGGACTGGGCTTCCGGCGCCGCGTTGCTCGTGCGGCGCGCGGCGGTGGCCGCGGTCGGCGGCATGGACGAGGCCTACTTCATGTTCAACGAGGACGTCGACTGGTGCCGCCGGATGAATCTCTCCGGCTGGAGCGTGGACTACGTGCCGGGCGCCGAGGTCGTGCATCACATCGGCGCGAGCCATGGCGCGGTCTCGAATCGCGTCATCCTCGAGCGCCACCGCGGGATGATTCACTACTACCGGAAGCACCACCCGGTGCCGCAGCCGTTCGACGCCATGGCCGCGTTCGTGGTCATGACCCGCGCCCGGCTGCTGATGCTGCGGAACGGACGCGGGCGCTGATGCCCTATTCGCTGACGCTCGCACTCACCTCCGGCGCGGTGGCCCTGGCGCTGACGCCGGTCGCCCGGTCGCTGGCGGTGCGGGTGGGGGCGGTGGACCACCCCGGACCGCGGCGCATCCACCGTGATCCCACGCCCCGCTTCGGCGGGCTCGCGATCGCCGCCGCGGTGCTGTCGGTGGCATGGGTCGCACGCCTGCTGCCCGGACCGGCGCGCGAGCTGGAGGCGCGCCCGCTCCTCGGTCTCACGTTCGCCGCGCTGCCGATCCTCGCGCTGGGGGTGTTCGACGACGTGCGCGGTGCGGGACCGTGGGGCAAGCTCGCCGTGCAGGCGTGTGCCGCGCTCGTGCTCGTGATGTTCGGTTACGGCGTACCGCTGCTCACGAACCCGTTCGGCCAGGCGATCGTGACCGGCGCGTGGAGCGTGCCGCTCACTGTGCTGTGGGTGATCATGCTCACCAACGCCATCAACCTGATCGATGGCCTGGACGGACTGGCCGCGGGCCTGGTGGCGATCGCGTGCGGCGCACTGTGGGTGACCGCGCGCGGACACGGCGACTTCTACGTCATGTTCGTGGCCGCGCTGCTCCTCGGCGCGTGCGGCGGGTTCCTGTGGTGGAACCGCCCGCCCGCCCGCGTGTTCATGGGCGACACCGGCAGCCAGTTCCTCGGCCTCACGTTGTCCGCGCTGTCGCTGCTCGAGAACCGCAAGGGCACCGCGGCACTCACGCTGCTGCTGCCGCTGGTGGCGCTCGGACTGCCGATCGCGGATGGCGTGCTGGCGTTCGTGCGCCGGCTCGCGCGCGGCCGGCACGTGTTCCAGGGGGACGCCGGGCACATCCACCATCGCCTGCTCGACACGGGGCTGTCGCCGCGCGCCGTCCTCGCCGTGCTGTGGACGCTCTCGGCCTTGTTCGGCGGCGCGGCCATCCTGCTCGAGCGCCTGCCGCACCGCTGGACGCCGGTGGTGGTCGGGATCCTCGCGCTGGTGTTGTTCGCGGTCGTGTTCGCCGCGCGCGTCGGAGCCCGTCGCCGGCGGGACTGAGGCGCGCGCCCCGGTCCCGCCGGCGCCCGGTCACAGCGCGCGGAGGCGCAGGAGCGGCTCCTGCCGCCGCGGCAGGCGAAGGCCGGCGGCCTGCAGCGCCTGGCGGAGTCGCGCCAGCTCCATCGCTGCGCTCCCGCCATTCACGCCCGCAGCCTGCAACACCATCACCCGCTCGCGTCCGTCGACGCGCACCGGGACACGCAGTTGGTCGTGTTCGCCGAGCGCCTCGCTCGCGAGCAACGCCCCCGGGACATCCCCGCGCACCTCACGCACCTCGATCCGCACCCGCGAGCCCTCCACCGCGCGCTTGAGCGCGAAGCCGTCACCGGCGGCGTCCGCCAGCACGATCGCGTATTCGCGCCCGTGCACCAGCGCCGCATCGGCGATCGCACCGCCCATGAACGGCGCGGACAGGCTCACGCGCGCGCCGTCGCCGAGCGCGAGGCTCCCGGCGGTGGTCCGCAGTGAGGTGCGGCCGGTGCGGGGGACCGCCCCGGCGTCGAACAACGTCCACGTGGTCAGGTCCGCATCGCCCATGAGGTCCGGCATGCGACCGCGGCCGTGCGGGCAGGGAAGGACCAGCGCGCAACTGCCCGGGCCCTCGACGCACACCATCGCCCCTCCCAGGGACGAGACGGCGCAGTGGAGGAACGGATCACAGCTCTGGCATTGGGCGGACGCGCTGCCCGCCGCGGCCAGCGTGAACACGAGCGTCCACGCCGGCAGGTCCCGCATCGCCTTCGACACACGCATGGTCCTGCTCCTGGGGGGCGGGGATGGTGGGGGGCGTGGAAATGCTGGGGGGTGGGAATGGTGGGGGGCGCATCGCACGGGGGCATATCGCGCGGGGGCGAATCACGACGGGGGCGGTTCAGGCCGGGCTGGGTCGCACCGGGAGCGCATCGCACGGAACGACCGCCGGTGGACTGCAGAAACCATGCCCGCAGCCGGGGGCATGTCTCACGGCAGTTCGCGCGCGCGTGCCCGGGAACCCGGGTGCCGCTCCGTCAACGCCGTTCACGTCCGCGCGGGAGTGCTCCGCGCGCGGATCAGTACACCAGCGCCCAGCTCACCTTGATCGTCCAGATCGTCTCGTGGTCCTTCTCGGGGCCGAACGTCGGGTTCGTGATCCCGGGCCGGCCTCCGATGCGGGCGACGCGCGTCTCGAGGCCGATCACGTGCTTGGCGTCCAGCGCCGAGGTGAACCCGAACGAAAGGTGCGGGCCGCCCGTCGTGGTGGTGTTGTACTCCGTGCCGGTGCGGTAGTACTTGCGAAAGTAATAGCCACCGCCGAGGCCGACGAACGGCCGGACGGACGAGTTCCACTTGTAGTGACGCTGGAACTCCGCCACGAACGGCACCGCGATATCGATCTGTGGGCCGAAGTGGCCCACGATATCGTGGCCGACGCCGGCGGCGAATGCGTACTTCGAACTGATCATGCGCGTGTAACCGATGCCGTAGCCCACGTACCCGTCGCCGTTGAGGTCCCCGGTGCGCTTGGCGTAGCCGAACCGGAACGACAGCCAGTTCGAGTGCTTCGTGTAGACGCCGTCGACCTTCTGCTGCGCCGCCGGAGACGGCTCGGGTGACTTGGGCGGGGCGGGCCTGGCGGCCGGTTCCGCCGCCTTGGCCGCTTCGGCGGGCTTGGCGGTCGTGGCGGGCGCAGGCGCGGCCGGCTTGGCGTCCGCCTGGGCGCGCGCGGGCGCCGGCGTCAGGCCGGACAGCAACGCGACCGTCGCCACGGTCGCCACGATCGCCCTGGCCGCGGAGACACGCCGCTGAATCGCGACGAACTCGTTCACCCGAGACTCCTTTCGACTCGACGTACGCCCGGTCGGGGCGCCCGGTGGCCCCGGGATCGATCGCGATTCGCGGCTCGAGGGCCGCCGCCTGGCCCGGATCCGGCAGACAGGCAGGGCAACCTAACAGAGCGGCGCGCCGGGCCGCAACGCTGCCGCGGGAGAACGGCGGGCCTCGGCCCATCACCCAAACCCCATCGCAGCGCGCGAGTTGGCGTATGCTGGCGGCCGTCGGACCGGTGGCGAGTCCTGTGCCGCACCATCCCCTTCAGGAGACCGCGATGACCACGGCCGCAACCCCGCTGCGCACGCCCATGCTGGCGCAGTTGCTCGGCGAGCTCGATCGCATCGAGCCGCGCACCCGCGTGGCGGTGACGGGCCTGCCCGAGGCGAAGTTCCTCGAAGTGCCGCCCGACGGTGGCTGGAGCGTCGCGCAGGTGTTCGAGCACCTGTGCGTGGCGAACGAATCGTACCTCGACGGCCCGCTCGGGCCGGCGGTCGCGAAGGCGCGGGCGCTGGGCCCGTCCGATCGGCCGTGGCGCCCGAGCTTCGTCGGCCGCTGGCTCACGGGGGTGCTCGTGGAGGGCGGCAAGCCCCAGCCGTCGCCGAAACGCTGGCGCGTCGGTTCGAAGCCCCGCGACCAGGTCGTGGACTCGTTCCTCGCCGGCATCGGCCGGCTCCGCGCGCTGATGCGCGAGGTGGATGGCCACGATCTTCGTGTCGGCCTCACCTCGCCGCTCTCGCCGCTCTTCCGGATGAACCTCGGCGACGCGTTCCGGATCCTCGTCGTGCACAGCCACCGCCACCTCGCGCAGGCCGAGCGCACGCGTCGCGCGGTCGGGATGTAGCCCGCCGCACCGCCCGCCGACCCCGGGTTTCCCTCGGCGGCGCGTGTTGTTACCGTGGCGTCATGCGACGTGCCAACGCCACTGCGGTCCGATCGTTGCTGCCGCTCCTCGCGATCTGCGTGCTCCCGCTCGCCGGCTGCAGCCGGGAGAAGGCGCAGCAGCCGGTGACGCTCGAGCGCCTGCCGGACACCACCGGCCTGTCGCAGGGCGCTGCGATCCTCGAGCGTTTCGCGCCGTATCGCATGTCGAACGGCGCGGTGCGCGTGAGCGGCGAAGCCCGGCTCCCCGACAGCACGAAGCTGCAGATCGCGATCCGCGCCCCGGGCGGTTCGGTGTCGCTGGCGATGGCGCAGGTGGTCGTTCTCGGGGGACGGTTCGAATCGCCCCCGCTGCTCGGCGACGTCGGCCCCCTGCCGGCCGGCGACTACCGATTCGAGGTGCTGGCGCACTTCAACGCCGACTGGCAACCGGCGCGCGTCCTGCGCGAGATCGGCGGCGGTGGCGGCCTGCGCGGACCAGGCATCACGCGCGCTCGCAACGGTGACGCGGCGCTCTTCCTCACCCGGGAGGCACGGCTGTGAGCGGCGCCCGGACGCAGCGCCCGCCGGCACTCCGCTACCGCCCGGCGCGCCGCACCGACATCGAGACGCTCGTGGACCTGTCGTTGCGCGCCTATCGCGTGTCGAGCGCCGAGGCGCGCCGCGACTTCTTCGGCGACCATCCGCGCTTCGGCCTCCGGGACGTGCGCGTGGGCGAGCTCGACGGGGAGATCGCAGCCGCACTGGTGCTCTACCCGCTGCACGCCTACGTGCGCGGCGGGAAGCTGCCGGTCACCGGCATCGGCTCGGTGGCCGTGTCCCCCGAGCACCGCCGCCGGGGCGTGGGTGAGGCGCTCGTGCGGGCGTCCCTGCGCGAGATGCGGCAGCGCGGTGACGCGCTCAGCATGTTGTACGCATTTCGCGGGGACTTCTACCGGCGCTTCGGTTGGGGCCTCGTCGAGACCCCGATCCTGCTGTCGGTGCCGCCGGCGCTGCTGCCCTCATCGGAGGAATCGCGTCGCGTCCACCGGCTCCGCCTGCCGGACCGGCCGCTGGTGCAGCAGCTCTACGACCGCCACGCGCGCGAGCGCGGGCACTTCGCGCTGGCACGGCGTCCCGAGTGGTGGGAGCGCCGGCTGTGGGGCTACGAAGGCGAGTGGATCGTGTACGAGCGCCGGCGCGGCCAGATCGAGGGCTACCTCCACGTGCAGGTGGATGCGGGAGACGGGCCGTGGAAGCTGGTGCTGACCGTGAACGAGTTCGTCGCGATCACGCCCGACGCGCACCGCGGGCTCACCGGCTACCTGCACGGGCTGCGCGACCAGGCGGTGGAGCTGGTCATGTCCACGCCGCCCGACGCGCCCTGGGCCGCGGAGTTCGGTGACGCGGCGAACCTGCGGGGCGAGATGAAGATGGGGGTCATCCGCAGCAGCGGTCACGCCGGCTACGGTGCGATGCTCCGGCTCGTGGACGTGAAGGGCGCGCTCGAATCGCTGCCGGTGGATCCGCACGCGCGCGGCGAGCTGATCCTCGACGTCCGCGACGAGGTGATCCCCTCGAACGAACGCGCCTGGCGCGTGCACGCGCGCGACGGCCGGTTGAGCGTGCGCGCGGAGACGGCGCGGGAGGCGGCGAGCCGCGACAAGTTGCCGCGGCTCGCCGCGAGCGCCGAGGCGCTCGCGATCCTGGCGGCGGGAGCGGTCCGGCCCGTGGTGGCGGCCGAGCGCGGGATGATCGAGGACCTGCGCGGCGCGGCCGCGCTCGTGGATCCCTGGTTCCGCGCCCGGCCCGTGTTCCTCATGCCCATGAACGCCTTCTGACCCACGGGCCGCGCGGACGCGCGGCCGCGAACGCGTCACCCGGGAGGGATTTCGCTTGCCGATCCCCGAACGCTGGACCATCGTCGCACCGCTCAAGCCGCGCTTTCGCGACACCGACGCGATGGGGCACATCAACAATGCCGTCTACGTCACCTACCTCGAGGTCGCGCGGCAGGAGTACTGGCGGGCGTTCAAGCAGGACGACAACTACCGGGTGGTGCCGTTCATTCTCGCGCGCGTCGAGGTCGACTTCCGCTCCGAGGCGCTCATGCACGAAACGCTGGAGTTGTGCATCCGCTGCGCGTACGTGGGCCTGAAGTCGTTCGGATTCGAATACGTCATCCGCGAGATCACCGGCCAGCGGCTGGTCGTGACCGCGAAGTCCGTCCAGGTGTTCTACGATTACGCGACCAAGCAGAGCATCCCCTGCCCCGACGACATGCGGCAGCGTCTCGAGTCGTTCGAGGGCCGTTCGCTCACCCGGGAGGTACGATCATGACGGCACGCCGAAAGGCCGGTGCGGACCCGACGCCCTCGAACGGGGACTCGCCGCGGGCGCTGTCGCGCCGCGGCTTCGTGACCATGGTGGCGGCGGGTTCGGCCGCGCTGCTGGCGCGCCCCGGCCTCGCCGGCGAGGCCGTGCCGGCGAAACACAAGGGCGCGAGCGCGCCGGCCGCGAAGGCGCCGCCCCCGGCGCCTCCGCCGAGCGCCTCGCAGAAGGAGTTCGATCGTCAGCGCGCCAGCACGCTCGCGACGTTGAAGACGCTGCGCGAGGTCCCGCTCCCCCCCGGCGGCGACCTGCCGCTCGTCTTCCATCCGCAGCGCGCACGCAAGCGGGGGCACTGACATGCTCAAGCAGGATGTGTGGTTCGCGACCATCGAGGAACTCGCTCCGGAGATCCGCGCGCGCCGCCTGTCGCCGGTGGAACTCACGCGCGGCTTTCTCGACCGCATCGAGCGCCTGAACGGGCGCTTCAACGCGTTCGAGAAGCCCACGCCCGAACTCGCGCTCGACCAGGCGCAGCGCGCCGAGAGCGAGCTGAAGGGCAACAAGTATCGCGGCCCGCTGCACGGCGTACCCTATGCGGCGAAGGACCTGTTCGACACGAAGGGCATCCCGACCGCGTGGGGCACGCGCTTCCTGCGCGATCGCATCCCGGCCGAGAACGCCACCGTCGTCGACCGCCTCGAGCAGGCCGGGGCCGTGCTGCTCGGCAAGACCGCCATGGTCGAGTTCGCGGGCTGCCTCGGCTACCGCTTCGCGAACGCTTCCGCGAGCGGGCCCGGCCGCAACCCGTGGGACCCGTCACGGTGGACCGGGGGTTCGTCGTCCGGATCCGGCGCCGCGGTGGCCGCCGGCCTCGCGACGTTCGCGATCGGGACCGAGACCTGGGGCTCGATCCTGTGCCCGAGCGCGTTCTGCGGACTGACCGGCATCCGGCCCACCTACGGGCTGGTGTCGCGCGCCGGCGGCATGGTGGGAGCGTACACGTTCGACAAGGTCGGCCCGCTCGCGCACTCGGTGGGCGATTGCCGGATCGTGCTCACCACCATGGCCGGCGCGGACCCGCGCGATCCCTCGTGCGCCACCGAACGCACTCGGCTCGACGCGGGTCGTGGCCGCGCCGTGCACAAGCTCAAGGCCGCGCTCGTGCCCCTCGACTGGTCCAAGGTCGGCGAGCCCGAGGTGCGTGCCGCGTTCGAGGCTGCCGTGGCGGAGCTGCGATCCGCCGGGCTGCAGATGGAGACCGCGGAGCTGCCGAAGGTGCCGGCGAGCGAGGTGTCGGGGCTGCTCATCTCCGTCGAGGCGCTGGCGGCATTCGAGCCGTTCCTGAACGATGGGCGCGTGAAGCAGCTGGTGGACGACATGGCGCCGCGCCAGCGCGAGCTGGCCGAGCCGATCACGGGCGCGGACACGATCAAGGCCATGCGCATCCGCGAATCCGTGCAGCGCACGATGCGCGACTTCCTCGACCGTTACGACGTCATCGTCACCCCGAACTTCATGAGCGTGGCGCCGCCGGTCGATCAGGACCTGAACGTGGCGCTCCCGTACGGCGACCCGGTGGGCGGCCTGGCGGCGGCCTGCGGGCTCCCGGGGCTCGCACTGCCCGCGGGTTTCGGCAAGGCGGGAATGCCCGCGAGCTTCCAGATCGTGGGCTCGCCATTCGAGGAAGCGACGCTCCTCGACCTCGGAGACCTCTACCAGTCCCGAACCGACCACCACCGCAAACCTCCGCCCGTGACGTAGGCAATCGTGGTGAGTCGTCGCCGGGGGGGTGGGCCGGGCCTCGCAGGTGCTGCGGCCTCCGGGCTTCGACAGTGTGAGGCGGGGGTGCGGGGGGTCTCGCTCGAGGCGAGTCGCGAGCAGGCCGCAGCCATGGAATGGCGGAGGCCGTCGCGAGCGTCAGCGAAGGTCCGGACAGGAGGTCCGGACCGAGCGTTCGCCTCGAGCGAGACCCCCCGCACCCCCGCCGCGCCTATCAACGAGATGTCGCAAGACGACTCGCAATGGGCAACCGGGCGTCACCTAGCGCGGAACGTTGCTCCGCGGGATGCCCCACAGGGTCTGGAGCACCCAGTCGACGATCGGGATCTGCTCGCCGCGTTGCCAGTACCAGAGCTGGAAACCGGTGAAGACCTGCGGCTTCCCGCTCGCGCTGTGCATGAGCGTCATGACCGGGCGAGTCGAACCCAGTTGGCCCCCGACCGATTCGTAGATCGTGTCGAGCACCGCTTCCATGTGCACCACGTAAGGGTCCGGATCCTGGTCCTCGAGCACATCGTTCGGCTTGGTGAGGCCCTCGCCCACCTGTGATGACTGGTAGAAGTCGCTCGTCCCGATGCGGTTCGGGCCGTAGACGTTGATGTCGTCCGTGTCCACCGACTTCTCGAACAGGTAGTCGGGCAGCGTCGAGTAATCGGGGGAATCGCTGCCGCGGCCGATCGGGTGGTCCGGCTTCGTGGCCTGGGCGAACGACCGGGCCGTGATCTCGCTGCGCCAGCCGAAGACGTCGTACATGAAGCGACCCGGCACCAGCTCGCCGTCCGCGTTCGAGTACACGTCGGCCGCGGTGCCGGACTTTTCCCAGTTCCGCTGCAGAGAGCTGGCGATGCCGCCGCCGAACATCCACACCTGGCCCCCCTGCGTGACCCAGGTCCCGATCGGGTTGCTGCGGCCCGGGCTCGACAGCCAGCGCAGCTCGCTCATCGGGTCGAGCGTGACGTTCGGTTCGTTGATGTTGAGCGACGCCTTGTTGTCCGTGTACCAGATCAGGTGCCGGTAGTGCGCCAGCTGCTGCAGGGTCAGCGTGCCCTGCGGCAGGAAGCGTGTGCCGAGCGTGTCGTAGGCGTAGCCCGAGAAGATGCCGACGGGAGACAGCGTGCCGGTCGGATAGCACTTCCACGGTTTGCCACCGCGGGCGAAGAAGAACGTGTCGAGCTCCGCCGCGGTGGGCCACACGCCCCGCGGCCGGTCGACGCAGGTTCCCACCTTGTGGTCCGGGAGCAGGCGGGTGTCGTCGACGATGAGAAGCTCCCGGTCGAACAGCGCCCGGACCACGACGTACTGCACGACCACGATGCTGATCTGCTGGTTGTTGTCCTGGGCCTCGAGGTAGAAGAAGTGCGTCTCGCTCGCACCGGACGGAGTGATCGCGGGCAGGCTCACGGACTGGGACAGGGGCGAATACTGGCTCCAGTGAACGAGATCGGTCGCCTCGTCCGTACGCGGTGTCTCGTCCCCGACGTTGCCGTCGACCATCCAGCGGAATCCGGTCACGAACGAGCCGTTCTCCGTGGTCGCCGACCAATTGAAGTGGATCGGGAACCCCGCGGGCGCCTCGGCATGGATGTAGGCGGCCGGGTCGAGCGGGAAGCCGCCCCCGGTGGACGCGGTGTAGTAGAAGCTGTCGTTGTAGATCGTCAGCTTGGGCCCGAGCAGCCCGGCGTAGCTGACGTTGAAGTACAGCATGTTCACGTCGAAGTTCATGACTGGCGAATACGCTCCCACCTCGTCGATGGCGACGACCACCACCACGTAGTGATGCCCGGGGATGAGGTCGCGAAAATCAAAGGAGGTGGTGTCGCCGCCGACCGAGTCCCACTCGCTGAAGTGCGGCGCGTACCGGCGGCGCACCGAGTCCGGGTCCGTCAGCACCCGCAGGAAGTCGAAGTCGCTGCCGGCGTCGCTGAACATCTTGAACTTGTACTGGACGGGCTGGTTCGAGGTGCGCCCGTCGGGATCGTTGCCCTTCCACGTCATGTGAAACGACGGCCCGAACGTCGGCGAGAACAGGTGGTTCAGCACCGGCTGCACGATCTGCACCGTGGGGGCGATCGTGAACGAGGTGAACGAGCGCGAGACCGGCGCCGAGGGTGCGCCGCGGTCGTCGACCGCCTCGAGCACGATGGTGTGGAAGCCTTCCGCGGTCTGGTCGGCGGACGTGGAGAGGCTGTCGGAATGGAACAGGAACGACTTCCGGTTCTCCGTCGTGTTCACCCACACCGTCTCGGCGACCGTCTGGGTCGGCGGATCGATGGCATAGCGGAAGTGGTCGATCCGGCCGTCCACGTCGTAGCCGGCCCAGCGCAGCTCGTACGCGTAGAAGAACGGCTGCGTCGCGTTCACCGGCGCCTGCGTGACCTCGATCGTCGGGCGCTGATTCGGTCCCGGGTCGAATGGCGGCGACTTGGAGCATGCCGCGGGCCAGATCGCAGCGGACACCAGGGCGAGGGCCGCGGCGGCGCGGGCCGCGCGGCGGGCGCCGGACTGGGACATGGAGCCTCCGGGGGCCGGATCAAGGGACGAGCATCAAGGATACGGTAGCGGCCGTCCCCCGGGGAATCGGGATTCGCGGCGGGCCCGGACCCGGCGGCGATTCCCTGCCCGCTACCGGATGACTTCCGCGAGCTTGATCTTGACCGACTTCTCGACATCATGCCGGCGCATGCGCACCGGCACCTTGCGGCCGACCTCTCCGTCGTCGAGGAGCGCGCTCACCTCGGGCAGGTCCCACTGCGAGATGGGGCGTCCATCCAGCGCCAGCAACTGATCCCCCTCTCGCAGTCCCGCATGGTCCGCGGGCGAGTTGGCGAGGACGCTCGCCACGGTCACCGTGCCGTCCCGCCGGGTCAGCAACATCCCGCAGCGCGTCAGCCGGTCGCGGTCCGAATAGCGTTTGCCCGGCTCGAGGAAGACCTCGCGCCGCTGGTAGTCGAACGTGACCCGGAAGCGTTCGAGCACGCGGTTGCCGATGTTGCCCGCGAACTCCTCGCTCGCGAACGCACCCTGTGTCGCGCTCGAGACCACCACGATCGGGTCGTCCCACTCGTAGGGGCCGAGGCTCATGCTCCGCAGCCGGCCGATCTCGGACGAGAACGCGCCGCCGAAGCCCACGCCGTCCACCGTCTGCGTCCGGCCCATGCGGCCCTTCAATCCCTTCGCGTTCGCGAACGGCGCGTGCACATCCACGGTGCTGCTGCTGCCAACGTCGAGTCGGAACAGGCCCTCGTCGCTCCCGTCGAACGTGCCGCGGATCGCGGGCACCGTGCCGTTCATGACCATGGGGAGCGGCCGCTCGCTGCCCGTGTACCGCCAGTCGGCCGGGTCGTGCAGCACCAGCGTGCTGTCGTCGTAGTCCACCGTCACGACGAAGCGGCTGATGACGTCGTACCCGATCACGCCGGCCATGCGGCGCCAGAACAGCGGCTCGAACTGCGGGTTCACGTCGAGCACCGCGACCTGGACGTCCTGCAACTCGATGCCGTCCCCCGCGGCCGACGCCACGCGCAGCGAGCCGAGCTTGGCGAAAGACGCTCCGCCCGAGGCGCCCGCGCCCGAGGCCTGCATGTGCCCCTCGGTCTTTATCCCGTGCTCGGTCGCCCAGCTGCTGTCGATCACCGTGACGCTCGCGCCGGTGTCGAACAGGAAGTTCTCGGCCGCACCGCCGTTGACGCTGGCCTTGAGCCAGACGTGGCGGGCCCGGTACTCGAACGGCAGGCGGGCGACGCCGTCCTTCACGAGCCAGTGCACGGTGCTCGCGGCCTGGCTCGGCGGCGAGAACGGCAGGCCGGCGACACTGACGTTCACGAGCACCGTGTCCGAGATCGCGCGCAGCGTGTTCGCGGGCATGCTGGTCACCCCGGTCTCGTTCGTATACGGGTGGAGGCGGGCGCCGGCGCGGCGGTAGTCGAACAGCCTGCTGACCACCTCGCGCTGATCGTCGCGCGAGACCTCGCGAACGAGCAGGCCGTTCGCGTCGTTGAACCACAGCCGCCGCGGGTGGAGCGGGCGCCCGCCCTTCGCCAGGTCGGGCGGCGTCACCTCGAGCACGCTCACCGTGCCGAGCGAATCGCGGTCGTGGCCGGCGAACGTCACCTGGCCGCCGCCCTGGTCGGGCTCGGCCCAGCGCTCGAACTCGAACCACGCGCTGGCGAGCGCCTGGTCGAGATCGTTGTCCGCGAGCGGGCGCACGAGCCCGGTCGTGGGATCGGTGCGCCACGCGGTGGCGCCGTCCACGCCCTCCGCCAGCTTGAACGGGCCGAGTTCGGTCCGTGAATAGCGGCGCGCCGGTCGAGCGCTCCACGCCGCGAACCAGCCCGTGAACCCGAACCCCTCGACGCGCGCGTGCGTGTAACCGGTGCTCTCGGCCGCGAACGCCGCCGCGCCGCCCGTGGCATCGAGGTAGCGGCGCACGACGGCTTCCGCCTCGCGCGTGATGTCGGCGCGCGCCGGTGCGGGCGCGAACATCGACAGGGACGCGAGCCACGGGAGCGCGAGTTCGAATGCGGACAGGCGGCGCATCGGGGTTCCTCCGGAGGGCACGGGCACGACGCAGGGGAGCATAGGTCAGCGTGCCGGAGAGGCGTAGTCGCGGCACGGGCACCCGCGGGCGGCCTCCGGGCCGGACCGCGCGGCGAAGCGGGTGCCGTAGAAACGCCGCGCCGGTCGCGGGACGGGCCCGGGCCGGCGCGGCACGAGTAACGTGGACGTCAGCGGGCCCGGTAGTTCCAGCCCGCCATGATCTTCATGTCCGGCGAATCGCCGAAGCCCAGCTTCAGCTCGGTGAAGAACCGGGCGCTTCCGCGCGTGGGAACCCCGGCGCCGATGATGAAGTGCCCGCCGGTGGCGGTGGCGCCGGTGCTGGTATTGCCGAAGCTGTTGTCGGTCGAGGAGAAGTGCATGCCGACACCGGCACCGACGTAAGGCTGCCAGCGGGTGCCGGACGAGATCTTGTAGTGGAAGTCGCCGTTGAGCGACACCAGCGAGAAGTTGCTACCGAACCCGGCCTCGACGCCGGGCACGAAGTCCAGCGACGGGGCGACGGTATTCCACTTCAGATGCCCTCCGACGACGAACTGATCGGGCCCCTGGCTGAATCCCAGCTGGGGGCCGAAGTAGCTGAACGAGCCGGCGGACGCGGCCGCGGGCAGCATCACGAGAATCGCGAGTGCGATGAGCGAGCGACGCAGCATGACGGAGTCCTCTCGTGTGTTGCGCGGGGGAGTGATCTGGGACGGGGTCGGTGGAGCAAGGCCCGGACCCTCGGCGCCTGCGGCACCGCCGGCTGGCCTCTCCCGGAACACCAGCCGTCAGGCCGAGTATCGGCGCGCCCCGCGAGCCCCTTCAAGATTTTCGGGCCTCTGGAGCAAGTGGCGTGCACTTTTCGAAGTGCCATCACCACAACACTTGCGCAACCACGCGCATCTTTTTGCCGAAGCCTGACGCGGGTGTGCGCGCACATCACCCGATCGTGCACGGGCGAGTGCAGATGGAGAGTGACGCCCCTACTTGAGCCCGAAGCTCCAACCCGCCATGGCCTTGAAATCCGGCGAGTCACCGAGGCCGAGCTTCAACTCCGCGAAGAACAGGTTCTTGCTCTTCGTCGGGACCTGCGCGCCGGCGATGATCTGCCCGCCCGCCTTCGTCTCGCTGTTGTCCACGCCGGGACCCGGGTTGTCGAACGAGAAGAAGTGAACGGCGAGTCCGGCACCCACGTAGGGCACCCACTGGGACTTGACCTGGATTCGATAGCGGAAATCGCCGTTGATCGACACCAGCGTCTGGCTGTCGCCGAAGCCGAGATCGAGGCTCGGCACGAGATCCAGCTGCGGGGCGACATCCCGGACCAGCAGGTGTCCGCCGACCACGATCTGGTCCGGACCGGAGCTGAAGCCGATCTGCGGGCCCCACGCCGAGAACGGCCCTGCGGATGCGGCCGCGGGGAGCGACGCGAGCAGCGCGAGTGCGAAGAGTATGCGACGCAGCATGGCGAGTCCTTTCGTTGGTTGCGCGGGGAGCCCTTTCGGGGCCTGCGCCACCAGTAACACGCGGCGGGGGACGACGCAATCCCGGGAGCCGTCGCGCCGCCACGCCGCGAGCGTCGCGCAGCGGAATCCCCCTGCGCATCGGAGGGTCGATGGGGCGAGGCGTGTTCGACACCCGGCATGACCGCCGTCATAGGGACCGCGCGCCGGCTCGCCGATGCTCGCGGACAGCGGCACACGATGGTGTCGGGTGCCGGAGGTACGCGAAGCGAACCGGCTCGCGCGACGCCGTGGCAGGACGTCCGCGACTCGTTGATGGAGGAGGTCCGCGATGTTCCGCAGCGCCAGATCGTCCCGGGTGGTGGCGTGCGCCGTGCTGCTCGCGGCAGCACTCGCCGCGCCCGCGCATGGCCAGGCAAGACTCTCGGGAATGGTGTACGCCGATTTCCAGGATGCGATCCATGGTTACTCGGTGCCCGCCGACACGTCGTCGTTCCGGTTCCGCCGTGTGCAGTTCACGCTCGACCAGGACCTCGACACGGTGTTCGCGGTGCGGGTCCAGTTCGAGGCCGACGACAACGAGTTGACCTCGAAGGGCAAGTCCGCGGCGTTCCTGAAGCAGGTGTGGCTGCGCTGGAGCCGGTTCGGCCCCCTCGGCAACCTCACCATGGGGATGTCCCTCACGCCTACGTGGGCGCTGGTCGAGAGCTACTGGGGATATCGCTCGCTCGAGAAGACGCTGCTCGACTTCGAGGGCTTCGGCACCGCGACCGATCTCGGCGTGGCGCTGCAGCGGGCCCCCGCTCCCGGGCGCCCCCTCGGCTGGCACCTCATGTTCGCGAATGGCAGCGGCCAGAAGCCGGAGAACAACGCGTCCAAGAAGCTCATGCTCTCGGTGCCGATCCAGTTCGGGAACTTCGTGTTCGAGGGCATGGGCGACTTCGAGGGCGAGACGGGTCCGCACGACAAGTGGACCACGCAGGCGTTCCTCGGCTGGCAGAAGGGTCCCGACGCGGCCGGCCTGCAGGCGTTCCGCCGCGTGAACGCGGCTGCCGGCCCCGCCGGAGCGGACATGGTCCCCGCGGGCACGAGCCTGTTCGGACACGGCCGGCTGACCGATCATTGGAGCGCGGTCGGCCGCGTGGACTGGTTCGACCCCGACACCCGGCAGGCGAGCACCGGCTACCGCGAGATGTACTGGATCGCGGCGCTCGACGCGTCCCCCCGCCCGAACGTGCACCTCATGCCCAACGTGCTGGTGCGCAATTACCTGGCCAAGTCCTCGGCGCTCGCCGACCGGAAGGCGGACGTCGCGGTGCGGATCACGCTCTACTACCTCTACAAGTGAGCGGTGGGAGCGGGCGCGCGGCCCGCGCCCGCTCCCACGCCGGTCACTCCACCGCGCGCACCGCCGCCACGAGCGGGGCGGGATCGCCGGTGAGCCCGACCTGGCGATGGCGGATCACGCCGGCACTGTCCACCACCACGATCACCGCCGAGTGCGCGATCTCGCCGCCCGCGTCGGGCCGGAACCGTACGTCGAGCACCGCGGCCAGCGTGCGCATGTCGTCCGGCCCGGCGGCGAGCAGCGTCCAGCGGGCCGGATCGAGGTGATGGTCGCGCGCGAATCCGGTCAGCGCCGCGGGCGTGTCGCGCGCGGGGTCGAGCGAGAAAAGGACGAAGCGCGTGTGCTCGCGCACGTCGGGTGGCAAGGCCCGGTCGAGCGCCTGGAGGTCGGCGGTGATGCGCGGGCACACGGAGGTGCAGTGCGTGTAGATCATGCTCGCGACGAACGGCCGGCCGCGGAAGTCCGTCATGTGCCGCACGTGGCCGTTCGCGTCGGTGAGCGCGAACGTCAGCTCGTGGAGCGACGGCTCGGCGGCACGCGTCGCCGCGGGTTCGCGGGCGGCGCCGGCGCCCGGGGCAGCCCCGCGATGGCCGTCACAACCACCCAGCCCCACGCACGCGGCGAGGGCGAGCGCGACCCCCCGTGTCGAAGCGACGCAGCGCGGGCGCAGGCGGGCCGGCGACATCAGCGTGCCCCCGTCTTCGCCGGGGGGACGTCGTAGGCGACTCGGAAGCCGAGCTGCGCGGTGGTGTAGCGCGCCTGGAGGCTGGCCCGGTAGGCGAAGCGCATGAACGCGGCGTAGTCCGCAAAGTCCGCCGCATTGGTGGCGCCCGCGCCGCAGAAGAGCGACCGCTCCAGCGAGGCGTCCCCACGCGACTCCCCCGACACCAGCGCCGAGTTGAAGTCGAGCGTCCACTCCCACACGAGGCCGTGCATGTCGTCCACCCCCCAGACGTTTCGGAACACGTGCCCAACCTCGGGCAGGACCGCGGGCGACGGGCGTGCGTACCAGTCCCGCACGCGTTCGAGGAAACGCGGGTCGCGCGAGGCGTCGCGGCGCTTCTCGTCCGCCGCGGCGACCAGCTCCCACTCGGCCACGCTGGGCAGCCGCCCGCCGTGCGCCGCAGCGTACGCGCGCGCGGCGAACCACGACACGTAGACCACCGGGCTCGAGGCCGGAGCCCCGGGCCCGGGATCCAGCTCGCCGCGCCAGTGGTGCAGGTACGATTCGTCCGCGAACAGGCGGGACACGCGCGAGCGCCGCCACTCCGGATGCGCGCGCACGAACTCGAGGTAGTCGCCGTTCGTCACCGGCGTGCGGCCGAGGAGGAACGGCGGCACGTCCACGGCCACGACCTGGCGCAGCAGCGTGTCGCGATCGGTCCCGCGCACGGGCTGGCGATAGAGCGGGTGATACTTGCCCCCGCTGATCGGGACGCGGTCCGGGGCAATCGCGCCGAACGCAGTCGTGGCGAAGCCCAGCGCGAGGGCCATCCCGAGCGCCCCCGCCACCAAGCCTCGCACCGCTCGCATCCTCTCGCCCTCCCCCCGGTTACTTCTTCTTCGCTGCGCGCACCGCGGCGACCTCGGCGGGTTTGATCTCGTAGCCCGCGTTCCCCCACGTGTTGTACACGTAGGTGAGCACATTCGCCACGTCCTCGTCGGAGAGATTCAGCGCCGGCATCTGGCTGTTGAACAGCTTGCCATTCACCTGCACCGGACCCGACAGGCCGCCCGCCGCGATGCCGATCGCGCGGCCCTTGTCGGCGTTCAGGAAGTCGGAGCCTGCGAGCGGCGGGAACGCCCCCGGGATGCCCTGGCCGCTCTGCTGGTGACATGCGATGCAGATGGAGTTGAACACGCGCTTGCCCTGTTCCATGCGCTCCGCCTTCGTGGCCGCCACCGGGGCGCGTGGCGCCTCGCCGATCGACTGGATCGCGGAGCCTTCGGGCTGGTAGACCTCGTCGAACTGCTTGCCCGAGTACACCACCTTGTCGTCCGCGCCCTCCACCTTGAGCATGCCGAGCGAGCCCTTGTTGAACGTGCGGAAGATCGAGTGGTCCACGAGGATGAACGTGCCCGGCACCTCGGTCTTGAACTCGACGATGGTCGAGCCCCCGGCCGGGATGAGCGTCGTCTGCACGTTCGTGTTCTTCGTTCCGCCGCCCTCCGCGTACACGGCATCGAAGATCTCGCCGATGACGTGGAACGACGACACCAGGTTCGGACCGCCGTTGCCGACGAACAGGCGCACGGTCTCCCCGACCTTCGCCTTGAGCGCGTTGTCACCGGTCAACGAGCCGACCGCGCCGTTGAACAGCACGTACTCGGGCTGCTCGCGGATCGCCTTTTCCATGTCGAACGGCTGCAGGCCCGGTTCGCCGTTCCGGCCCTTGGTGTAGAAGTCGCCCTGGCAGACGTAGTACTCGCGGTCCACCTTGGGCAGGCCGCCCTTGGGCTCCACCAGGATCATGCCGTACATGCCGTTCGCGATGTGCATGCCGACGGGCGCCGTGGCGCAGTGGTACATGAACAGCCCGCGATTGAGCGCCTTGAACGAGAACACCGACTCGTGCCCGGGTGCGGTGAACGACGACGCGGCGCCGCCGCCCGGTCCGGTGACGGCGTGCAGATCGATGTTGTGCGGCATCTTGTTGTCGGGGTGATTGCGGAGGTGGAACTCCACCTCGTCGCCCTCGCGCACGCGGATGAACTTGCCGGGCACCGAGCCCCCGAACGTCCAGAACGTGTAGTCCACCCCGTCGGCGATGCGCTTGACCACCTCGCGCACCTCGAGCCGCACGATCACCCGGGTCGCGTGGTTGCGCGTGATGGGCGGCGGCACGTTGGGCGCATCGGTGAGCGTGGCGATCTCGCTGTCGCTCACCGCGGCCTGCCGGGCCGCGAGCGACGAGGGGCCGTCGTCGCCGGCTCGGCCGGAACACCCGGTGGTCGCGGCGGCGACGGCAAGGCAGGACACGAGCAGGAACGGCGGCAGGAGGCGTTCGAGGATGACCGAACGGTTCACGGCCATGGCGATCTCCGAGGTTGGAGGTGAGCTGTCGCGAGTCGGTGTTGGAGGAAAACCTAGTCGTCCGCGCATCTCCGCCGTATGACGTGGGTCATGCCCGCGCCGTGGGCGCTGGGGCGTGCGCGCATCTCTCATGAATGCTCCGGGTTGCGAGCTTCGCCCGGGGCCAGTGCGTGGGCGATCCGGTGCGCGAGCTCGATGAGGACGGTGGCCGGCAGCACCCGCTCGCTCCAGTCCAGCACCGTACGCTCTTCCTTCCGGACGTGGAGCCGGATCAGGTCCGTGAGGTCGCGGCCGAGGACGAGCAGCTGCTCGGCACGGCGCGGGGCGCCTGGCCGGGACAGCAGCACCCGCAGGCTCTCGCTCATGTCCCGGATCGACGCGTGATCCTCGCGCAGGGGCTCGAGCGCGAGCGCCAGTTCCGGCAGGTTCTCGCCGAGGACCGGGAAGACGACGCGCTCCTCGACCTCGAGGTGGGTGCGAAACGGGCCCGCGAGATAGCTGGCGATGGCGGGGAAAGAGCGCTCGTCGGGTGAGTCCTCGCCCAGCGCACGCTCGAACTTCCGAAGCAGATTCAGCGCGCGCCGGTGTTCGGCGCGCAATCGCGAGAAGGGCGACCGGGTCGGGCGGAGGATGGGGCGTTGCGTCATGTCCGGAGCTTCGTCCGCGCCGGGGCCGCGCGACATGACGGCCGTCATCCGGGGCGCATTTCGTCCGTCGCCCGGATTGGCCGGGATTGCCGCCGGCCCGGGCCCTCGGGCATGCTCCGCGGCCCACGACCGACCTTGGGAGCCCCGTGACGAGCACGCACTCCGATCAATTGCGCCAGGCACTGGCCACGCTGCCCATGTTCGCCGGTCTCCCGGCGCCGCTTCGGGCGCGGGTGGCGGCGCTCGCGACCCTTCAGCAGCTCGAGAAGGGCG
Source organism: uncultured bacterium (assembly GCA_964434945.1). Lineage (GTDB taxonomy): Bacteria > Eisenbacteria > RBG-16-71-46 > RBG-16-71-46 > RBG-16-71-46 > JAIOPA01. The sequence continues at coordinate 40,094 of CAYSWZ010000073.1, read as the reverse complement.
ATGCGCTCTGGCACGCCGGCGACCCCGCGGAGAATCTCTGCGTGGTGGTCACCGGGCGCGTCAAGATCGTGCGACACGCCGACAGCGGCGACATCATTCTCGAGATGTTCGGCCCCACGGAAACGGCGGGGCTCGTGGCGGTGTACAACCAGATCCCCTATCCCGCCACCGCCATCGCGATGGAGCCCACGCTGCTCCTGCGGCTTCCCCGCCGCGACTGGTTCGAGTTGATCGACAAGGACCCCGGCTTCGCCCGCGGCATGATCCTCCAGATGACGCGGCTCAACATGGCGCTCACGCGCAAGCTGGCGGCCATGCACGGGAAGCGCGTCGGCGCGCGCGTGGCGACGCTCTTCCTCTCGCTCGCCGACCGGCTCGGCCGGCAGACCGCGGAGGGCACCGAGATCCCGCTGGCGCTCTCCCGCCAGGAGATCGCCGAACTGGTGGGGACCACGGTCGAATCGGCGATCCGCGTGATGTCGCGCTGGAATCGCCAGGGCGTGCTCCTGACCGGGAGCGGACGCTTCCTGATCCCGGACCGAGACACGCTGCGGTCCGCGGCGAACGTGGAGGACGAGGAGTAGATGGGTTTCGGCGGTTCGGACCTGGTCCGTCGGGCTGCGGCGCAGAGTCCCCTGTGGAAGCCCGCAGCGTCCGACCTTGCGCCGCTAGTGCAATGCCACTGAGTGCTACTTGGGCATCGCTGGCCGACCTGCGATCTGTGCTTGAAGTCGGTGAACAGGCAGATTTGACTTCCGCACGCTGAACGTCAATGCCAACATGCTCGATGGCTGACCTGCGTGCGGCATGGACCGCGTGCAGCGCTTGGTGGACCCCGCAAGGGGTACCACGTCAAAGCACGGCTCAGCCGCTTCATCGCACGTACTCCACGCCGAGCAGAAGGGATGCCTCAAGATCCCCGCCCCCCAGGCCATCTGCACCCCCGCCCCATGACCATGGGAGGTCGCTCATGATGCCCTGGCTTCGTCGCCCTGCCCTTATCGCAACGCTGCTCGTCGTCACGTCACTCTCACCGGGCCGCGGATTCGCGCAGGTCGCGGACCCAAACCTGTGGGTCACGGATGGGGACGTGTACGCCATGGCCCTTGCAGGCAACACGCTGTACATCGGGGGCACTTTCTCCCATGTCGGCGCGATCACGGGTGGGTTCGCCACGCTCGATGCTGCGACCGGCGCCCCGGCCCCGGCATGGCCGCGGGTCAACGGTACCGTGACGGCCGTGGCCCCGGATGGTTCGGGCGGCTGGTACGTCGCGGGAAGGTTCACGAGCGTGGCGGGGGTGGCGCGCAACAACCTGGCGCACATTCGCGCGGATGGCACGCTGGACGGCTGGAACCCGGGGGTGAACAACCTCGTGTCCGCCCTCGTTGTGAGCGGCCCGACGGTTTACGCAGCGGGGAGCTTCTCGAGCATCGGTGGGCAGGCGCGACAGAACCTCGCGGCACTGGATACGACGAGCGGGCTGGCGACGGCGTGGAACCCGGGCGTGAACGGCTGGGTCATGGCGCTGGCCGTCTCCGGGGGCACTGTGTACGCGGGCGGGGCCTTCCAGACTGTCGGCGGGCAGGCGCGCAGCAATCTCGCGGCAGTGGATGCGACGACAGGGCTGGTGACCGCATGGAACCCCGCTCCGACCGCGGGCAACTTTGTCCAGGCGTTGGCGGTCTCGGGCAGCACCGTGTACGTGGGTGGGAGCTTCCATGACATCGGCGGGCAGCCGCGGCTCTACATCGCGGCGGTGGACGCGACGAGCGGGCTGGCGCTGGGGAGCACATCGAACTGGGGCGCGGACGGACAGGTCATGGCTCTCGCGGTCTCGGGAGGCACGCTGTATGCGGGTGGACACTTCTCCAGCATCGGCGGGCAGCCGCGGAGCTGCATCGCCGCACTGGATGCGACGACCGGGCTGGCGACGAATTGGAACCCGGGCCCTCCGATCCCGACGATTGGAGCCGTCTACGCAGTGGCGGTATCCGGGGGCACGGTGTACGCGGGCGGACAGTTCACGAGCATCGGCGGACAGGCGCGAGACAATTTCGCGGCTATCGATTCGGCGAGCGGCCTGGCGACGGCTTGGGACCCTCCCGGCGCGAACGACAACGTTTCCGCGCTGGCGGTCTCGGGAGGTGTCGTCTGTGTGGGCGGGTCTTTCAACATCCTGGGCGCGCGGGAGCGGGGGAACCTCGCCGCACTGGATGTGACGACCGGGCAGCCAACCGCATGGAACCCGGGCGCGGACGGAGGCGTCAGCGGAGGCGTCTATGCGCTGGCGGCGTCCGGAGGCGCGGTGTACGCGGGCGGATTGTTCGTCAGCATCGGCGGGCAAACGCGCAACAACATCGCGGCACTGGACCCGGCAAGTGGGCTGGCGACGATCTGGAACCCGGGGGCAAGCAACACTGTCACGGCGCTGGCGGTGTCCGGGGGCACGGTATACGCGGGCGGGGGGTTCACGAGCATCGGTGGGCAAGCGCGGCTCCGCATCGCGGCGCTGGGTGTGACGAGCGGGCTGGCGACCGCATGGAACCCTGGAGCGGACGGTAACGTGTCTGCGCTGGCGGTGTGCGGGGGCACGGTGTACGCGGGCGGGGGGTTTGCGAGCATCGGTGGGCAAGCGCGGAACCACATCGCGGCATTGGATACGACGAGCGGGCTGGCGACAGCCTGGGACCCGCACGCGGACAACTATGTCAGTGCTCTGGCGGTGTCGCGGGGCACGGTGTACGCGGGCGGGAGGTTCACGAGCATCGGTGGGCAGACGCGGAACCACATCGCGGCATTGGATACGACGAGCGGCTTGGCGACGGCATGGGACCCGAACGCGGCCTCCGACGTCTGGTCGCTGGCGGCGTCCGGAGGCACGGTGTACGCGGGCGGATTGTTCGTGAGCATTGGCGGGCAGGCGCGGAACGCCATCGCGGCACTGGATGCGACGAACGGGTTGGCGACCGCATGGAACCCCGGTGCGAACCACGGGAGCTGGGCGCTGGTTGCGTCGGAAGACACGGTGTACGCCGGCGGGTTCTTCAGCAGCATCGGCGGACAACCCGTACGAGGTGTCGCCCGCATCCTGCCGGCTGGCGGATCGCCCCCTGCGGTCAACGTGCTCTCACCCAACGGCGGCGAGGGAATCGTCATTGGCACAACGTGCCACCTGTCGTGGAGCAGCAGCGCGCCGGTACCAGGAGTACAGTCGGTTGACGTCTACCTCTCGCGCAACGGCGCCACGGGACCTTGGGAGTTGCTCGCCGCCGGAGCACCCAACACGGGCGTGTACGACTGGACCGTCTCCGCTCCTGCTTCATCCGGCACGTGCTACCTCCGCGTGGACGCCCGGGACTACACGGGCAGCATCGGCAGCGACCTCAGCGACGCCGGGTTCACGATCGGGGACGGCACGCTGGCGGTGGATCCGCCAGGTTCCGGCACCGCGTTCAGTCTGGGGCCGATGGCGCCCAACCCGGTGCACGGCCGCGCGACGCTGACCTATGCGGTGCCGAAGCGCTCCCCGATGCGGCTCACGCTGCTCGACGTGCAGGGGCGCGTGGTGAGCACGGTGTTCGAAGGCGTGTGCGAGGCCGGGCGTCACACGGCCCGGCTGGACGCCACGGGGCTCGCAGCCGGGCTTTACTTCGCCCGCCTGCAGGGCCCGGGAGCCGACTTGCGGCAACGCGTCGCGATCGTCAAGTGATTATCCACCTCGGGGCGATGTGACCGAGACAGGGTGAGTTACAACGCCTTCCGCCACGCTTGCGCGCCGAGCAAGTCGATCCTGAACGTCGCAGTGGAGCCTGGTCCGACGAGTCTTGCGACGCTGATGCCGAATCCCCGAGCGCCGTCTAACTTCCCCCGCCCTTCCGCAGCTGGCCGAGGAACGCGTCGGGCGCCATGAAGCCCTCGACGCGCGTGCCGGGGATCTCCTTCCCGTTGGCCCCGAGGAACACCACGGTCGGCACGCCGTGGATGTCGAAGCGCTTGCGCGTCGCCTCCGATTCGGGCGTGTCGTACTTGGTGAGATCCACGTGGTAACGGTCGAAGCGGTGCGCCGCGGCGACCACGCGCTCGTTCGCGAACGTGTTCAACTCCAGCTCGTGGCACGGCAGGCACCAGTCGGCGGAGAACTCCACCATGACCGGCCGGCCGGCGGCGACGCTCGAGGCCACCGCCGCCGGGTCGAACGGCTTGAACGTGAGCGTGCGCGCCGCGGCCTGGAACATCTGCACCCCGAGCATCACGCCCGCGAACAGCGCCGCGCCGCCCGCAACCTGCGTGAACGTCTTGAACGCCCCCTTCGCGCCCGAGCTCCGGTCGAGGAAGCCGAGCCACAAGCCGCCCACCGCGAGCCCGACCGGCAGCACCCACGGCGCCAGGTCGGGCGCGAATCCGATGCACAGGTAGTAGAGCCCGATCGCCGCCATGAGCGTGCCGAAGCCGTGCTTCACCCACACCATCCAGTCCCCGGAACGCGGCAGGGCCTGCAGCAGGTTCGAGAACGTGGCGAGGAAGAGGTACGGGAACCCGAGCCCGAACGACAGCGTGAACATCGTGCGCACGCCGAAGCCCACGTCGCCCCGCTGCGCGATCAACGCCAGCACCGCGACCACGAACGGCCCGACGCAGGGCGCGGCGATGATCCCGACGCCGAGCCCGGACAGGAACGCGCCCGCGAAGTTCGTGGCCTGCGCGCCGCCGAGCCGGTCCATGAGCCACGCCGGCGGCTGCATCTCGTAGAGCCCGAACATGCTGAGCGAGAGGACGAGCATGAGCCCGCCCAGCACCACGTTCACCCAGATGCTCTGGAGCGCGGAGCCGAACAATCCTCCGGTCAGTGCCGCCACCACGCCGAGCGCGGTGTAGGTGACGCAGATCCCGAGCACGTAGAGGAGCGCGGTGCTGAGCACCTTGGGCAGCGGCTCCTTGCGGCGCGCCCCGAAGATGCTGACCGTGATGCCGAGCATGGGAAAAACGCACGGAGTGAGGTTGAGGAGCAGGCCGCCCACGAACAGCGCCAGCAGCCAGCCGAGCCCGCCCTGCGCGAGCGCCGCTTCGAGGCTGTTCTTCGCGACCGCCGCACCGCTGCTGCCGACCGGCGCCGCGGTGCTGAACGAGGTGTTGCCCTCCGTCGCGGGAGCACCCGCCCCCGGCCCCGGCGCCACGGGCGCGGTGATCGCGCCGCCGCCCGCGCGGACGGTGACCTGCACCGTGAACGGCACCGACGCAGGAGGCAGGCAGACCTGGTCGTTGCAGGCCTGGAACTCGACCGTTCCGCCGAGCGAGTGCACACCCACTGCGGCGGAGCCGGCGGCCGTGAGCGGAACCTGGACGTCGGCGGCGCTGTCGTAGACGAGGAGCGGCGTCTCGTCGAACTCGAACTTGTGCGAGGTGCCCTTGGGGTAGCGCGGCGCGCCGGCGCTCAAGCCCGCGGCCGCTTCGAGCTTCACCCGGGTGGGAATGTTGTACTCGAGCGCGGGCGGATTCGCGTTGACGTGCCACCCGGGCAGGAGCACCAGGTGGACGGTCACGCCCGCCGAGCCGCCGGCGGCGACCTCGACCGGTGCGGCGGTGACCTGCACGAGCTTCTCCGGTGGCGGCGGCGCACCGCCCGCCTGCGCACGCGCAACGTCCACGCGGCATGCGAGGCACGCCACCACCGACCCGGCGAGCCATGCTGCTTTCACCCACCCCGACATCCCGCGCACCCCCCTCCCCGCCAGCTCCATGCCCTCTCCCATCGACGGTTCCTCAACCGTCCAGCAGCGCGGCGAGCTCCTGCGGCTCGTGCACCGGCTGCCGGCAGGCATAGTCCAGGCAGACGTAGGCCGTCGCGCGGCCGTCCCGCATGGGCAGCTCCGCGGCAAACGGCACCAGTTTCGCGAGCCGGCCGCGGCTCGCCTCCTCCACCAGCACCAGGTCCTCGTCCGGCCTGAGCCGTGATTCATACACCGCAACGAGCGCGCGTGTGTCGTCGCGTTCCAGGTCCCCCGCGATCACCACGTGGCGCGGTGCGACCGCCCCGCGTTCCATCGCCGCGATCATGCGGGGCATGGCCCAGGGGGCCGAGGCGAGCCGGCCGGCGTGGAACGTGAACGAGCGCTGGGCGCGCTCGCACCAGTCCACGCGCTCGAACAGCATGCCGAGCCGCCACAGGTTGTCGGCGGCGACGGAGTTGCCCGCGAGCTCGGCGCCGTCGAAGCCGTCTTTCAGTCGGACGCGGACTCCGTCCGCGTCTTCCGGGGACTCGAACAGCCCGCCGTCCTCCTCGTCCCAGAAGCGCGCCAGCATCGTCTCGGTCACCATCTCCGCGCGCTCGAGCCAGAACGGTTCGTGCGTCGCGGCGAACAGCTCGCGACAGCCGCGCGCGAAGTACGCATGGTCGTCGAGCTGGCCCGCGAACGCGGCCTCGCCGTCGCGCCAGCGCCGGAGCAGCGAGCCGTCCGCGGCACGCAGTCGCGTCCACACGAACTCGGCGGCGCGCTCCGCGCGCTCGGCGTACGCGGGCTCGCCCAGCGTCCGCGCGCCATAGGCCAGCGCCGCGATCATGAGCCCGTTCCACGCGGTGATGATCTTGTCGTCGCGGTGCGGCCGCACGCGCAGCGCACGTGCGGCGAGGAGCCGCCGACGCGCGTCGGCGAGCCGGCTCGCGGTGTCCGCATCGGCCGCGGGGTGCGCCTCGTGGAGCACGCTGCTGCCGTGCTCGAAGTTCCCCTGCTCGGTGACGCCGTAGTGGTGCGCGAACAGTCGGGCGGCGTCCTCGCCCAGCACGGAGGCGAGCTGGCCCGGGGTCCACGCGTAGAAGCGCCCCTCCTCGCCCTCGCTGTCGGCATCCTCGGCGGAGAAGAACGCGCCGTCGGGCGAGGTCAAGTCGCGCGCGACGTACTCGAACACGTCGCGCGCCGTGCCGGCCCAGCGGGAGTCGCCGGTCGAGCGGTAGCCGTCGAGATACGCGTCCGCGAGCAGCGCCTGATCGTAGAGCATCTTCTCGAAGTGCGGGATGCCCCATTGCCGGTCGGTCGCGTAGCGGTGGAACCCGCCGCCGAGGTGGTCGTTCAACCCGTTCGCGCGCATCGCCTCGAGCTGCGCGAGCACCATGCGGCGGGCGGTCTCTGCGCCCCGCGCCCCGCGCGCCCAGCGCCCGAGGAGGAAGGTCAGGTTGGCGGGCGACGGGAATTTCGGAGCACCACCGAACCCCCCGTGCGCGGCATCGTGCTCGCGCTCGAGGAACGCCGCGCACGCGTCCGCCAGCTCCGCCGTCGGGCGCGGCTCGGCTCCGGCGCCGGTGAGCGATCCGAGCAGCGCCAGCACCTGCCCGCCCGTCGCCCGGATCTGGTCGCGCTGCTCGCGCCACGCCCGTGCGAGCTGGGGCAGGATCTGCAGCAGCCCCGGCCGGCCGAGCGTGGTGGAGGGCGGGAAGTACGTGCCGCCCCAGAACGGCTCGAGGTCGGGGGTGAGGAACACGTTGAGCGGCCAGCCGCCGCCCTGTCCCAGCGCCTGCATCGCGGACATGTACATGCGGTCGACGTCCGGGCGCTCCTCGCGGTCCACCTTCACCGGCACGAAGTCGGCGTTCAACGCCGCCGCGACGCCGTCGTTCTCGAACGACTCGCGCTCCATGACGTGGCACCAGTGGCAGGTGGAGTAGCCGATCGAGAGGAAGATCGGCTTGTCCTCGGCGCGCGACCGGGCGAACGCCTCGTCGCCCCAGGGATACCAATCCACCGGGTTCGTGGCGTGCTGGAGGAGGTACGGGCTCTTCTCGCGCGCGAGGCGGTTGGTCCGTGCCGGGGCCGGGGAGTGCATGGCGCGCGAGTATAAGAGCTCGCGCGCCGCCGGGCGTCAGCGATGTGTCCCGCGCGTGTTCGGGTTCGCTCAGGAACCTAGTGCTGGAGCGCCACTCCGGGCCGGCCGACGAGCCGCTCGCCGAGCCACCACATGCCGCAGCCCGCCAGCGCCAGCAGCGGGGCCACGCCGATCGCCATCGCGCCAACGACCGTCCAGTGCGCACCCGGCCCCGGCGCGAACGCGCTCCCGAGAGCGTGAAGCACGGAGCCGATGCCGGCTGCGTTCGCCAAGTCGCCGACGCGGCCGGAGGCCGCCACCAGGTCCGGCGCCCACGCGCGGACCATGGCGAGCAGCCGATCCCCACGCCAGAGGAGCAGGGCCATCGCCGTCGCCGCCAGTGCGACCGTCGGCTCCGCCGGGACGCGCACCCACCAGGGCAGGGCGTCGGGCAGCGCGAGCCAGCGGACGCCGCGGGCCTCGACGCGCTCGACGCGCAGCATGACGCGCTCCGTGAACGAGCTTGAAACGCTCTCGTCGAGCTCGAGCGTGCTTGCGAAGTGACGAGCGAGCGCCGCCTCGAGCGATCGCGCGCGCGCCAGCGCACGCCCGCAGCGCGCGCACTCGCGCGCGTGGGCCCGTGCGGCCGCGGGGAGCCGCGCCGGCTCGCCCTCGTCCAGCAACCGCTCGAACTCGAGGCAGTTCACGCTTCTTCTCCCAGCTCGTGTGTCCACGCCGTGCGCAGCGCGGCACGCGCGCGCAGCAGGTGCGTCTTCACCGTGTTCTCCGGCATGTTGAGGATCGCCGAGACCTGCTCCACCGACCGTCCCTCGTAGTAGAACATCGTCACCACCGACCGTTGCGCGGGTGAGAGGTCCGCCACCAGCCGTTGCAGCAGCGCCGCCCGTAACGTGTCGTCGTCCGCCGGCGCGGGTGCGACGGGCTCGGGCAGCTTCTCCTCCGCCCGCTCGCGCGCACGCCGGTGCTTCAGCACGTCCACCCGGTCGAACGCGCGCCGCGCCACGATCCGGTACAGCCACGTCGCGAAACTCGACTCTCCACGAAAGCCGGGGAGCGCCGTCCAAACCCGCACGAACGCATCCTGCGCGACTTCCTCCGCGTCCGGCGCCGAGCGGACGATGCGCAGCGCGAGCGCGACCGCGCGCGCCTGATGCCGTTCGACCAGCACACGGAACGCGGCCGTGTCGCCCGACTGCGCCCCTGCGATGAGCCGGCGCTCGTCCGCCATCCTCGCGGCCTCGGGATGGAGCGCGGGCGTCGGGGCCATCGCTCGCTTGGACGGGTCCAGGGGCGGCTCGGGTTGCATCCCGGCAGCCTAAGGGTTGTGCGCGGAAGATTGCTGGTGGGGGAGACTGCCCACATAAGTGATTGTGGTACATAGACCTGTTGGCGTACAACCCCTCGAAAACGGGCTCATCCGCAATCTTCCGAGCACGACCCCTGAAACCCGATCCGGGCCTCTCCCGGTCACAATGGGCGTTCGAGACAACGTCCACCACCCCAGCCGCCGCGGAGGCCCGCCATGTTCGATTTCGACACCGATTCGCTGATCCCGCTGATGGCGCTCAGCATCCCCATCGTCGCCATCGTCGGCGGGATCACCGCCGGGATCGTGCGCACGATGCAGCGCCAGCGCGCGTTCGAGATGATCCAGCGCGAGCGCATCGCGGCCATCGAGCGCGGGCTCGATCCCGACAAGATCGCGAGCCTGCAGCGCCCGATCATCTTCGACGACAACCGCATGTTCGGCGATCCGGTCGTGGTCGCGGAGCACCGCCGCCAGGGCATCCTGATCGGCGGCATCGTGACGCTGTTCGTGGGAGTCGCCCTGTCGATCTTCCTGCACGAGGTCGCGGACGGGAACGACGGCGGCAGGGTCTGGACCGTCGGCCTGATCCCCGCCGCGGTCGGCGTGGCGCTGATCCTGAGTTCGTTCCTGATCCGCCCCGTGGGCGGGGGGTCGGGTTCCCCGCCGCAGTCCATGGATCGGTAGCGCGCGTCGCGGGCGTGCCGGGCGGCATGCGTCCCGGCGTCGTGCGCTCCTGATGCGACGGCCCGCTCACGGTCGAGCGGGCCGTTCGCGTGCCCGCCCGGGCGCCGGCCGCACCTCGCGCCTCCGCGTGCGGGAGCCGTGTGCTAGGTTCTCGCCCCGAAAGGAGCACGGCCCCCATGGAAGGACACCGCCCGACCCGAATCTCTCCCGTCCCGCTGGGCGTCGCGCTGGGACTGCTGTTGCTGGCCCTCGTGACGGGTTGCGAATCGCGAGAGGCCCGCGCACTCAAGGTGCACCAGCTCGCGCTCAAGCAGCCGGTCGGCGCGCTCGCCGACCAGGGCGACGTCGAGGCGATGCGCGTCGTGGCCGACATCGAGGTGCTGCGCTCGCAGACCGTGTTCTCCGACTCCGCCGCCAACGCGCTGTCGACCATGCCGGCGGCGGCGTTCATCGCGCTCGATCCCAAGGGCCGGGCCTCGCGCGTCGACCGCGGCGAGGACCTGGTCGAGCTGCTCGCCTTCACGTCGGTGGAGCAGGGCCTCCTGAAGGACGGGACGATCAAGCCGGACGATGCGGCCGAGGTGCGCCGGCTCGCCGTCGACAACATCGCAGCGGCGGCCGAGAAGGCGAAGCAATTGCGCTCGCACCACGTGAGCGGCATGCCCTGACGGGATTTCCGGCGCGGGCCGCACGGCCCGCGCCCCGTCGCGAGCCGCCGCTATTTCACCTTCGCGAGCTCCGCGGTCGCACGATCGAGCGCATCGGCCAGCGGCTGGACGCCTCTCTCCCAGCCCTTCGCGTCGCCCTCCAGCACCGCCTGCCCGAGCCGCGGCAGTGGCACGGGCGCGTAGCCCGTGTTGAGCCCGGGCGCGTAGAGCTCGTGGCGGAACCACGTGCGGCCGGGCAGGCCGGGTCCGAGGAGCGCACGCTCGGCGCGCATGACCGCAGCGTTGTAGCCGCCGGGATCGCCGGCCGGCGCCCCGTGCGCGAGTGCCGCGTCGGCCACGCCCTCGGCCGCGAGCGCGGTCTCGAGCAGCCGGCGGGCGGCATCGAGCGCGGGCTTGACCGGCGCGCGGAGCCGCAGCGAGTCGGGCTTGCCCGCGCTCGCGTCCTCGGCGCGATCGGCGAGGGATTCCAATTGGTCGTACGCGAACCGCGCGGTGGCGCTGTAGCGGAGCGGCAGCACCGGAGCCTCCGCCAGGCGCAGGATGGCGCGGGTCCACAGCTCGGTCATGCACAGGTGGCGGTGGTAGCCCGGATCCACCACGCGGTCCATGAACTCGAAATCGTCGTACATGGAGTGATAGACACCGGAGAGCCCCTCGAACCGGAGGTCCGCACTCGGCACGCCCAGGTGATCCACGAACACGGTGTAGTCCGAGCCCGACCCGAGCGGCGCGACCGGATACCCGAACGGCTCGGCGGCCGCGCCGCGCAGCCGGCGCAAGCGGTTCGCCTGCGACCAGGCGGCTTTCCCGTCGATCCACGCCCGGTCCATCACCGTGTTCCACTCCGAGCGGTTCTGGAGCGGGTCGCGCACGTCGCGGGCCACCTCGCTGAACAACGCCCGCATCGCGTCGCTGCCGTTCACGCGCAGGCTGTCTCCCGACACCGCGGCGTCCACGTTCACGTACGCCACCGCGTCGCGCGTCAGCATGGCGTCGTTCGCCTCGGCCCACTCGGTGGAGCCCAGCAGTCCGTACTCCTCGCCGTCCCACGAGCACAGCATCAGCGTGCGGCGCGGCCGCCAGCCCGCACGTGCTTCGGCGCCGATCACGCGCGCCATCTCCAGCAGCGTGATCGTGCCGCTGTTGGGATCCTCGGCGCCGTGCGCCCACGCGTCGCGATGGTTGCCGGCGAGGACCACCTGCCCGGGCAGCTCGCGACCTCTGAGCGTGGCGATCACGTCCCAGATCGGGCGCACCGCCCAGTCCTGCTCGCTCTCGAGATGGAGGACCGCTGGGCCCGGCCCGACGTGGTAGGTGAGCGGTAGTGCCCCCTGCCACGCGTCCGAAGGCACGCGCGGACCCTCGAGGTACTCGAAGATCTTCTGCGCCTCGGCATAGGCGATGGGCATGGACGGGATGCGTGGCACCGTCGTCATCTCCTCGTGCTTCAAGCGCCTGCCCTTCGCCGTGGACGGCCAGCCGGGCGTGCCGGGGTCGCCGGGACCCTCGCTCAGGAACTGCACGCTCCCGCGTTGGATGGCATCCGCCGGGCGGGCCTGGCCGCGCGGATAGGGGTCGCCCTTGGCGTAGCCGTCGTCGGCCGGGTCGCTGTAGATCAACACGCCCGCGGCGCCCGCGCGCTCGGCGTTCCGGACCTTGAGCCCGCGGAAGATCCTGCCGTAGCGGACGAGCACGATGCGATGGCGCACGTCCACGCCGAGGGTGGTGAGCCTGGCGAAGTCGTCCACGTCGCCGTAGTTCGCGTACACGACCGCGCCGGTGACGTCGCCGCTCGCGGAGTAGCCGTGGAACGCGTCGAACACTCCGCTCGCGGTGGCGTCCTTGTCCCATGCGACGCCGGTCTCGCGCACCGCCAGCTTCTGCTCCACGGGCTCGACGAGCGTGAGCCGCGACAGCTTGGGATAGTTGATCCACACCGGGATCTCCACGATCTGCGCGTCCCAGCCGTACGCCGCGAGCCGCTGGCGAACGTAGTCGGCCGTGGCGCGGTCGGCCGGCGTTCCGGCGACGTGCGGCTCCTCGGTCAGGATCCGGAGGTGGCGGCGGAGCGAGTCCGGGCGCATGAGCGCGGCCATGCCCGCCTCGCGTGCGAGCTCCGCGGCGGCGCCCGGGGCATCGAAGCCGGTGAGGCCGACCGGCGGCTGCGTGCCGGCGGGGCCCGGAGTGGCGATGCCGGCGGACGTCCCCGTGGGCGGCTGCGCGACCGACCGAACCACGAGCAGCGTGAGGCCTGCGAGCACGAGCAGCGAGCGTAGCGGGCGCTTCATGAGCGATCTCCGGGGCCAGGGGCGGACGCAGGGACGCGCGTCGGCGAGCATAGGACAGGCGCGCGCGTGTAGGATAGCGGCTTCGCGCAACACCCCTGAGGCATCGAGAACGGAGCCCGCTTGTCCGCCGGCCAGCCCAACAACCCGCTCCACGGCCTCACGCTCGAATACATCCTTCGCCGGATGGTGGACCGCTACGGCTGGGACGGACTCGCGCGCGACCTGCCGCTTGCCTGCTTCCTCGTGGACCCGAGCATGTCGTCCGCGTTGAAGTACCTGCGAAAGGCGGACCGCGCCCGGCGAAAGCTCGAAGACCTGTACGTACGGTTCATGAACGACGGGGAATGACGATGCCCACCACCACCACGACGCTCGCGCGACTTCTCGCCACCGACTCCGGCGTCGACGCCGGCTACCGTCATGCGCCCAAGCGCGTCACGCCCGGTGAGCCGCTCGAGGCCGGGAGCGCGCTGCTCAAGTGGTACGAGCTGCATCGCGACGACGCGCCTGTACCCATCGCGGTGACACGGCTCGCGCGCACGAGACTGACTTCCGGCCCGCTCGCGGCGAACGGGCTCGGGTTCGTCATCCTCCACCGCTGCGGCGACAGCTTCTACTTCCCGATCGTGTGCACGTGGCGCAACTCGAACGAGGTGTGGCAGACGGTGTTCTACAAGGACGCCTCCATGGCGGAGTTCGCGCTCTTCCCACGCGAGGGCGAGCACAAGCCCACGCTGTGCGTGTGGGAGCTGGTGCCGGTGTGGCACGAGCAGAGAGCCTGGGAGCGGTTCCTGCTGTCGCCGCGGAGCGAAGCCGCGGCTCGAACCTGGCTTGCGGATCGCTTCGCCGGGCCGGCGTAAGCTACTCCGCGTGCGAACGCGGTGCGGGCGCGTCCGCCCGGGCCGCGGCCAGCAACGACACCGCCACGCCGGCGCCGATCACGATCAGCGCGCCCGCGACCTGGTGCGGCTCCGGTACGCGACGGAAGAGCGCCGCCTCGAGGAGATAGGTGAACACGACGCCCGCGTAGCTGAACGCGGCCAGCCGCGATGCCGGCTCGCGCGCGTAGGCCCGGGCGACGATGGTCTGGCCGAGGCCGCCGGCGAGCGCGCTCGCCGCGAGCGGCGGCATGGCCGCCGCGGGGATCCGCTGCAGGTTCGGGAGCGCGATCAGGAGCATGACGCCGCCGGCGGTGAGCGACATGTGAAAGCCGATCGCCTCGCTCGACTCGCGCGTCGAGAGTCTCCGCACCCGGATCACCGCGAGCGCGTAGCTGAGCGCCCCGGCCAGCATGATCGCGCCGGTCGGGCCGACGCTGTCCACGCCCGCGTGGAGCAGCGTCACCACGCCGGCGAAGCCCGCGAGCACGGCGAGCCAGACGACCGCTCCCACCTGTTCGCCCAGGATCGGGCCCGACAGTAGCGCCACCCACAGTGGCGCCGTGGAATAGAGCGTGGTGGCGTCACCCACGGACAGGGCATGCGTGCCGAGCGTGTAGAAGAGCGCGAGGGCGCCGCCGGTGCCGAACGCGGATCGCAGCCAGGCGTTGCGCGTGTCCTCCACCCGCAGCGGAACGCGGCGCAGGCCCGCGGACGCAAGCGGCACGAGCGAGCCGCCGAGGAAGCGCACCGCGGCGATCTCCGCCCACGGGAGCGTGCTCACCGAGGCGCTCATGCGGGTCGACACGCGCATGACGGCGTAGCACGCCTCGGCGGCGAGCAGCCAGCTCACGGCGGCGCGGAACGAGCGGGACATGTCACATGCCTTCGCGGCCACTCATGCCGCGAACGGTGGCCGCCGGCCCGGCGCCACGCAAGTGGCCTGCGAGTGACGCCGCCGCGCGACCGGCGCCTCCCCGGCCGATCCCCCGAACGGACGCGGATCGGACACCGGCGCGTGGCGTGAGTGAACACCGGTGAGCTGGCGTCACTCGCATGCAAGGTCGCAGTCCGCGCCCGGGTGTGACACGAATTTCCCCGCGTCCGCCCGCGCCGCCGGGAGCGTGCGGTCCTACCGCCCGTCCACCCCCATGCCGATGCCCAGGTCCACCCAGTGGACGCGGTCCCGGTAGAGCTCGGGGTCGAGTCGTTGCAGTTCGAGCATGCGGCTCCGGTGGCAGGTCGTCATCAGCAACTGGTGGCCCGCGCCGAAGCTCTCGATCAGTGCCCGCATGCCGGCGCGCAGGCGTTGGTCGTCGCTCGTGGCGAACACGTCGTCGAGCAGCAGCGGCAACGGCTCCGTCCCGCGCGAGAGGAACTCGCTGATCGCGAGCCGCACGGCGAGGTACAGCTGGTCGCGCGCCCCGGCCGAGAGCTGGGCGTGCGCCTTGCCGCGGGAGACGAGCGGGCCGCCGTCCAACTGGACGGAGAAGTCGAGGTCCTCACCGAAGCGCAGGCCCTCCACGGACGAGCCGAACGAGCCGAGGATCCCGGCCACGCGGTCGTTCAGGAAGTCCGCCCACTTGCGATGCGTATCCATGGCCACGCGCTGGATGGTGTCGCGGGCGATCTCCACCGACTGCTTGAACTTCCTCGCGCGCTCGATGGCGCGTCCGAGGCGTTCCTGCTGCTGGCCCAGCTCGGGCCGGCGCTGCGCGTGCCGGCGCCACACCTCCTCCACCTCGACGCGCACGTCCGCGCGGCGGCGCTGGGTCTCCTCCAGCTTGCTGCGCGTCTGCTTCACCTCCATCTCGATCTCGGTCGACGAGCGCGCGTTCGCGGGCAGGTCGCCGCCGGCCATGAGCATCTCGAGCTGGCGGCGCCGCTGCGCCACCTCGTGGTCGGGGTGGAGCCGGCGCCGCGCCGCGGGAATGAGCTCCTCGACCACCATGCCGTAGCGCACCCGGCCCTCCATGCGACGCTTCAACTCGCTCACGTGGAACGCCCAGCCGCGCTCCGGCTCGTAGGCGATGCCGGCGGCCTGCAGCAGGCGGAGCGCGCGCTCCTTCATCGAATTCGCGGCGGCCTCGAGCGCGCGCTTCTCCTCCTCGACCCAGCCGAACCCGCGCTCGAGGTCGGCGAGCCGCTGGCGCGCGTTCAGCGACCGCCGCGCCTCGTACGCGACCTTGTCGAGCAGCTCGGGCGTGATCGTGCCGCCGCGCGCGACCTTGAGCATCGGCTCGAGCATCTTCACCATCGTCACGCGTCGCTCCTCTGCGGCCGCGAGCTGCTCCTGCACGCGCAACAGCGGCCCCGAGTCCTCCAGCAATCGCGCGTACTCGCCGAATTGCCGCAGCAGCTCCACGCTGTCCCGGTAGCCCATCATGCGCGCCAGGTCACTGAGCCCGGCTTCGTTCTCCGCCCGGCGGCGGTGGAGCGCGTTGATCCGGGTCTGCGAGTCCGCGAGCCTCGCCATGGCCTCCTCGCGGTCCTCGCGCCGCGAACGTGCGCCGGTCACCAGCAGCACCCCGCCCGTGCCCGCGACCACGACGCCCGCGGCGAGGAGCCCGAGGCTCAGCGTCGGCGAGGCGGCGAGCAGAACCACCACGCCGCTCGCCAGCACGGCCGCGGCGCCGAGCCCCACCAGCACCCAGCCCGGCGTGCGCCGGGCGACGCGCGAGGCATCGACTTCGCGCAGCGTCTCGGTGGCGGCGGCGCGGCCGTGCTCGAGCGCGGCCGATTCGTTCTGGAACTGGAGGTTCAACTCGGCCTGCTGCCGCAGCAGGCGCACGCTCTCCGGCGGCAGGGTGCCGAAGCGCTGCTGCAGGAACTGGATCTTCTCCGGTTCGTGCCCCTTGCCCGCGAGCACGTCGCGCAGCTCGAAGACCTGGTGTCGCAGCAGCGCGTCCTGCATCAGCAGGTGGCGCAGCTCCGAGGCCTGCGCAACGCAGCGGTCGGCGTCCTCGGGCGTGAACGAATCGTAGGCGGCCAGCTCGGCGCGTTCACGCGCGATCGATTCGCGCTCGCGCGCCAGCTCGTCGCGGCGACGCGCCTCCAGCCCTTCGATGCCGCGGATCGCCTCCTCGTGACGCGCGATGGTTTCGCGCAACTCGCCCTCGGCGTTCGGCGGCAGGTTCGCCGAAGCGGCCAGGCCGCCGGCCTCGGCCTCGAGCCGGGACACCTCCGCGAGCGCCTTCTCGTGGTCCTCGAGCTGGCGGCGCACGTCCACCGCCAGCCCCGCCCGGCGCTCGTTCTCGAGCTGGAGCAGCGAGTCCTGGAGCGTGCGCTCCTCCTTCGCCAGCCGGTGCAGGTCGTTCAACGGCGCCTGCGCGATGATCAGCGTGGCGTCCAGCTCGCGGATGTCGACCTCGATCAGCTCGCGCTTGGCGGCCAGCCGGTCGATGGCGTTGTCGATGGTGCCGGTGAACTCCAGCTCCTGGGCGTTGAACTTGCGCAGCGATTCCTCGAGCACGCGCAGCGCCTCGGACGCGTTCGTATCGCCGATGTGCGTGTCGGCGGCGTTCTCGAGACGGCTCTTCAGGGTCGAGGCGCGGCGCGCCTTCTCGTCGCTCGGCACCACCTCGTCGAGCTCGCCCTGCATGAGGAGCGCGACCTTCTCGAACTCCTCGCGGTCCAGCCCGAGCAGCTTCTTCCCCACCGGGTATTCGTCGCGCCCCTCGAGGAACTGCTCGGTCACCTCGCCGCCGCTGCGATCGAACACGGCGATCACGCCGCGGTCGAAGTCGCGCGAGATCGTGTAGACGCCGTCCACGCACTCCACATCGAGCGCGACCCGGAACGGCCCGCCGTTCCACGGCCGCCAGCGTTCGAGCGGCGTGAGGACGCGGTGCGAGCGGCGGTCCCCGTCCAGCCCGTACAGGGCCGCCGCGACCGCGGCGAACAGCGACGACTTGCCGCGCTCGTTGTCGTCGAGGATCACGTTGACGCGCTCGGGCGCGAACGTCCACTCGCCCTGCAGCGCCCCGAAGCCGTCCACCCTGAGGTGCAGCAGCTTCATTCCGAGACCTCCACCTCTTCCCACTGCGGCACCACCTCGCGCACGCGGAAGGCGTCGAGGCCGTAGTAGAGCGCGCGCTGCAGCGCGACCCGCTGCTCGGAGTCCGACTCGGCGTCGATCTGCCGCAGCATCTCGAGCGCGAAACGCTCCTCCGTGGTGCGTCCCTCGCTCTTCCGCAGGACGTCGAGGTCGTGATCGGGACGCACTGCGCTCCGATCCCAGCGGACGTTGAACGAACGCGCGAACACGTCGCGACCCGGCGACAGCCAGCGCACACCCGGCATGAGCCGGCCGATGACCGTGAGCTTGACGAAATCGTGCTCCGAGACGCCCGCCGCAGCGTAGGCGTGCAGGATGCGGCGGTCGACCTGCTCGGGGCTCGCGCAGCCGGTGACATCGGCCTGGGCCGAGATCACGCGGCGGCGATCGAGCTTGATGGACTCCACGCCGACCACGCATTCGTGGTCGTCGAAACGCGCGAGCACCTCGAGTGCGCCGTGGTCGCCCGGTTCGGTGTAGTCGAGCGCGACCGGCGAGCCCGCGTAGGCCAGCCGAACCCCGTGCGACGGGGTGCCTCCCCCCGGTCGCTGCTCGATCTCGGAGCGCAGGTGGTAGTGGCCGACGGCGTGATAGACGAACGGCGACGCGGTGACTTCCGCGTCGCTGAACGGCGCGGTGATCTTCTGGGCCGGGGGACAGCGCCCCTCCCGGGATCCGTGGAACACCGCCACGTCGAGCGTCCCGGGCTCGCTCACGATGACCCCTTCGAGCGCAGCCTTCGCGAGCGGTCGATCCATGGTGCCGGAACTGGTCAGGAATGCGCGCCCCCAGATGCGCACGCCCGGTAGCGTGCCGAGCGGGACCGCGCTCCAGCGCGGGGAGTCGAACACGTGCACGTGCGACGGCCAGTGCGTGCCGCGCGCCTGCTGCAGCCGCGTGTTCCACGCCGCGTTGTCGGTGGACGCGGGGTCGTGGTTGCCGGGCGCGATGAACACCGGCGGGCAACCCGGAACGGAGAACGCGCGCACGGCGAACGTGAGCGAACCGGTGTCCACCGGCACGCCGTCGAACAGGTCGCCAGGCACCAGGATGGCGTGCACGTCGCGCTCGATCGCATGCTTGACGATCTGCTCGAGCGCGGAGTGCTGGTCGCGCCGGCGCAGGTCACGCCGCTCCGGGGGCAGCCATGCGAACGGGCGGCCCAGGTGCAGGTCGGAGATCTGCAGGAAGCGGGCGAGCGCCATGCGAAGATGTCCCTATCGGCGAATGGTGGGCTACCGGGTCTCCCGGACTGCTGCGGACGCGTGAATCCGCTGGAACCTACAGCGCTGAACGGGGACGGGCAATGCCCGGCGGGAGAAATGTCGCCGCGCTTCGAGCGGCGAGGTCGCGACCGGCCGAAGGCCGGGGCCCGCGGGCCCCGGCCCCCGTGTCGAACTCACATGACCAGCGTCCCCGTCCGGAGCAGGTAGGCGAGCCGCGCGCGCTGCTCGGGATCGAGCACCGCGTGCATCTGCGCCAGGGAATCGGCCACCCGCTGCTGCAGCCGGTGCGCGCCGTCGACGCGCAGCTTCGCCGCCTCGCCCGCCCTGGCCGTGTCGAACTCGTCGGCCGTCACCGCGTCGGCGAGCAGCGTGAGTGCGCGGCGGTCGTCCACCGCGGCTTGCGCCCGCTCGGTCTTGAGTTCATTGATGACGGCCGCGAACCGGGCGAGTTGCGGCTCGGAAAGCCCCAGTTTCCAGGCCAGGAAACGCAGCGGACGGCGGATTCCGAAACCGCCGGCGAAATCGTCCCCGGCCCAATAGTGGTGATGGGGGGTGTTTTCGTGGCGGGCATGCGGCTCGCAGCCGCAACCCGCATGCTCACGGGTTCCGTGGCACATGATGCTTCTCCTCTCGCCTGGGGCGATCCGCTCCCGGCGGGGTTCCGGTGGGCCTTCCGGCGCCACCACGGCACGGGCACCATTGCCTCGCGCCACCCGCGAGCCTAGCAGGCGCGTCAAGCGGCCGTTGCCGGGCCCGGCCCCGGCCCCTACTCTGGCCGCATGCTCCCCGTGTCCCCCAGCCCGTCGCCGCACGTGGTCGAGTTCGAACGACGCCTGCGCTGGCCCGCGCTCCCGGCCATGGTGTTCCTCGGGATCCTGGCGCTCCTGCTGTCGCTCGCCGGCGTCTCGCTGTGGTTCCGGCCCGCGCATCCGGCGGGGCTTCCCGACGATCCCGCGCTGCTCGCCTCGATCGGGCTCCCCGATGCTTCGCTCGGCGTGGTCACCGCCGGCCTCCGATTCCGCGCCGCGGCGCTGGGGGGCGAGCCCGCGGGGCGCACCAGCGATCATGCCGAGCTCGCGCGCGCCCAGGCCGCCGAGCTGGCGCTTCGCCACTGGACGCGCCGCCACCCGCGTGAGCCGCGCGTGCGTGCTGCGCTCGGCGCGCTGGCGCTCGTCCGCCACGATTACGCCAGCGCCGCGAGCCACTATCGCGAGGCCTGCGAGCGCGCCCCGCACTACGGGGAGGGCCGCCTCGGCTGGGGCGTGGCGCTCGCGCTCGATGCCGAGCGCACGACCGACACCTGGCAGCGTCGCGAGCTCATGCTGCGGGCCATCGCCCAGTTCGCCGCCGTGGACGCCACGGACCCCGAATACCTGCCCGCGCTCTACAACCGCGCCCAACTCCTCGCCGAGGTCGCCCGCCGCCCCGAAGCCCTCGCCCTCGCCCAGCGCTACCTCGCCATCGACCCCGCAAGCCCCTGGTCCACCCGCCTCCGCAACGAGCTACTCGCGCACTGAGCGAGCCGTTCGGCGAGGGTGACAACTATCGGCGCGCCGGTGGGGTGCGGGGCGTGCTGAATGCGGGCAGTCGCGCGTAGGCCGGAGCTATGGAATGGCGGAGGCCGTTAAACGCGCGTCAGGGAGGGCCGGCCATGGATGGCCGGACCGAGCGTTGCCCGTATTCAGCATGCCCCGCACCCCGCCGGCGCGACCCGGACGTTGCGAACCCGTTGGCGAACGAGCGAGCGAGTCGTCACTCCAGCTCGTCGACCCAGTCTTCGGCCCTCGCCTGCGCGAGCGTCACGTCGTGAACGTGGAGCTGGTCCGCCGCGTAGCCCTGGAGCCACGAGCCCACCACGCGTTCGAACAGTGACCCGCGCGGGTGATGGAACTCGAGGAGCGAGATCTTCTCGTTTGCCGGGATGCCGCCCAGTCGGCGGGCTTCGGAGATCGCCGCGTCGAGCCCACCGATCCCGTCGATCAACCGGTAGTCGGCCGCCTCGTCGCCGAGCCAGGGAATGCCCTGCGCGCGGCTCTGGACCTCGATGTGCTCGAGATTGCGCCCGCTGCTCACGCGGTCCACGAACGTGCGGTAGAGGCGCTTGATGGCGCTGTCCGCCGCCGCCTGGTCGCGCGGCCGCCAATCCCGGGCGGGGGACAGCGCGCGCATGTAGTCGCCGCGGTCGAAGTCGTCCTCGTGCACACCCAGCTTGGCGTACATGCCCTCGAACGACGGCTTCAGGAACAACACCCCGATCGAGCCCGTCACCGTGTTCCGGTCGGCGTAGATCCTGTTCGCGTGCACCGCCATGAAGTAGCCGCCACTCGCGGCGACCGAGCCCATCGACACCACCACCGGCTTGCCCGTCTCGCGCCGCAGTCGTTCGACCGCGTGGTCCATGAGGTAGGAGGCGCCCGCGGAGCCGCCCGGGCTCTCCACGCGCAGCACGATCGCCTTCACACCCCGGGTGTGGAACGCGCGCTCGAGCTGGGCGGTGATCGTCTGGTCGCCCATCACGCCGCCGTCCAGCGGGTCGTTGCCGCTCTTGCCGTCCACGATCGCGCCGCCCGCGTACACCACCGCGATCCGCGCCGGCTCGTTCCAGCGCACGCGCGCCTCCGGCGCGCGGAGCAGGTCCACCGTGCGCGGCTTCCGCCCGAGCGCGGTGAGCCGTCCCAGCTCCGCGAGCGCGTCCTCGCGCCAGCCCACGGAGTCGATGAGCCCGGCTCGCGCCAGCGCCCGGCCCTCGTAGTCGCGTCCGTCGAGCACCGGCAGCAGCCGTTCCGGCGCGACGCTGCGGCCGCTCGCCACCGCGTGCACGAACAGCTCCTGGCGCTGCGTGAGCAGGCGCTGGATGACCGCGGTGTCGGCCGGCGGGGTGGAATCCACGCTCAGATTCCGGTACGCGCTCTTGAAATCGCCCACGCTGACGCGGTCCACCTTGATGCCGAGATTCGCGAGCGCGTGCTTGTAATAGCGGCGCTCGGCGCGCAGTCCCAGCCCCCGGAACTCGGCCGCCGGCGACACGTACGCCTTCGACGCGGCGCTCGCCAGGTAGAGGTCGCCACGACCGCCGCCGTACTGCATCCAGGCCACGACCGGCTTGCCCGCGTTCTTCAACTGGACGAGGCGCGGCCGCAACTCCTCGAGCTGTGCCATGCCGGTGACGCCGTCGAGCTCCAGGAAGACGCCGCGCGTGAGCGGGTCGCGGAGCGCACGCTCGAGCTGCTGCTGGAGCGGGGCGGACGGCCGCGCGCCTCCTCCGCCCAGGAGCCCGCCCCCCAGCGCCTCGTCCGCCAGCGCACCGCCTATGCGCACGAGCGCGACGCGCCGGCTCGAGCTCGGGACCACGAGCGCGCGGTCCTCGCCCGCGTGCGACGAAATCGCGTAGCTCTCGTAGGCACGGTCCCCGTCGACTCGTGCCTGTGCGGCGCTGGCGCTGGCACGCACGCCGCGCACCGTCACCCCGAATGCGAGCGAACGGTGGTCCCCGGCGGTCGCCCGCAACTCGAGGCCGCGGAGCACCTCGAGCGTGCCGGTGACGCGCACGCGCGACTGCCCCCAGTCACCGTCGTCCACCATCGTCACGTCGGCGCTCAGCGTGAAGCGCGTGCCGGCATCGCCCGCCTGCTCGCGCCACCAGGCGAGGGGCCGCAGCCCCGCCCCGATCGTGTACTCGCGCGACAACCGCCGCCCGCGGAACTCCGGCTCGAACAGGTGCGCGACGGTGAATCCGGCGCTGCCCCACGGCGCCGGCCGGACGAGCATGCCGACGCGATCGTCGAGGTCGCGTTCGCGCTGCGGCTGGCCCGCAACCAGCAGGTAGCCGGACCAGCCGAAGCGGACGCGCGGGCTGCCGGCGGAAAAGCCGATGCCGTAGGTCTGGGACGTGTCGCGCTGCCGCGTGAACCCGAACGCCAGCCGCCGCCACGTGCCCACGCCGGTGTTCCACTCGTGCTTCTCGTCGCGCCGCGCCCACGCCAGGAGCAGTTCGCCCGGGTAGCGCTGGCCGATGGCCGCGGGATTCACCAGGTACGCGCGTGCATCGTCCGTGCTCGCGACGCTCTCGTCGCCGTAGAGGACCAGCGGCTGGGCCGGCGTGAGCGCGGAGGCGTACGCCCGGCCGTTGCACAGGAACACGACCAGCGCCGCGCACGCGGCGGCGCGCCGCAGGTTCACGCCGAGACGCTCACGCCCAGGCGGGGGCAGTGGGGCGCCAGCGGGCAGGCGCTGCACAGGGGCTTGCGCGCGTGACACACCGCGCGCCCGTGCTGGATCAGCCAGTGGGAGAACAGCGTCCACGATTCGCGGGGCACGAGCGGCATGAGTGCGAACTCGATCTTCACCGCGTCCACCTCGTTCGTGAGCCCGAGCCGACTTGCGAGTCGCGTGACGTGCGTGTCCACGACGAGGCCCGGGATACCGTAGGCGTTCCCGAGGACGACGTTCGCGGTCTTGCGGCCCACGCCGCGCAGCGCGGTCAGCTCTTCGAGCGTGCGCGGCACCTCCCCGCCATGCTTCGAGACGATGTCGGCGCAGGCTTCGCGAATCGCCTTCGCCTTGCTGCGGAAGAAGCCCGTCGAATGGATCGCCTCCTCGAGATCGGCGGACCGGGCGGCCGCGAAGGCGGCGGCGTCCGGGTAGGCCGCGAACAGCGCCGGCGTCACCTTGTTGACGCGCGCGTCGGTGCACTGCGCGCTCAGGATGGTGGCTACGAGGAGCTGGAGCGGAGTGCGGAAGTCGAGTGCGCAGCGGGCGTCCGGGTAGAGCTCCCGCAGCTGCTCGAGGAGGGCGTTCACGCGGACCGGGTCGGGCGTCAGGAAGCGCTTGCGCTTCGTGGCGTGCGGGGCGAGCGCGCTCTTCCGTCGCACGGGTTTCCCGCGGCCGACCGCCGTGCCGCGCGCTCCCTGCGTGGCGTGTTTGGCGCGCTGGCCCGCCGGGCGCGACTTCCCGGGAGCCGAGCGCACCCGCGGCGTCTGCGGGAGCTTGCTCGCGGGCTTGCTCTTCCGGCGCGATCGAGGGGAGCGGCGGGGCATGGAGCCGAGCGTAGCGGAGGCTCCCGGTGCCTGCCAGCGCCGCCGTCCCCGGCTACAGGGTGCGGCGGGAGGCTAGAACCCCCACGACAGGCCGAAGCGCGCGCCCACGCCGTTCGCGTTCACGGATTCCCGGATCGGCAGGCTGCTCGCCTGGTCGGTCACCTCGCGGCTCAGCTCGAAATCGCTCTTGTACGCCTCGCCGATCAGTCGAACATGGCCGCCGACGGAGATTCCAACTCCGGCCCACGCCTGCCAGCCCCAGCCGGCGAGCGTGGTCTGCGAATGCTGGATGTTGACGAAGTCGTCCGCCGACAGAACCATCACCTGGTAGCCTCCACCGCCGCCGATGTACGGCACGATGCCGAGGTTGTCGGGAGCGGAGACCTGGAGGAACCCGAGGATCGGGAACATGTTCATCGACGTGCTCCCGACATCCTGCCGGATCTTGACCGGAACGCCGCCCGGACCGGCAGCGGTCGAATCAAGGTTGGAGAGGTGGGTGGTCTTGTGGATCCAGTCCACGGACAGGCCGAGTTGCAGATTCCGCGTGAGCATCGGGCCGCCGCGAATGCCGACCTGGGTGCGCGAACCGAGCTGATTGTCGGGATCGAAGAAGCCGACGTGGATCTGGCTCATGCCCACCGGTCCCTGCCGGCGCTGTGACGACGAGGTATCCGGCTTGCTCGCCGGCTTGGGCTTCTTGTAGATCCAGCTGTCGGGCAGCTTCTCATAGCGCACGCCCGCGAACTCGACCGGGACGGCGGAGCCCGGCCGAAGCAGGGATCCCGGTGTTTCGACCAGCGCCAGCGTCAACGGCGCCTCCGGCGCTGCAAGCCCGAACGCGTCGGGGAGGCCGGCGGTGAGCAACTGCATCGCCCCCGTTGCGGTCGGGGCGGGTGACGACGGGTCCGAGTTCACGGCCGCGGAGGCGACGGCCGCGTCCAGCATGAGGATCGCGAGCGCGGCGAGGGCGAGGCGGATCGTGGAAGACTTCATGGCTGTCTCTCTTCATTCATGCGTTCTGGTGCGGGGCCGCGCGGCACACGGGCAGGGTGGTCCTGGTGACTCCCCACGGAGAATATTCGCACACAACGTGCCGAATGCCACAAAAGCGTGAAACGCTTGAGAGTGGCTGTGCGTAAACGCAGCGCGGGCGTCCTTGCGGCCCGGGTCCGGCCGGCCATCGTAGCCGTTCGGACGCTTACTGTTGCGGGTGCGCCTCACCCCGGCTAGCGTCCCCCGCCTCGTTCCCGCCCCGGACCTGGGGATCCCGAAGTGACCCTGACGCAATGGCATCCCCGACGCGCCCGCCGTCATGTCGTGGCAGCCTTCGGCGCGCTGCTCCCGGCGGTCCTCGCCGCCGGTCCGGCCGCGTTCGCCGCTCCCCCCCAGCCCGGGACGCGCCCCCCCGGCCCGACCGTGGCGGTGGAGGACACCATGCACACCGATGTCTCCGAGGTGCTGGTGCGCGCGCCCCGGGTGACGCTCGACGAGATCCTCGACCGGGTGGCGCGCGGTGAGGCGAGGCGGGATTCGCTGCTCCACGACCAGTCGTTCACCGCCACGTTGCGCGTCGTGCGCAACACCGCGGGGAAGGGCACGCCGGAGTTGTTTGCCGAGAGCGTGACCAAGGTCTACAAGCGAAAGCCGGACGGCGTGCGCACGGTCCGCCTCCGGAACTACGAGAAGTACCCGGACAAGAAGCACCCGGACGACGACTCGGTGGACTCCGACTTCTCGCCGGGCATGGGCGAGGAGATGGTGAACTTCGCGTTCCGTCCCGAGAATCGGCGCAATTTCCGCTTCAGCATCGAGGACCGGAAGCTGCTCGGCGACCACCTCCTCTACACGCTGCGCTTCGAGCCGCGCTCGGCGCTCGCCGTGTACGAACCCTCGGGCCGCGTGTGGGTGGACACCAAGGACTTCGTGATCCTGCGCCAGGAGCTGGAGTTCCGGCAGTCGCCGGTGCCGCTCCTCCTCAAGAGCATCCGGCACATGGTGGTCGAGCGCGAGCAGGCGGGCGATTTCTGGGTCATGTCGCGCATGCTCGTTCGCATCGAGCTGACGATCCCGATCCCGAAGTTCGGCCAGTCGTTCGACTTCGCGATGGCGCTCAGCGACTACACCGTCAACTCGGGCCTGCCCGATTCGCTGTTCTCCGCCCCTGCGAAGCGGGACGACGGCACACGCGTGCGCGTGACGGCGGGCGGGGGCAAGGGGAAGAAGTCGTGATCGTGCACGCGCGTGCTCGTCGCCGGGCCGCTCTCCAGCGACTCCGGCGGCGCGCCGCCGCGCTGGGGGCCGGGTTCGTGCTGGCGGGATCGCTCGCCGCGCCCGCCTCCGCGGCACGCGCCGAGGTGGCGCCGAGCGACAGCCTGCTCCACTCCTACATGCGCTCGATGAAGGACACGACCGACGCCTGGTACGGCGCCACCGCAGCGCCGGTGGACACCACCGGGCTCGACTCCGCGCTCGCGGTGGGGCTCGCGAAGTCGCACGGTGCGCACGGGGGCGCCGGGAGCGACGGCTCGCGCCGCGGCCTCGCCCTCGACTGGTCGCCCGCGCTCGGCTTCAATCGCGGTGACGGCGCCCAGCTCGGCGCGGGTCTCACGGCCCGCTCACCGCTCGCGGGCCGGCTCTCGGGTCGTGCGCAGTACACGACCGGGATGAAGGACGTGCTGGGCGAGGGCGCGTGGGGCACGTCGTGGCGCGCCTCGCGGCTCCGCTCGCGCTGGACGATTCGCGTCGCGGCGGGACGCTGGACCGAGGCCTTCGATCGCGACTACTTCTATCCGATCCTGAGCGCTCTGCGGGCGGTCGTCGACGGCAGCGACCGCCACCAGTATCTGCGCCGCGACGGCTTCACCTCGAGCCTGCGCCTCGAGGGCGAACGGGCCTACGCGCGCATCGGCTGGCGCGATCAGCTGGAGTCGCCTCTTCCCTACACGACCGACTGGACGCTGTTCGGCCCCGGGCCCGCGTTCCGCTTCATCACGCCGGCCGCTCCCGGCCGCGCGAGCGAGCTGGCGCTCGAGGGTGACGTCACGATCCCGGGCACGCGGTTCCGCGTGAACGCGGCGACCTGGACGAGCGATCCTCACATGGGCAGCGACTTCACCTATCGCCGGTCCCGCCTCACGGTCGGCGGCGACGTTTCGCTGGGCCGGCATTTCTCGCTGGTGCCGCAGGCCACGTACGGGCGGTTGCGCGGGCAAGCCCTGGCGCAGGACGCCTTCTTCCTCGGCGGCCCGAACAGCCTGCGCACCCTGGAGCGCGGCGACCAGACCGGCACGGGCCACGCGTTCGCGCGCACGGACCTGATCCTCGTGGACGACCTGCACGCACTGCTCCACCTGCCGCTGCCCGCGTGGCTCCCGCTCCAGAGCGGCGTGTTCGCCGCGATCGGATCGGCATGGGGACGCGACCCCGTGACCGGCGTTGCCGTCCCGACGGATCGGGACTGGCCGCACCGGAACGAATGGCTGCCCGAGGTGGGCGCGGGCCTCGCGTGGCGGCCCGGACTGCCGGATCCGCTCGCGCTCCTGCGATTCGAGTATTCGATCCCGGTCGGCCCCGACTCGCGCGTCGCGAAGTACACCGTGGTGTTCCAGCATCCGCTGAACCTGCTGCCGGAGCGGTGACCCGCCGGCGGCACGCGGGGGACATCGCCCCACGAGCAACCGCCCCCGGCGGATCACTCCGCCGGGGGCTCGTCACGCCACCCGCTTCTTGCCCTGGCATTCACGGGCGGGCGGTGACGATCGGTGCGCACGCGCTCAGGCCTCGCGGCGGTTGTGCTTCAGCCTCCAGATGCGGCGGCTCTGGCGGTCCTGCGCCCGATCCATCCGCAGCCGCTCGCGCGGCGTCACGACGCCGTTCCACTCGGCGCGGCGTTCGAGCCGGTCCACGTGGCGCTGGCCCGCACGCAGACGCATGGCCTCGCCACGGGTGAGCTGGCCGCTCTGGACGCCCTGCTCGATGCGCGCGTGCTGGCGCAGCTCGCGCCGGTCGACGCGCGGGGTGAGGGTCTGGGCCTGGGCGGTGAGGGTGGTGAAGGCGGCAATGGCCGCCACGGCGAACAGCACACGGAGAACCTTCATCTGAGCTTCCTCCTCTGCGGAGCGGAGTCCGCGTCGGAACTCGGGGTCTCGGGGGAGCGTGCTTCACCGGGAGGGAAGAGCAGTCCGCGTGCCGGATGCACCGGGTATGGCCATGGACTACGGCCGCAACGGTTTGACGTGACGCGGCCGGGGATGACGCCTGGCGATGGTGAACCCTCAGGGGCAGCGCCCCGGGATCCGGGTGCACCGCCAGGAGCACTCGAGCCGCTTCCTTGAGAAGCAAGTCCGCTCCGCCGGTCCCCGCAGTCCCGGAGCCTGAGAGACCCCGACCCGTCCAGGTGGCGGGCATCCTCCGCACGCCACTCAACCTCAATTTCCGTCGTCCACAGTGTATGGATTACTCGACGGCCGCTCCCGCGGCGGCTACAATACGCGCCGCGTCTCGCGGTGCTTGGTGCGGCCCTCTCCCCGCCACGGCCCCGAACCGCGAGGCCGACGAGCAGCTTCGGCGATCGCACTTGTTATGTGAATCACGACCCGCAACGTGCTGCGACGCGACGGACCGCCCTCCGGCATCTCCGGACAGTACGGAACCTCCCGGACCCCGCGATGAACGCTCCCCGCGTCCGATTGATCCTCACGACATTGCTGGCCGCCGGCCTCGTCCCGATCCGGCCCGGGACCGCCACCGCCGCAACGGTGTACGTGAACAATGCCAGCCTGTCGTGCTCCCCTGGCGGCCCGGGCACGCTGGTCTCGCCCTACTGCACGATCACCGCGGCGCTGGCCGCGCATCACGAGCCGGGCGATTCGATCATCGTGCTGCCGGGAACCTATCGCGAACAGGTGACCGCGCCGGCTTCGGGAACTTCCGGCAGCCCGATCACGGTCGTGGGCCGGGCTTCCGCGGGGAAGCCGGTGGTGGTGGACGGCGCCGACGACTTCGGCACGCTGGCGTCATGGACGCTCTACTCCGGGAACGTGTGGCGCTCGGCCGGCGTCAACTGGAGTCCGCAGCAGGTGTTCGCGAACAACGCGCGGCTCGCTTCCTCCACCGTCGCGCCGGCCCTGCTGCCGGCGAACAGCTTCAGCTGGGTCTCAGGGCAGGGCCTCTACGTGAATGTGGGCGGCGGCAACCCCGGCGGCCACCACCTCGAGGTCGGTCATCGGCAGTACGGATTCCTGCTCGCGGGGGCCGAATGGTGGGTCCTCGACGGCTTCGCGGTGACGCACCACGAATGGGCCGGCATCGAGCTCACCGGGGCCACGAGCTACATCTCGATCACCCACGACTCGGTCACGTTCGCCAGCCAGTACGGGATCCAGGCCGAGGGCACGACCGCCGCCGTGATCGGTTCCAACGTGGCCTCCGACAACCTCGCGAGCGGGATCGCCCTGACCTCGGGGGCGACGGGCTGCACCGTGGAGGGAAACCAGTCGTACCGGAACCTCACGCCGACCGTGTCCGCAGGCATCTACGTCTACGGCTCCTCCGGGAACCTCCTCCTGCGGAACCAGCTCCACGGCAACGCCTACAGCGGCGTGCACGTTCAACTCTCCGCCAACACCCGCTCGATCCAGAACCGCTCCTGGTGCAACGGCGCCGACGGGTTCCACGCGGCCGGAACCTCGGGCATGGCGCACGTCGGGGACGTCGCATACCGGAACTACCGTCACGGGTTCAACGTGGATGCCGGCAGTACCGGCGCGTCGCTCAGCGGGTGCATCGCCGCCGTGAACGGACTCGTCGGCCTGGGCTTCGACCTGTACGTGGACTCGACGGCGACCGCCGGCCTCGCCTCCAACGACAACCTGCTCTGGAACCCGAGCGGCCGCTGGCCCGTTCGCTACCGCAACACGAGCTACACGAGCCTCGTGGATTTCGGCGCCGCGACCGGGCACGACACGCGGTCGATCCAGGCGGATCCCCGCTTTGCAGAGCCGGACAGCGGCGACTTCCGCCTGACGTGGGGATCGCCGGCGATCGACAACGCCAACTCCGGCGTGGCGAACTGGCCCACCACCGACGCGACCGGGGCACCGAGGCACGACGACCCGGCGACCGCGAACAAGGGCCTGGGGCCGGTGACCTACGCCGACCGTGGCGCGCTCGAGTACGTCTCGTCCGGTACCCCGCCGGCCGCCACCGTCCCGTATCTCGATCACGTCATCGTCGTGATCATGGAGAACCAGTCCTACACGACGGCGCGTACGGCGCCCTACATCGGCGCTCTCGCCTCGGCCTGGTCCACGTTCGAGGAGTTCTACGGGATCATCCATCCGTCACAGCCCAACTACTTCTCGCTGTGGTCGGGGAGCACGCAGGGCATCCTCACCGACGACTGCCCGCCGCCGGGCGCACCGTTCTCCGGCGAGAACCTGGGTCATGCCTGCGAAGCCGCCGGCCTCAAGTGGAAGGCGTACTCGGAGGACCTCCCGGCGGTCGGCAGCCCCGACTGCACCGCGCTCCCCACGCCGGACGGATCGCTCTACACCCGCAAGCACTCGCCGTGGGCGAGCTTCACGAACCTGAACCACGCAAACGAGGTGCCCTATCCGCAGCTCGCCGCAGACATCGCGGCGAAGGCGCTGCCGAACCTGGCGTTCGTGATCCCCGACAACTGCCACAACGGCCACAACGCCGGCTGCCCGTTGAGCACCGTGGATGCCTGGCTCGCGAGCGAGCTGCCGGCGATGATCTCCGCCGTGGGCCCGTGGGGAATGGTGGTCCTGACCTGGGACGAGGACGACGACGTGAGCGGCGACCGGATCCTCACCGTCCTCGCCGGCCCGCCGGTCAAGACCGGCTACCTCTCGCACCGCTTCGTCAATCTCTACACGCTGCTGCGCACGATCTGCGACGGGCTCGGGATCGCTCCGTTCGGCGCCGCCGTCACCGAGTCGCCGATCACCGACGTGTGGGCCACGCGCACCACCGGGGTGCCGAATCCGCCCGGCGGCAACGGGACGGCGGGCAGCGTCGGGCCCGTGCGGCCGAATCCCTTCCGCGCGGCCACGTCCGTCTCGCTCACGCTGCCGACGCCGACCACAGTGTCCGCGGAGGTCTACGACCTCGCGGGCCGGCGGGTGAAGACGCTCGCGCCCGCGCTGCTGTCCGGTGCGGTCGAGATCCGCTGGGACGGCTCGCGCGACGACGGTGGCCCGGCACGCCCCGGGGTCTATCTCGTGCGCGTGCGCGCCGGGGGCGCCGACTTCACCCGCCGCGTGGTGCGGCTCGAATAGCCCGCACGCCCGTGCCGCGCGTCAATGCGGGGAGGCGGTGTCGGCGGGCTCGGTGTCGGGCTTCCCTGCCAGCGCCTTCTGCGCGCGTTCGAGCTTGAGCTTCAAACGGCCGCGGAGCGCCGGCGGCATCTCGGTCGGCCACAACCGGTAGGCCTCCGCGGTGGCCTGCTTGAGCGAGCCCGCGCGCACACCGACGCGCAGCGTGCCGAACGTGAGCTTGAGATCCGCGTCGTCCGCGAGCCTCAACGAGTCGCCGGTGTGGAGCAGGCTCCGCGCGTCGTACCAGCGCGGGGGCAGCAGCGAGTGCGGGTAGACCCACGTGTAGTCCACGGCCCACGTGCTGTCGCGGTTCAGCACCTGGCAGCAGCGTGCGCCGTTGTCGAGCACGAACACGATCGTGTCGAGCTTCGCGCGCAGGTCGAGGCCCAGCCAGTAGTCGGCGTGCAGCATGAATGGCGCGGTCGACCCGGACTCGGCGATGAAGTCCTCGAGCCGCGGGGGGTGCTCGTGCGTCCCCGAAGGGGGCGTGAGGGGAGCGGGTGTCCCCGGGGCCGGCGCGGTGGCTGGCGCCGCATCCACGGCCGCGACCGCCCCGCCGGCGAGCAGCACCACGACCAGCGCACGGAGGAGGCGAGCGCGCGCGACGGACGTCACGACCGGGGTGGCTCCAGTGGCATGCGGGCGCATCGCTGGATGTTACCCCGGGCCCCGGGCGTGGTGCCACGGAGTCGTCAAAGCCGGATCGTGGCGCGCATGTACTCCACCGCGGTCCCTGCAAGATGCACGCGGGGCGGGGCGTGCTCGACCCATAGCTCGCCGCCCCTCCGCGAGACCTGGCGCGCCGTGAGCCGGGTGCGTCCCAGCCGCTTCGCCCACCACGGCGTCAGCTGGCAGTGCGCGGCGCCCGTCACCGGGTCCTCGTTGACGCCCGCCTGAGGGACGAAGTAGCGCGACGCGAAGTCGCTCGTGTCCCCCGGCGCGGTCACGATCAGCCCGAAGCCCGGCAGCGCGGAGACCTTCCCGAAGTCGGGCGCCAGCGCCCGCACATTCGCCTCGCTCTCGAACACCGCCATGAGCTTGACGCCGAGCCAGGTCTCGGCCGGCCGTGCACCCTTCAGCGCCGCCACCAGCTCCGGCGTGGTCTCGGCGGGATGGCAGTCGTACTCGGGGAAATCCAGCGTCATCCGCCCGCTCGCGCGGTCACGCGTCACGTGCAGCGCGCCGCTCTTTGAAGCAAACCGGACCTGCTCGCGCGCCGGTTCGAGGTGGTGGAATACCACGTGGGCGCTCGCCAGCGTCGCGTGCCCGCAGAGGTTGACCTCGAGCGTCGGCGTGAACCAGCGGATCGCGTACTCGCCGGCCTCGCGCACGAGGAATGCGGTCTCGCTCAGGTTGTTCTCGGCGGCGATGGCCTGCAGGGTCGCTTCGTCCAGCCACTGCTCCAGCGCCACGACGCACGCCGGGTTGCCCCCGAACGTCCGGCTCGTGAACGCGTCCACCTGCCACATCGGCAGCGTCTGCATGCCCGCCTCCCGAGGGTGCGGCGGGTGCGCGCTAACGCACCCGCTTCCACAGGCGCGCAGCGCACTCGCGTGCGCGCGCGGCGACCTCGCGCTCGTCCACGGTCACCAGCACGCCATTGTCGAGCACCACCTGTCCCGCGACCATCACGCCCGAGACGCGCGATCGCAACAACCCGGTCCACAGGTGCTGCAGGAACGTCGCGGCCGAGAGCTCGGTCGCGGGCCGGTGGTCGAGCATCACCAGGTCCGCCGGCGCGCCGGGGGCCAGCACGCCGAGCGCCTCGCCGAAATGGTCCGCGGCCCAGCGCGCACCGTGCACGAACAGGCGGCGGTAGTGCGCCTCGGCCATGTGCGGAGTGAATCCGCCGTCCGGCAGCGGCGGAGCGTTGACGCCGTCGTCGCTGCCCCACGCCAGATCGCTCTCGCGCAGCAGCGCCCCGGTCGCGTGGGCCCCGCTCGCCGAAAGCGCGTCGCCGCGGTCGCGCACCGCTCCGAGGAGCCCGCGCGGGGCGCGCTCGGCGTGCGCCCAGAGCGCGGGTAGCGCCTCGGCCGGCAGCACGCCGGGCTTGTTCCAGCGCTCGGCGGGCGTCAGGTCGAGCGCCAGGTCGATGTGCACGGCGTAGTGGCTGCCCGCGGCCTCCATGGCTTCGGCCAGCAGGGTCTCGATGCCGTGGAGCGACGTGGCCTGGACGCCCAGCATGCCGCGCAGCCGGCCGCGGCGCTTCCGCGCCAGCTCCTTCGCGAAGCCCACGCTCTCGTCGATCGCCGCGCGCCGCTCGAGCGGCGTGTCGTCCTCGGCGGCGCCGTAGCACGTGGCGACGCGCACGCCGATGCGGTCGGCGGCACCCATCACCTCGGACAGCGACAGGTCGAGGCACGCGCCGGAACGGTGGAAGTCCACCACGGTCGTGACGCCGTGCCGCAGGCCCTCCACCAGCGCCGCGCTCACCGCACGGCTCACATCCTCGGTGGAGAGCGCGCGGTCGTAGGCGCGCCATTCTGCCGGCGTGCGGAGCCCGAGTCCGCGGGCGAGATGCCGGGCGAGATGCGCGTGCGTGTTGACGAAGCCCGGGACGACGACGCGCTCGCGTGCGGGCCACAGCGTCTCCTCCGGGTAGGCGTGCGCCAGGTCGCCCGCGCCGGCGATCTGCGCGATGTGCGAGCCCACGACCCGGATGGCCGCATCCTCGTGCACCTGGGGCCGCGTTCCGCCCGTGATCACCGTGCAGGGTCCGATGATCATTCTGCAACCGCTCGCGGTGCTCGCGGCGTCCGCGCGTGGGAGACGTGCGCGATCGTCAGTCCGGGCGGGGGGGCGTGCGCGCCCGTGCGTGCGGACGGGGAGACCCGCGCGCCCGTGCGTCCGGACGGGGCGCCGTTCACGCGGCGGCCCCGGCGAGGCCGGCGCGCTGGAGGAGCGCGGTGGCCTCGCGCGCGGCGTCTGCGGCGCAGCGCTCGGCGTCGAGCGTCGTGAGCCGCCCGGCCTGGTAGAGCACGCGGCCGTCCACCATCGTGAGTCGCACGTCGCCGGCACGGGCCGCGTGCACGAGCGTCGAGTACACGTCGCGCCCGGGGAGCGGCCCGTGGTGCGGCTGGTCCACGCCCACGACGACCACGTCCGCGCGCTTCCCTGCCTCGAGTGAGCCGATCCGCTCGGCGAGCCCGAGCGCGGCGGCGCCGTCGCACGTGGCGAGCGCGACGATGTCGTGCGCCGCGAGTGGTCCCTCGCGATGTTTCACGCGCGCGAGGCCTGCCGCCAGACCCATCTCGGCGAACGTGTCGAGCCGGTTGTTGCACGCGGCGCCGTCCGAGCCGAGACCGCAACGCACCCCCGCGCGCCTCCAGGCCCGCACGTCGGCGATGCCCGAGCCGAGCTTCAGGTTCGAGCCCGGGCAGTGCACCAGGGCTGCGCCGGCGTGCTTCACGAGCTGGATCTCGGCATCGTCGAGCCACACGCCGTGCGCGCCCACGAAGCGTGGCGACAGCACCTCGGTCGCTGCGAAGTAGGGCGCCGCGTGGCTGCCGACTGCGGCCTTCACTTCCGAGCCCTCCGTCGGGGACTCCGCCAGGTGCGTGTGCACGAGCAGGCCGCGCTCGCGCGACGCGTCGGTGACGTCGCGCCACAATGCCTCGCTGCACGACAGGATGAAACGCGGGGCGAGCGAGACGTTCAACCGGCCGTCGGCCGCGCCGTGGTAGCGCTCCGCGAGGGCGAGTGCCGCATCGAGCGCACGGTCGGCCCCGGCGAGGAGCCGGGCCGGAACGCCCTCGCCCTGGTCCATGAGCGCGGGGCCGAACACCGCCCGGAGGCCGGTGGCCGCGAGCGTCTCGCCCAGCACCTCGGTGTGGTGCACGGTGCCCATGTCGTTCACGCACGTCACGCCGCCGGCCAGCAGCTCGCACGCGCCCAGCCGCACCGAGGCCGACAGCGAGGCCTCGGTGTGCGCGGCCTCGAGCGGCCAGATGGCCTCGCGCAGCCAGCGCAGGAGGTCGCTCTGCTCCGCCAGTCCGCGGAACAGCGTCTGGCAGAGGTGCAGGTGCGCGTGCACGAAGCCCGGGAGCACCAGCGCGCCGCGGGCATCGAACGAGGCATCGGCCCGCCCGGCGGGCAGCGCCGCGATCCCTGCGGGAACGCCGGCGCCGAGCGCCGCGATCCGGCCATCCGCGACCAGCAGGTCGCCGCGCACCACGCTGCGGGAAGCGTCCATGCAGACCAGGGTCCCGCCGTGAATCAGGATTGAGCTCAGCGGTCCGCCTCCCTGCGGAATCGGGGTCGCGACTCACCCAGTACCGTGCGGGCGTCCATGCCCGCGCGAGCAACCTGCGGAAATTGGCACCGGCCGCGCCGCGCCGTCAAGCGTGGTGCGGCCGGTCGATCTGCGATCAGCGGCTCCGTGGCCGATCGAATACGTGGTGCCGAACAGGAAGTGGTTCGTGGCGATTCGCGCGATGCCGCCGCTCGCGCTCCAGGCGTCGAGCGCCGCCCTGACTTCAGCATGAGCCGGCGGTCCACGGCGGACTCCGGGCCCTCAGACCGGGCGGAGCGGTCGCTACAAGGAGTCGCGGTGACGGACCGGCTGGCGCAGCATCTCCCACTCTCGGCTCACGGTTCATGAATCGGTCGGCTTAAGCTCGGCGCATGGGACTCGGGCTCACGCATTCCTCCGTGCTCGCCGTCGAGGTATTCCCGGCAGCCGACCCGCTCCGCGCGCTGGCCGGGCTGCCGGGCGCGTTCGCGCTCCGAAGTTCGCTCCCCAATCCGGGCGCGATCCCGCGGCGCGCCCGCTGGACGCTGTTCGGCGCCGACCCGTTCGCGAGCCTCCGTGCCGGCGATACCCCGGCGGTGCGGGAGGCGTTCCGCACCGCCGCCCTCGCCGCACCGAGCAACGCCACGGCGTGGGAACTCGGCGTGCCGTTCGCGGGCGGCGTGGTGGGCTACTGGGCGTATGACTTTGGCCGCCGCCTGGAGCGCCTCCCCGAGCGGGCGCGCGACGACCTCGGCCTCCCCGATTGCGTGCTCGGCTTCTACGACGTGACCGGCGCGCACGATCACGACAGCGGCCGGACCTGGCTCTTTTCGACCGGCCTGCCCGCCGACGGGGGCCCGCGTGCCGCGCGCGCCGCACGGCGGCTCGAGGAGTTCCGCGCACGGCTCGAGTCGCCGCCGGCGGCCACTCCGCCACCGCCCGCGCGCGCGCCCCGATCCGCGCGCAGCACGTTCACCGCGGACGGCTACCGGCGCTCGGTCGAGGACGTGCGCGAGGCGATCCGCCGTGGCGACATCTTCCAGGCGAACCTCTCCCAGCGCTGGCGGCTGCCGTTGCCGCGGGCGCACACCCACGTGCTGGCCTTCGACGATGCGCTCCGCGAGGTGTCGCCGGCGCCGTTCGCCGCCACGTTGGACCTCGGCGACCACGTCGTGCTGTCCGCGAGCCCGGAGCTCTTCCTCCGCCGCCGGGGCGCCAGCGTCGAGACGCGCCCGATCAAGGGTACGCGCCCGCGGGGCGGCACACCGGACGAGGACCTGCGGCTGGCGGCGGAGCTGCGGGCCAGTGGAAAGGACCGGGCCGAGAACGTGATGATCGTGGACGTGCTGCGGAACGATCTCGGCCGCGTGTGCGAGACCGGGAGCGTGCGCGTACCCGAGCTGTGCGTGCTCGAACGCTTCCCCCAGGTCTGGCACCTGACGAGCACCGTGCTCGGCACGCTCGCGGCCGGGCTCGGGCCGTTCGACCTGCTGCACGCCTGCTTCCCGGGGGGGTCGATCACCGGCGCACCGAAGATCCGGGCCATGGAGGTACTGGAGGTTCTCGAACCCGTGCGCCGGCACCTCTACACGGGCGCGATCGGCTGGATCGGCTGGGACGGCGACGCGGACTGGAGCATCGCGATCCGCACCGCCACCGCGACCCCGGACGCCGTCTACTGGAGCGCCGGCGGCGGCATCACGGCGGACAGCGATCCCGACGCGGAGTACCGCGAGTCGCTCGACAAGGCGGAGGGGTTGCGCCTCGCGCTCGGGCGCGTCGTGGGCGAGGTGCGACTGACCTGATTCGTGAGACCGGGGGTTCATCCGCTCCGGGATCCGCGCCGCGTCGAAGTTCGTCCTTCCTGCGGACGGGATGTCGTACACTTTCCATCCCACGCCGCCGTTCGCGAGAGGATCGACCATGGATGGCTTCTTCCGCCCGCGCGTCGCGCTCACCGCGCTCCTGCTGGTCCTGCCCTGTGCGCTCCCCTCGTCGGCGCTCGCGGGAAAGGGCATCAGCAACATCACGCTCCGCCGCGAGCCCAACCTGACTTCGGTGGCTGTCCAGGCGATCGTCTCCGGGGACGACGACTCCAGCGCGGTGCTGCGGATCTTCCAGAAGTGGAAGGAGAACCCGGCGTACGACACCGGTATGGTGCTGGTGCGCCGGGTCGGCACGAACATCCACGAGGGCCGCATCCTGTGGATGACCCCCGGGCGCACGGCCTACTGGTACGTGGAGGGACGCGACGCGGGCGGCGATTTCACGACGCCGCTGCAACTCGCCCGGGTGGACGCGATCCGGCCGCTGGTCGCGACCGGCCCGGTCTTCTACGTCAACCAGCGGACCGGGGACGACGCGTGGGACGGCACGATACCCGGACTCGGCAGCGGCGTGTCCGGGCCGAAGCGCACCATCCGGGCCGCGCTCTCCGCGCTCGCGGCGTCCCCGAACGCGGGCCGGAACGGCGGGGTGTTCGTCGCACCGGGGGAATACCACGAGCGGCTGACGCTCGATTTCGGCTCGGACGGCGACCACCACTTCCTCGAGGGCGACGGCACCGATCGTGACTCGACCATCCTCTGCGGCGCGAATCCGCTCGTCGAAACGGGGATGTGGGCCCCGGGACATCCGCTGGCATGGACGCTGGTGCAGGATTCCACCTGGGTGACGCGGTTCCCGGGGAGCCTCGCCGGCTCGAGCCCCGGCGACTCGACGCAGCTGCTGGTCATCGGCTGGGGCGAGTACGTGCATCGGAAGACCTCGGTGCGGGCGGTGCTCGACGACTCGACCTACATCGGGGTCCCGTGGTCCACGAACTCCGGCGAGCTGTCCGGCTGGTTCTGGCGCAACGATTCGCTCTACGTGAAGCGACGGAACGGCCAGAGCCCGGCCGGGCTCACGCTGCACACCGGCTACCTCGACGACCTCATCGACGTCCGCCGCCGCAACTGGCGCATCGCCAACCTCACGCTGCGGTTCGCCGGGGGCGTGACCGGCGACCCCGGGCACCCCGCGAACCCCGACCCGCCGCTGTTCGGGCACGGGATCTCGGCGGGCGCGGGCGGCACCGCGAGCGGGATGGTGGTGGATTCGTGC
The DNA here is from genome assembly GCA_964434945.1 of uncultured bacterium. GTDB lineage: Bacteria > Eisenbacteria > RBG-16-71-46 > RBG-16-71-46 > RBG-16-71-46 > JAIOPA01. The sequence continues at coordinate 1,454 of CAYSWZ010000073.1, read as the reverse complement.
CGCTTCTACGGGCTGAACACCGATGCGATCTACGTGGTGCACAACGCGATCGGCCAGCGCGCGGACTCGGTGACCATCGCGCACTGCATCGTGGACGGGCTCACCGTGGGCCAGATGACGTACGGCGCCGGCAAGGGGCGCGCCGAGGAGCACGTCGGGGAGATCACGGTGCTGTCGCGCGCGGCGAACGTGTTCGACAACGTCATCACCGGCGGATTCAACGGGATCGAGCTGGGACCCGGGGACCTCGTCGCCGGCCCGCGCGACTCCACCTGGGGGTCGCAGAACGAGATCGCGTACAACACGCTGACCAACATCACCGACGACGCCATCGAGCTGGACACCAGCCACTGCATCAACACGCTGCTGTTCGGCAACACCATCCGCGACGCCGGGCACGGGATCTCGCAGGTGCCGACCTACACCGGTCCGACGTGGGTGTTCTACAACACCGTCGTGAACACGCGCGGCGGCGGGGTGAAGGTGGGCAGCGGCACGCGCGCGATCACCTGGTACGTCCACAACACGTTCGCGTGCTCGAACGCGGGCGGCTGGGCGGTCGACGGCTCGCCCGGCGGCCCGGTGGACAACGTGCACTTCCGGAACAACATCCTGGTGGCGCGCGGCAAGTACTACGGCTACACGATCTGGGGACCGAGCAACGCGAGCCCGGTGACGAACGACTTCAACTACGACCTCATGGATTCCCTGAGCACCTGGGACCTGGCGGCGTGGGGCGGCAAGCAGTACTCGTTCCCGACGCTCCAGTCGGGCCTCCACTGGGAGACGAACGGCGTCCGCGCCGCACCCGGATTCGTGGACTCCGCCCGGTTCGACTGGTCCGTGCTGCCGACGAGCGCCGCGATCGGCCGCGGCCAGCGCATGAGCGGCGTGAACACCTCGCTCGACGGCCCGCGCTACAGCGTGAGGCCCGACATCGGCGTCGCGGGAGCGCTCCCGCCGCTCGCGGACGCGCCGGAACTTCCCGCCGGCCCCGGCGCGCGGCTCGCCGCGCGCGCGCTGCCGAACCCGTTCCGTGGCGACACGCTGCTCGAGTATGCGCTCCCCTCCGCGGCCCAGGTGACGGTGCGGCTCTACGACCTGAGCGGCCGGATCGTGCGCACGCTGGTGGACCACGCGCCACAGGCCGCCGGCCGCCATCAGCTGCCGCTCCACGGCCGGGGCCTGAGCCCGGGTGTCTATCTCTACGAGGTGGTCGCGGGCGACGCGCACGTGCACGGGAAGCTCGTCCTGCTCCGATAGGGCGCTGGGTTTGCTAGGCTCGCGCGCATGCCCCTGCACCTGCCCTCCGGTGCGCGCATCCCCGAGCGCGCGGTGTGGTTGAACGGCCACCTCGTGCGCGGCGAGGACGCCGCCGTGAGCGTGTTCGATCGCGGTGCGCGCGACGGAGGCGGGCTGTTCGAGACGCTGCGGGTCTACGCCGGGCGGCCGTT
>CAYSWZ010000072.1:0-4841 GCA_964434945.1 uncultured bacterium | reverse complement strand
CCGACCGCGCTCAAGCGCATGCTCGGCCCGGAGGAGATCGCCGCCACCGCGCTGTTCCTCGCGTCCGACGAGGCACGCGGCATCACGGGCGAGACGCTCGGCGTGACCGCGGGGTTCAGGCTCTAGCTAGCGGAGGACGATCGCCTTCGTCGTTTCGACCTCCGCGCCGGCGTGCACGCGAACGAAGTAGGTTCCGGGCTCGAGCCGACGGTCGCCCGAGTCGAGAGCGATCACCACCTGGTGTTTACCCGGTGGGACGCTGTGTTCCGTCTGTTGCTGGAGCACGTTCCCGTGCGCGTCGAGGAGTTCGACGTCCACCTGCGTCTCCCGCCCGACCCGGTAGTCGGCCGCAATGCTTCGCAGGGTCGCGTTCGCTTCGACTTCCAGCGCGAGGCCGCTCCCCCGCGCTGGCGACGTGACGGACAATACGTTCGCGAGCATGTCGCCCCGGGTCATCCAGCGATCGGCCCAGGTGTAGACATCGCCGTTCGCGAGGATCCCGCTCCGTGGACGCGACATGCCGTCCGCTGGCCATGACGAGCGTAGCACCGCCCCGATCGCAGGACGCCGGGCACGAGGGTCACACGGCAATCCGCCGCGGTCGTCTACTCCCTCACCCGCCAGGCGTACCCCAGCGCGACCACCAGCGCCCCCGTGTGACTCCGGCCGTCCGCGGGATCCTTCTGGATATTGGCGAGTCCGATCCCGCCGCGAACTTCCAGGAAGACGTCGCCGGCCCCGGCGGTCCGCTCCGCGCCCACGCCGAACTGCGCTCCCCAGTTGAAGGTGTGCAGGCTCGACTTCTCGTCCGTCGTCGCGTCGAGGCTCTGCGGGCCGAGTGGCTGGGCGTTCGGATCCGGAGGCGGCGGCACCATGACCTCCTGGGTTCCGGCGCGATCGAAGTAGATCCGGCTCGTCCCCGACGTCACGGTCTTCGCCGAGATCAGGAATCCCACGAACGGCCCTCCCATCGCGAACCAGCGAACGGTGCCGGAGGACTCCAGCTTCGCGACGACCGGGATCTCGATGTAGTCGAGCTTGACCGTGTTGTTGTAGTCCGCATAGAGAGTCGTTCCCTGCGGAAGCGTCAGGCCGGGCACGTCGCCGGTGATCGGTTGCATCCCGTCACGCTTGCCGCCCTGCGGCGCCAGGTTGACCTCCGCCTGCAGCGACCATCCCGGGCGCATCGCCCAGTTGACGAAGAACCCCCCGTAAGGCGCGACGCGGGAGCTGAACCCATTCGAGACCTCGGTACCGCCGTCCGTGAGGTTGGGAACGGTGGTGCCAAGCCTCGGACCGATCGTGATCGTCGTCGCGAGGGCGGGCGTCGCGATGCAGAGGAGCGCCGCGAGCGCGGCAGGCAGGCGGGTCATGGATGGGTCACTCGCTTTCCGATGGGGACGTACAGCCTCCGGCCGTGGCCGTTCCTCGTCAAGCGCGCTCGACACGCGTGCTCCGCGTGCTCAATGGCCGCCCGGACCGGGTATGAGGCAGAGGAAGAGCGCGTCGGCGGCGGGAATGTTCACGAGCTGCCCCGAGACACCGCCGTTGTTGGTGCCCGGGTCGACTACGCCCCGGATGCGCCGGTACTGGCGCTCGTTCCCGACGTCCACGTTCACGGCGAGGCGCGTCCCGTTCACGATCACGATCCCGTGCTCGAACTGCCGGAGCCACGCCCCGCCCGGCTCCTGGCGGGCATCCTCGATCGGTCTCCCGAGCCAGCCGACGTGTGCGCCCGTGCTGTCCGAGACGCCCCCGGCCGACGCGCCTTCCACGGGCGTCACGCTGTATTCGTCATACCACCAGTCGAGGTACGTGCTGCCCGACCTCGGCAGGTCACGATTTCGGCTGAAACCAGCGTAGCCGCTGCCCATGCATGCCGAGCCGAGGCCGAGCCTCACTTCGCGCGCGCTTGCGGCGTTGTATTGCGTGCCGTCGCCCGAGGCGCTGCAGGTCGAGCAATACGTTGCGATGGTCGCGTACTCACCCGAGGCCCGGTATACGGGCAGTCCAGCCGCGAAGCCGCGCATGAAAGGCCAACCCTCGAACATGAAGCCGTCCCAGATCTTCGGGGCGAGCGTGTCGGGGATGATGCCGTTCCCGACGACGATCGGACGCTTCAGCTCCCCGTGGAGCAGGTTCGCGAACGCGACGATAGCGGCGGTCCTCGCGCTGTCGAAATCGCTCGTGCTGGCGAAGCCGGCACGCCCACAGTCCGGGTGCGAGCCGGTGTCGCTGCTCAGCCCTGAGATCGGGCCGTCGATCATGTCCACGAACACGCCGTCGCCGTGCCCGCGGCGCACTTCGTTCACGATCACGATGGAGTCGAGGCTCGCCGCGATCCTGGGCCAGCCGAAGTTGGGCCACGGGTTCGAGGGATTGACGAACGCGACACTGTCGAGCCCGAACAGCGTTCCGTTCTTGATGTTCACCGCGTCCCACTTCGCCTTCCAGTTGGTCCCGGCGGTGGCAAAGGGAAAGCGCTGGCCGTAGAGGTCGTAGCAGAGGATCCTGATCGCCGGGTTCATCGCGCGGATCGTGTCGACGATGCCGGGCCGCAGGTCGAAGAAGGGCGTGCTGTTGAGCGTGAGGAGCTGGTAGCGCGAGATGCGCTTCGCCACCTGCATGTTCACGCTGCCGTTGGCATTGATGATCGGCCAACCGCTGCCTCTCGTGGCCGCATACAGGAACAGTTTGGGGAAGGCGGACTGCGGTCTGGCTGCGGCGGGGAGTAGCGGGAGGAGCGCCGCTGCGATCGCGGCTCGCGCGAGCGCTCGAATGGATTGCATGCCTGCCGGTGGTTGGCGCACGTGTGACCTGCTCCCGTGAACGTGCCGCCCGCGATGCGGGTCCGACGACGGCATCCATTCCCTCCGTTGCGCGGGGCCGATAGACCAACGAATTGCCGGATCTGGTGCCGGGAGCAGGACTCGAACCTGCACGGGCTTGCGCTCAGCGGATCTTAGGGGCTGACCCCGGCCCTGTCGCCTCGGATGCTCTCCCCGCAGAGACCGCACGCATCGGGGACGTGGGGACATGTAGGGTGCTCTCTGGGAAATGCCCGCGGCAACTTGGGCAGTCGAACATCTTGTCCAACCCTGTTGCCTGCGCGGATGTCAGACCTGTCGGCCGACGAACGCCGAGGGGGAACGATGCGCCAGTACGCGTCAGAAATACTCAAGCTGACTGCATGGATCGGGATCTCCATCGCGGGCCTGGCGCCCGGCGAAGTGACTGCGTCTGCGGACACCCGGCTCGCCTCCGAACATTCCCATCCCGCCAGTCCATCCCAGATCTCACGACCGCTCGAACTCGATCACGTGATGATCTGCGTCTCGCCCGGCGCCCCTGAACGGGTGGCCCTCGAGCGTGCGGGATTTCGACTCTCCCCCGATGTGAACCACCACGACGGGCAAGGCACCGCCTCGATCACATTCGAATTCGCGAACTCCTTCCTCGAGCTCCTGTGGCGCGAGGACAGCGTCAGCGTCGCGCCTGGTCTCGAGAAAGTCGCAGCGCGTTTTGAACGAATGGGAGAGTGGCGCATGAGCGGCTGGTCGCCATTCGGGCTGGGACTCCGACGAACGCCGAGCGGCCCGGACTCGCTGCCCTTCCCGACGCGCGCGGTGAGCGCGCCGTGGATGCGTCCCGGGGCGAAGCTCGAGATCGTCTCGCCCGCCGATGACACGCTCGGACCGCGCATCTGGATCGTGCCCCGGATGATGGCCGCCAACGGCAAGCCGGATTCGGACGCCGAACGCCAGCGACTGTCCCAGCTGGCAACGTTTGATCACCCGAACGGTGCCCGACGCATCACTCGCGTGAAGGTGTCCGGTCCACGCTCCGGGCTGACGCCCACCACCCAGCTCGCTGCGCGGTACGGTCCAGTCTTGTTCGGTTCCGCGTCTCACTGGCTGATCGAAATCACGCTCGATGGGGGCGCCAGGGGAGCGACTCGCGATCTGAGGCCAGACCTCCCACTGATCGTTCACCTCTGATTCGTCCACAACACTCCGGCGGGTCTCGCGGGTGCGCGACGCACCACGTGCGACCGTGCTGGGATTGGCTTCCAGAGCAAGTCTATTGTTCTGCCGCACTGGAAGTGCGCCTGAATAGCACAAGACTGGCGCAGCCAGCCACCGCGACCCCGGCCGACGCCTGCTGACTCAGTGCCGGGAGCAGGACTCGAACCTGCACGGGCTTGCGCCCAGCGGATCTTAGGGACGAAGTCGAGCTGGCCGCCACCGGCGCATCGCGTCAACCGTCGGCCGTTCGCAACGACTTGCGGGCGCGCGCTCGCGATTGCTTACTCCGGTCCCAGCCGCGCGAAACGCACCACTTCGTTGACGCCGTCCGCCTGCAGCCGGGCGAAATAGACGCCGGGTGCGCAGGGCGACGCCCAGTGCAGGTCGTGCGGACCCGCTCCCAACGGACCGTTCACCACTGTCGCGACATCGCGACCGGCGAGGTCGATGATCGTGAGCCGTGCCGAGCCCGCCGAGCGCAGCGCGAACTTGAAGTGAGTCGTCGTCTGCGCCGGGTTGGGACCGACCGTGAGCGCGACCCGGCTCGGACGCAACGGCGGCGTCCCGAGCACAGGAGCCGGCAGCGGACGTCGCGAGAGATTGTGCGCGAGATGCCCGTGGACGATGCCACTGCCGCCCTGGTAGAGCTGGCCCTGATAACCCTCGAACACGGAGTTGTTCGAGCCGGACCCGAGCAGCTGCCAGTCGGGTGCGACGTACCGCGCGACCGTCTCCACGATGCTGCTGTCGGGGAGCCGGAACTCGCCGGCGCCGTAGAGCTCCCCGTCGATCACGCGGAGCCGCCAGATCGCGACG
>CAYSWZ010000071.1:0-13764 GCA_964434945.1 uncultured bacterium | reverse complement strand
CGCGGCGTCCAGTCCTCGCTCGGCCCGTCGTCGAACGTGAGTGCCAGGCACGAGTCGCGGAAACCGTGGCGCTGGATCATGTAGGAGGTCGGGTAGCGGCGGTACGACTCGTCCGTGAACAGGCCGGTCGTGGGGTCGCGTTCGAGCGCACGCTCGCCCGGCTGGGGCAGGGCGGCCACGGTCAGGAGCTCGCCGTCGCCCTGGAACTCGACGTCGTAGGGGAACGAGGTGCGCGCCAGTGCCGAGGAGTCCGGCATCACGTCCGGGCGATGACGGTCGAGCATGCTCCAGACCGCCGGGTCCTCTTCGCCCAGCACCCACAGGGCCGACCCGCGCACGCCGCGCGCGTGCGCCAGCGTGCGCTGGTTGGCGGCCGTGACGGCGTCGAGCATCCAGACCTCGTGCGTCTTCCCGACCTCGTCCTCGTACTCGAACGTGGGATTGAGCGCGGTCTCGTCGAAGTCCACCACCTCTTCGGGGGTGCGCTCGGGGTGGTTGTCCGAGGCGAGATAGAGCGCCTCCTGGTACGAGAGCGCATCGGCGGGCGCCTTGCGATTCGTCCAGTCGTAGGCGTAGTTGCCGATCCCGAGCACGACCTTCTCCGCCGGCACCTCGCGCAGCGTGCGGTCGAGCACCTCGCGATACCACTCGAGGCCGCAGAGCGGGCCGGCCTCGCCCGCCATGTAGTGCTGGTCGTAGGCCATGAGCACGATGAAGTCGCAGGCGCGCGCCACCGCGCCCGCATCGGGCACGTTGCCCTCGGCCTCGAGGTCGAAGCTCACCACCAGGTGCGAGCGTGCGAGCACGCGGTGCAACCGGGCGAGGAGCGCCGGGACGCGTCCCACGTCGGCCTCGGCCAGGTTCTCGAGATCGAGGTTCACACCCGCGAAGCCGTGCGCCTTGAGCCAGCCGTCGAGCTCCAGCGCCAGCGAGTTCTGCCGCGCCGGGTCCACGAGCAACCGGTGGGCGAGCGCGGTGTCGAAGAAGCCGTCGTGCGCGTTCGAGAGCACCGGCATCACTTTGAGCTGGTGCTGTCGCACGAGCCGGAGCACGTCCAGGTTGTGCGGGGTGGATTCGATGTTCCAATCCCGCGTGGTGAGGTGCCCGCCATCGGGGGAGAGCCCGAGCCAGAGCGGGAACAGGTGCGTCAGCCGGTCGGCGTTCGCGCGTAACGAGTGGAGCCCGGTCTCCTGCCAGGTGGCGTAGAACGCGGCCACGATGGGCGGCGGGCCGGCCGACCGCGCCGTGAGCGCGCGACGGAGCGTGTCCTGCTGGTCGTGCGCCAACTGGCGCAGCAGCCGCTGGCGGGTCCGCTGGAGGAGGAAGACCGAGAGCCGGGTGTCCCGGCCGACGGGCGTGGGCAGGTGAGGGCGGAGCGCGCGGCGCACCGGCTCCGAGAGCCCGAGCGTTCGCGGCAGCACCGGCACCGCCACGAGGCTCAGGAGGAAGATGACGGCGAGCGCGAGGAACGCAGCCCCGAGTGCGACCGCCACGCGCAGCGTCCAGCGCATGCGGCGGCCACTCGGGTCATGGAAGACGGGTCTGCGGTCCGGACTCACGCCGGCAGAGTAGCGCAACCGCGCCGGGGGAAGGTCAGGACGATGTTGGCAGTTTTCCGGTCGCCCACTAGCATGCCGGGAGACCCGTGCCCGGACTCGAGGAGGCGGCCAGGATGGACGAGAAGGTTCTCGCAGATGCGCGCGCCGCCTGGCCGGCCGCCGCGCCGGCGTTGCGGCTCGCCGTCGCTTGAAGCGTCACTCGTTCCCGCTCGGCGTGCTGGCCGCCGCCATCGCGGCGTGTCTCACGCACGCCGACTCGCTCGGTGCCCCGTTCTTCGCGGACGACTGGTTGTTCCTGGACCAGGTGCGATTCCACTCGCTGACGCGCATCCTCTCGTCTCCCGACCCGCTCGGGAACTTCTTCCGGCCGCTCGGCCGCCAGGTGTGGTTCTGGTTCTTCGCGCGGCTCGGCGGCGAGTCGCCGCTCGTGTTCCACGCGGCGAACCTCGGGTGCCTCGTCGCCTCGGTCGTGCTCCTCGCGCTGCTCGCACGTCGCGTCGCGGGGCCGTTCGCGGGCGTTGTGGCGGCCGCGTACCTCGCGGTCCACTACGCCGGCGACGTGCCGGTGCTGTGGGTGTCCGGGAGCCAGGAACTCCTGTCGCTGACACTTGCGCTGGCTTCCCTCATGTTTCACGTGAACGGCCGACGGGCGCTGTCCGCGCTGCTGATGTTCCTCGCGCTCCTCGCCAAGGAGGCGGTGGTGCTGGCACCGCTGGCGGCGATCGCGCTCGACGATACGCCGGGGGGTTGGAAGGTGCGTGCGCGCCGCGCCTGGCCGCTCGCGCTCGCGGTGGTCGCATGGCTCGCCGTGGCCGCGTGGGCCATGGCGCGGCGCGGCGCGCACGGCACCGGCATGGCGCTCACGCCGCTCGGACCGTTCGTGGCGCCGCTCCTTCTCGTGCGCGTGGCGCTCGGGCTCGAGTGGCAGACCGGCGCGCTGCCGCTCGCCCGCTTCACCGACCCCGGGGCCGCGAGCCTGCTCGCACTGCTCGTGGCGGGCGCGGCAGTCTGGTTCGTCGCGCCGGCGCCCGCCGCGCGGCCGGCGGCGAAGCCCGTGAAACGGCCCGGCCGTGCAGCGCGACGCGCCGCGGCACCGGCGGCGACGACGCCCGTGCCGGCGCGGGAGGCCGTCGCCGTCGCGCGCGAGCGGCCGCGGGATCCCGCGCACGCGGTGCGCGCCGGACTCGTCTGGGCGCTCGCCGGCGCGCTGCCGGTGGCGGCGGTCGCGCCGGTGTGGAGCGCCTACTACTTCCTGTTCGCGATCGCGGGTGTCGGGCTCGCGCTCGGGGCGACCCTCTCGAAGCTGCGCTGGCGCGCGCCTGCAGCTGCCGCCCTGCTCGTCGCGGCCGGCTTCGCCTCGTCGCAGGCGCGCGGGCTCGAGGAGTTCGCCACCGCGCCGGCGTCGTGGTCCGGACAGTCGCACGTCAACCGCTTCTACCTCCAGCGCGGGATGCGCGTCATCTCGCGCTGCGTCGCGGACCTGCGCCGGCAGGTGCCGCATCCGCCGCCGCGCACGACGTTCTTCTTCGCCGGCCTGCCGTCGTTCGCGTCGTTCCAGGTCGCGGATGGGCCGCTCGTGCGCGGGGTGTACCGCGACTCGACGCTGCTCGGCTACTACCTCTCGCAGTTCACGCACGAACGCATGGCGCGCGGGCCGTGGCGCGTGTTCTTCTTCGACCAGCCGACCGGGCGGCTCATCGACCGCACCCACGAGCGCGGCGTGTTCATGAGCACGGCGCTCGGGCAGGTCATGAACGGCCGGCTCGACATCGCCGAGGCGGCGCTCGAGGCGGCGCGCGAGAACGGCGAGACCGCGCTCGGGTGCGCCTACCTCTCGGGCCTGGTGGCGCTCGACCGCGGCGACCGCGCGCGCGCGGACACGCTTTTCGGCGGCGGGCGGCCCGCCCAGCGCGGGGACGCATCGGGCGCGCTGCGCCGCGCGCGGGCGCAGCTCGCAGGGCGGGACTCGCTCGGGGCGCTCCTCAGCGTGGAGCAGGGCCTGCGCGACAACGTCTACGATCCGGAGGTGCACGCGCTGTGCGCCGACCTCATGCTCCGGGACGTCCGCTACACGGTCGATGGCCAGGTCGAAGCGTACGCCGCGCGCCTGCTCGCGCCCGGCTCGGCGACCGCGTGGCGGAGGTGGGCGTTCGTGCTCGCGGAGGAGAACCGGCAGGACCAATCCATCGCCGCGCTCGACCGCTACTTCCAGCTCGATTCGCTGGCCGCGGTCCACGACCGCGATGCGGTCCGCCTGCGGGCGCTCGAGGTCCGCATGCTGCCGGGTGGCGACATCGCGCAGCACGCCATGAAGAAGGAGCTGACGCGCTGATCACGGGTGCCGCGCGAAATCACCGCGCCGCAGTTGACGCGTGCGCTCGGGCTGGTGTACACCCTTCCGTCCCAAGGGTTTCGGTGGGGCTGTAGCTCAGCTGGGAGAGCGCTTGCATGGCATGCAAGAGGTCGACGGTTCGATCCCGTTCAGCTCCACCATATCGTATCGTCGCCGGCAGCTGCTCGTCGCGCCACGCGCGCCCGCGCGCGTGACCTTTCCGGGGAGGCCCCAGTGATGGTGTTCGTGCTCATCGTGCTGGCCGCGGCATCGAGGCTGCTGCCGCACCCGCCCAACTTCGCCCCGGTCGCCGCCATCGGCCTGTTCGCGGGCGCCCTCTCCGGGCGCCGCGTGGGCTGGCTGGTGCCGCTCGCGGCACTGCTCGTGTCCGACCTGGTGCTCGGCTTCTACAATCCGGTCGGCATGCTGTGGAACTACCTGGCGTTCGGCGCCTGTCTGCTCATCGGCTCCCGCGTGCTCGCGCGGCGCCGGACGCTCGGCCGCGTCGCGGGCGCGGTGCTCGCCAGCTCGCTCGCGTTCTTCGCGCTCTCCAACTTCGGCATGTGGGCGAGCGGGTACTACCCGCGCACCTGGGCGGGCTTCGTCGCCTGCTACGTCGCGGCACTGCCGTTCTTCCGCAACACGCTCGCCTCGGACGTGCTCTACAGCACGGCGCTGTTCGGCGGGTACGCGCTCCTCGCGCGCTGGTTCGCGCGGCCGCGCGCCGACGCCGTCGGCGCCTGAGCCGGGGGCGCTGAGCCCGGCCCGGACGGCTCGCGCCCGCGGGGCCGGATGCCCTCCGGCCGGAGGCTCAATGGCGCCGTGGTGTCCGCGGCGCTCGCGCGCCCGGCCTCGAGCACGAGTGCGCGCGTCGCCGCCGCGAGCCAGTCCACCTCGCCCGGCTGCCGGGCGAGCACCTGTCCGCGCGTATCGAGCAGCCACGTGTACGGGATGCTCGGGCACGGGAGTGCCGCCTGGAGCGAGCGGCGGAGGTCGAGCATGACCGGCACGGTGAGCCGCAGGCGCGCGGCATAGCGCGCCACCGACGGGAAGGGATCGAAGCACACGACCGCGACGCGCGCGCTGCCGGGCGGGAGCGTGCGCACGAGCGAGTCGAGGGCCTGGACCTGCGCGCGCGAGTCGCGCTCCCACGGCGCCCAGTAGTGAACGAGCAGCGCCCCGCCGCCGGGGGTGAGGCGCTCGACGCCGACCGGGACGACCGGCAGCGAGACGTCGAACGCGGGCAGCGGCTCCCGCGCGATGCGCGCGAGCGGCAGCGGGCGCTCGCCGGGCCGCGACACCGTGAACAGCTCCGCGCGCCAGAGCACGAGCCCGGTCACGCCGAGGAGGAGCAGCAGTCCGGCGAGGCGCACTCTCACGGCACGGGCCGCGGCGGACGGAGAGCTTGTGTCGTCACGCCGCCCAGTCTAGCGCCGGGCGGATCGGCCGTCAGGCGGAGCGGCGGAACTGGCCGGAGGGTGTGTCGCGCGGGAGCAGCCGCGTCTTCGCGTGCGCCTTCCGGGGCTCGGCGGCGCTGTGCTTCGCCGCGGTGCCGCAGGTCGGGCAGAACTGCCACTTGGGCTCGACCCGGCGCTGGCAGTTCGAGCAGTGCTCGCCCACGAAGTGCCCGCACTGAGGGCAGTACTCGAACTCCTGCGACACGACGGTGCTGCACGAGCCGCACACCTTCACGCCCTGCTCGGCCAGGTAGACGACGCGCGACACCTCCTCGAGCGTGGTCACGCCCGCCAGCACCTTCTCGAGCCCATCCTCGCCGATCGAGCGCATGCCCTCCTGGGCGGCGAGCTTCCGCACCTCCGCATCGGAGATGCCGCGCGAGATGTGCAGGCGCATCGCGTCGTTGATCTCGAGGATCTCGTAGATCCCGGTCCGACCCGTGAATCCCGTCTGCCGGCAGTTCGGACAGCCGGCGCCGCGGACCAGCGTGACGTGCCCCTCGCCGGTCGTCGAGCCGCCCAACCGGTTCAGGGCCGCGGCGTCCGCCTCGTACGACTGCTTGCAGCGCGGGCAGATGACGCGCACGAGCCGCATGCTCACCACGCCGATGAGCGAGCTGGCCACCATGAACGGCTCGAGGCCGAGGTCGATGAGGCGGGTCACCGCGCCGGCGGCGTCGTTCGTGTGCACGGAGCTCAGCACCAGGTGGCCGGTGACCGAGGCGCGGAACGCGATCTGCGCCGTCTCGCGATCGCGGATCTCGCCGACCATGATCACGTCCGGGTCCTGGCGCAGGATCGCGCGAAGCGCGCTGCCGAACGTCTTCTTCGCCTTCTCGTCCACCTGGACCTGGTTCACGCCCGGGATCTGGAACTCGACCGGGTCCTCGACGGTGGTGATGTTGAGCGTCACGTGACGCAGGTGCTGGAGTGCCGCGTACAGCAGCGTGGTCTTGCCCGAGCCCGTCGGCCCGGTCACGAGCACGATGCCCTGCGGCCGCCCGAGGAATCGCTTGAGCGAGCTGAGGTGGGAGTCGTTGAGGCCGAGGTCGGTGAGGTGGACCGTGGTGCGGTTCGAGTCCACCACCCGCATCACGACCTTCTCGCCCCCCGTGACCGGCAGGGTCGAGACGCGCAGGTCGATCCTGCGGCCGCCGATCTCGGCCACGAGGCGGCCGTCCTGCGGCATGCGCTTCTCGGCGATGTCGAGGTTCGAGAGCACCTTGATGCGCGAGACGATCGCGCCCTGCGTCCACTTCGGCAGGCGCTGCTCCTCGCGCAGCAGGCCGTCCACGCGCAGCCGCACGACCACCTCGTTGCTCTCCGGTTCGATGTGGATGTCGCTCGCGCCCTCTTCCACGGCACGGTGCAGCAGCCAGTTCGCGAGGCGCACGATGGGGCGGCCCTCGGCCTCGCGCATCAGCTCGTCGATGGCCTGGCGATCCTCGCTTTCGTCGTAGGCGTTCACGACGATGTCGCTCTCGCTCTGGATGATGCTCTGGACCACCTCGTTCATCGAGTTGTCGAGGTGGTAATAGCGATCGATCGCCTCGAGGATCTGGCTCGGCGCGGCGAGCACCGGGCGGATGAACAGGCCCGAGTGGAAGCGCAGGTCCTCGAGCGCGGCCGGGTTCAGCGGATCGGCCATCGCAACCACGAGCGTCTTCCGGCCCTCGATCTCGAGCGGCAGCGCCAGGTAGCGGCGTGCCAGCTCCTCCTTGACCTTGCCGACCGCCTGCTCGTCGGCCGCGATCTGGGCGAGGTCCACGAGCGGCATGCCGAGCTGGCGCTGGACGAGCGCGAGCAGCTCGGGCTCGCGCAGCAGTCCCATCTGGATCAGCGTCGCACCGAGCAGGGTGCCGGTCCTGCGCTGTTCGTCGATGGCGGCGGACAGCTGCTGTGGCGTGAGCAGGCCCGCCTCGAGCAGCATCTCGCCGAGTCGTTTGTATTCGCTCGCCATGAAGGACTCCGATCCACGGAACAATGCAGCGCGTGAGGGAGTCATCGGCCGGAAGCTCGGGGGATTTGAGTCGAGACTCGCGGCAACATCCCGCGCCCGGATTCGGGTTTCCGGCGACGCGCCGGCGTTGGCCGCGTCCCGGTGCGCGTGATAGCGTCGGCCCGTGAACACCGACTCGACTCCCGGCGCGCCCGCGGTTTCCGCGGCGGACCCGGTCCTGCCCCGCATCTCGGCCCAGGCGCTCATCGGGCCCGACGGCATCGCCGGGCCGGAGCGCTTCAACGACCTGCTGCGCTCCGCCACCCGGCAATGCCGGCGGCTGGTGGACTGCGAGACGGTGCGGATCTGGCTGGCCCGGAGCGGCGGCCGCCGGCTGGTGGCGCGCGATTTCGCGGACGCGGGCGGCCCGCCGCGGGAGCTGCGGCAGAATCGCGGCGAGGGGCTGGCCGGGTACGTGATGAGCAGCGGCGAACCGCTGCGGCTCGGGCCGGACGACCCGCGCCCGCCCGGCCTCGTGCCCGGAACCGGGAACGGCGAGGCGGGGCGCTCGGCGCTGGTGCTGCCGCTCTACCGCCGCGGCGAGCCGTTCGGGGCCATCGAGTGCCTCGGCCGGCGCGGCGGCGAGTTCACCGCCGCCGACTTCGACCGGCTCGAGGTCGCGGCCGAGAGCGTGTCGTTCGCGCTCGACTACGCGCTGCTGTCGCAGGAGATCGAGCGGCGCGCGCTCGAGAAGGACGTGCTGCTCGACGTCACACGCGCGCTCGCCATGCCGTTCGAGCTGGAGGAAGTGGTCGAGGCCATCTTCGTGGCGCTGCGCCAGGTCGTCGACTACGACGCCGCGGCGATCTACCTCGTCTCGCGCAAGTCGGCGACGCTGGAGATGGTGTCCGCGCACGGCTACCCCGAGGGGTCCGAGTCCGCGTTCGATCTCCAGATCGGGCAGGGCATCGTCGGCTGGGTCGCGAAGAGCGGCGAGAGCGTGATCGTACCCGACGTCCGGAACGACCGGCGCTACGTCGCGGCCCGTCCCACGACGCGCAGCGAGATCGCCACGCCGATGATGTTCGAGGGCCGGGTCGTCGGCGTGTTCAACCTGGAGAGCGATCACCTTGACGTCTACCACGACGGCCACCTCGAGCTGCTGAGCGCGTTCGCGGTGCAGGCGGCGATGGCGCTCGAGCGCGCGCGCACCGCGCGCGAGCGCGTGGAGCGGCGCCGACTCGAGAAGGAGCTGGCCATTGCGCGCGACATCCAGCGCTCGTTCCTGCCCGCCGCGGCGCCGCGCATCCCGGGCTTCGACCTCGCGGGCACGTCCATCTCGCACGACGAGGTGGGCGGCGACTACTACGATTTCATCGCGGTGAGCGACACGCGCCTGGGGCTGGCGATCGCCGACGTCTCCGGCAAGGGCATCCCGGCGGCGCTGCTCATGGCCGGCTTCCGCATGAGCCTGCTCGCCGAGATCCGGAACGAGTTCGCGATCCGGGCGGTGATGCGCAAGGTGAACCAGCTGCTGCACGAGAGCACCGAGCGCGATCGCTTCGTGACCGCGTTCTACGGCGTGCTCGACTTCCGGAACGGCGTGCTCATCTTCTCGAACGCCGGACACAACCCGCCGCTGCTGCTGCACCCCGACGGCGGCACCGAGGAGCTGAGTGACGGGGGCGTGGCGCTCGGGGTGCTGGAGGACACGCACTACGAGGAGCGCCCGCTCGCGATCGGCCACGGGGACGTGCTCGTGATGTACACCGACGGCGTGTCCGAGGCGGAGAACGAGCACGGCGAGCAGTTCGGCCCCGAGCGGATCGAGCGCCTCGTCCGCGCGCACCCGGAGCACACCGCGCGCGAGCTGATCCAGGACATCGTGGCCGCGGTCCTCGACTGGGCGGGCGAGCGCGGGCTCGACGACGACCTGACGCTGCTCGTCGTGCGGAAGCTCCCGTCCGGGACGTGACGGCGGTGGGGCCGGAGGGGGGGGCGCCCCGGGCGAGGAATCACGCGAGCCTCAAGTACTACTTGAACCTCGGAATCCTTGACCCCTCTGGGGGCGTCCGATAGTGTGCGCCCTTCACTTTCCACCGCGAGGGATCGCCCATGTCGAGCGCCACGGGCCGCATCCTCTCCGGCATGCGTCCCACCGGCCGGATTCACCTCGGCAACTACGTGGGCGCGCTGGAGAACTGGGTCCGACTTCAAGACTCGGGCTGGACCAACTTCCACATGGTGGCCGACTGGCACATGCTGACCACCGGCTACGAGGACACGGCGCGGCTCCAGAGCCACACGCACGACATGGTGCTGGACTGGCTCGCTGCCGGCCTCGACCCGGCGAAGAGCGTCCTGTTCGTCCAGTCGGCGGTGAAGGAGCACGCGGAGCTGCACCTGCTCCTCTCCATGCTCGTCTCCAAGGCGCGTCTCGAGCGCATCCCGACGTTGAAGGAGCAGATCCGCGACCTCGGCATGGACGAGCAGACGATCTCCTACGGCCATCTCGGCTACTCCGTGCTGCAGGCGGCGGACATCCTGCTCTACCGGGCCACGCACGTCCCCGTCGGCGAGGACCAGGTGCCGCACGTGGAGTTGACGCGCGAGCTGGCGCGGCGGTTCAACTTCGTCTATTGCAGGGACCGGGCGCCGGTGTTCACCGAGCCGGAGCCGCAGGTGACGGCGTTCGCACGCCTGCGCGGGGTGGACGGCAAGCGGATGTCGAAGAGCGTCGGCAACACCATCCTGCTGGCGGAGGAGCCGGGCGAGCTGGCCCGCAAGATCCAGCAGGCCTACACGGACCCGCGGAAGGTCCGCAAGAACGACCCGGGCCGGCCCGAGGCGGACGAAAATGATGGCCATCCGGGCTGCGTGGTGTGGGAGTATCACCGCAAGTTCAACGCCCCCGAGGCCGAGTCGATCGCGACCCTGTGCCGCGCGGGCCAGCTCGGATGCGTGGCGGACAAGCAGCACCTGGCGCGGGTGATGAGCGAGGCGCTCGGACCCATCCGCGAGCGGCGGCTGCGTTGGGAGAAGGATCCGGACGCCGTGCGCGATGTCCTGCGCGACGGCACGCGCCGCGCGCGCGAGGTGGCGCGGCACACCATGGACGAGGTGCGGAGCGCGATGGGCGTCAAGTCCGTCGTGGAACCCGAGTGAGCAAGACACGCGGCGGCCGGCCCGTGCTCGAGGAGCGCGCGCCCGGGGAACGGGAACGGGACGAAGCGGCGCCGGCGCGGGTGCCGGCCGACTTGAGCGTGGAGAGCCCGGCCGCGCGCGATCGCGACGGCGGTCCGCTCGTCCACCCGGCACGGCCCGGGGTCACGTTCAAGCTGCCGCGGTTCGAGGGCCCGCTCGACCTGCTGCTCCACCTCATCAAGCGCGACGAGATCGACATCCACGACATCCCGATCGCGCGCATCACCCAGCAGTACCTCCAGTACATCGAACTCATGCGCCTGCTCGACCTCGACGTGGCGGGCGAGTTCCTGGTCATGGCCGCGACGCTCATGCGCATCAAGGCGAAGATGCTGCTGCCGCTGCCGTCCACGAACGAGGAGGAGGACGAGGGCGACCCGCGCGAGGAGCTCGTGCAGCGCCTGCTCGAGTACCGCCTGTACAAGGAGGCGTCCGAGGGTCTCCAGTCGCGCGAGGGCGTGCGGCGTTCGCTGCACGAGCGCGGGCAGACGCCGTCCGAGGACGACGCCGGTCCTCTGCCGCTCGCGCCCGCGACGCTGTTCGACCTGATCGCCGCCCTGCAGCGCGTCATGGCGCGCACGCCCGAGCGGGTGGTGTACTCGGTCCAGACCGAGGCGTACGACGTCGAGGAGAAGATGTCGCTGATCGCGCGCACGGTGGCCGAGGAGGGCCGGCTGCTGTTCTCGACCGTCATGCAGCGCGCGGTCGCGCGCATGGATATCATCGTCTCGTTCATGGCCCTGCTCGAGCTCATCAAGCTCGGCACGGTGCTCTGTGTCCAGGATGCGAACTTCGACGACATCCTCATCCTGCCCCGACTTCCCGAAAGGCTGGCCTCCGATGCCTCCGCTCCACCTGCGCTCGGCGGTTGAAGCGCTGCTGTTCTCGTCGGACCAGCCGCTCACGCTGGCCCTGCTCGCCGACGCCCTCGACGCGCCCAGCGAGGAGGTGACCGAGGCGCTGCGCGAACTCGGGGACGAGTACGTCGCGCGCTCCGCCGGCGTCGAACTGCGCGAGATGGCCGGCGGCTGGATCGTGACCACCACGGCCGAGCAGCACGAGTGGGTGGCGCGCATGCTGCGCGGCAAGCGCCGCATGCGGCTGTCGCGCGCCGCGCTCGAGACGCTGGCGATCATCGCGTACAAGCAGCCGGTCACGAAGAGCGAGATCGAGGCGATCCGCGGCGTGGATTCGAGCGGCACGCTCGCCACGCTGCTCGAGCGCGCGCTCGTCACGATCAAGGGCCGCTCCACCGTGGTCGGCCGTCCGCTGCTCTACGGCTCGACCCCGGACTTCCTCAACTACTTCGGGCTCCGCGACCTGACCGAGCTGCCGCGCCCCGAGGAGCTGCGCGCGCTCGTCGCCGCACGCGAGCCCGAGCAGCTCGACATGCTGGAGCTGGACGGCGACGGCATGCCGCTCGCGCTCGCGGCGAGCGCCGAGGCCTTCACGTCCGCCGGCGCGGCCCGCCCGTCGTCGGGAGCCGCCGCCGGCCCCGCCGCGGACGACGAGACCGACGCGGCCGCGATCCAGGTGAGCGGCGATGCCGCGGTCGCCTCCGACGCGGAGGAAGCGGCCGAGGACGAGTTCGAGGACGAAGACGAGTACGATGATGACGACGACGACGAGGACGAGGAAGACGCCGAAGACGACGAGGACGACGAGGGGGACGGGCGGCCTTCGGCCACGCTGACGGAGCGGAACGGGCGCTGAGCCCGGGGCCAAGCGTCGCATGAGCGCCGGCGCGGAGCACTGGATCCGCACGCTGGCGCTGGCTCCGCATCCCGAGGGGGGCTGGTTCCGCGAGACGTATCGCAGTCCCGAGCGCATGCCGGCGTCGGCGCTGCCGGCGCGGTTCGCCGGCGATCGAGCGCTCGCGACCAGCATCCTCTACCTTCTTTCGGCCGGCGAGCGCTCGCACTTCCACCGGCTGCGGGCGGACGAGGTCTGGGGCCACCACGCGGGCGGGGCGATGGTTCTGCACTTGCTGGACGGGGGAGGGGCGCGACAACTGCTCGTGAGCGCGTCCGCGCCGCAGGCGGTGGTGCCGCACGGCACGTGGTTCGCCGCCGAGCCTGAACCGGGCGCCGCCTACGCACTCGTCAGCTGCGGCGTCTCCCCGGGATTCGAGTACGAGGACTTGGAGTTCGCGGAGCGGCCGGCGCTGCTCGCGGAATACCCCGCGCAGCGGGAACTGGTGCTGCGCTTCACCCGGGCCCATCCACCCGATGGGCGTCCCCTGGAGGTCACCCGGTGGCCGTGAGACTCAACAAGTACCTGGCCGACCGCGGGATCGCATCGCGGCGCGCGTGCGATCGGCTGATCGAGGAGGGACGGGTCTCGGTCAACGGACGCGTCGTGAGCGAGGTCGGCTCGAAGGTCGAGGAGAGCGACCGCGTGTCCGTGAATGGCCGCCCCCTGGGAGGCAAAGAGCGCACCGTCTACTTCGTGCTCAACAAGCCGGTGGGTGTCATCACCACGCTCGACGACCCCGAGGGGCGCCGCACGATCCGCGACCTGCTGCCGCGCGGCGCGCGGGTCTACCCGGTGGGCCGGCTCGACGCGGACACGAGCGGTCTCCTGCTGCTCACGAACGACGGCGAGCTCGCGCACCGGCTCATGCATCCGCGTTACGGCGTACCCAAGGTGTATCGCGTCCGGCTGAGCCGGGAGCCGAACGCCGAGCAGCTCCGCCGCCTCAGCACGGGGGTGAGGTTCGACCCGCTCCACAAGGACCTGGTCTCCGGCCCCGCGCGCGCGCGGCGGATCGATCCCGGCTTCGACGCGATCATGATCGAGATCACGATCCGCGAAGGCCGGTTCCGACAGGTACGCCGGATGTGCGAAGCCGTCGGGCTCGAGGTGACCGGGCTCCACCGCGTGGGATATGGCCCGCTCTCGCTCGGCCCGCTCGCGCGCGGGATGTTCCGCGAACTGTCCGAGGAAGAGGTGGCCCGGCTGAAGGCGGCCTCCGCGCGCGCCGGCGGGAGCGGTCCTGCGGGGCCGCGTGATCGGTCCGACCGTGCGCGAGCGGAACGGACGCCCGGGCGTGCGAACGCCGGGCGCTCACCCGCGCGGCCAGGGCCGCCGGCGGCCGCGACGCGACCCTCCGCGCCTTCACCCGCACCGCGCGCACCGGGGACGGGCGCCGATGCAGCGAGCATCGATGAGACCTGGGTCCCGGGCGGCGGGTTCCTCGAGCCCGAGCCCGAGGAGGACGGGAGCGACCTTGCGCCGGGCGACGACGCTCCCGCGCCGGCCTGGCCAGCGCGC
>CAYSWZ010000070.1:0-19944 GCA_964434945.1 uncultured bacterium | reverse complement strand
GCGCTCACTGGATCGGCTTGTTCTCGTTGCTCTTCGGCGCCGCGGGCGGCGCGGGTGGAGGCTCGCGCTCGAGCTCCTCCCCGATCTCGCGCTGCGCCTTCTTGAACTCCCGGATCGCCTGGCCGAAGCCGCGGGCCATCTTGGGTATCTGGCTCGGTCCGAAGAGCAGCAGGATCACGAGCACGATCAGCATGACTTCCGTTCCACCGAAGTTCACTTGAGCTCCTCCGCGTTACAGGCTTCGCACATCAATGCTCCATCTGGAGCCGGCTGCGATCGCTCCCGACGAGGACCGACACGTCCGCCAGATCGGAACTCCACTCCTGGCGGACGAGCGGCGGCCCGCCCAGATAATGGGCTACTTCCTCGGCGAGCGAAAGGTCGGACCGGCGGGCCACCACGAACGACGCGAAATAGTCGCTCCGGTCCGCGTTCCGCACGTCCGTGACCTGGAATCCTCCGTCCCGGAGGAAGGCCGCGACCCGCGTCCCCACGCCGGGCTCACCCGAGCCGTTGAGAACCTGGACGCGGACCACGTGCCGGCCGGTGCGCCGCGCGGCACGTGTGCCGGGCCCGAACAGGGTCCAGCCCCACGACACGACGAGGGCCGCGACCGTGAGCGAGAGGAGGACGAGCGCTGCCCGGGTGACGTTACCGGCGCGTCGCGCCATGGCGGCTTCCTCCCTTCCCTGCCGGTGTCGTGCGACGTGATGTGGGCGTGCGCCAGGTGCGCGAGGGCGCGGACAGCGCGCCGATCGCGCGGCGGAGACGCGTCCAGGTCTCGGCCAGCGCCTCCGGGAGCACGCGTGTCTGCGCGATCGCCGGCATGAAGTTCGTGTCGCCGCTCCAGCGCGGGACCATGTGGAGGTGGAGGTGCCCCGGAAAGCCGGCGCCGGCGACCTGGCCCACGTTGAGTCCGTAGTTGACGCCGTGCGGCGCGTACTCGGCGGCGAGCGCGCGCTCGGCGAGCGCGACCAGTTCGAGCAGGTCCGTCCGCTCGGCGGCGGAGAGCGCGTGGAACTGGCCGGCGTGGCGCGCGACCGCCACCATGAGGTGCGCGCTGGCGTAGGGATATCGATTGAGCATGAGCAATGCGTGCGTGTTGCGCGCGAGAACGAGGTCGCGCCGGTCGGCGCGTGCGGCCGCGACGCGGCAGAACAGGCAGCCGCCGGGCGCGCCGGCGTTCCGGAGCCAGGCCATGCGCCACGGCGCCCACAACCGGTCGAGCCCGGCGGCAGCGGGAGCGCCGCGAGCCCTGCCCGGGGCGGGCCGGCCTGCCCGGGAGTTCCTCAAGCCCCGGCCCCCCGGCGCATCGCCAGCCACGCCTGCTCGGCCTCGGCGAGCTGGTCCGGCGTGTTGATGCCGAGCAGCTCGCGCGCGTCCTCCGCGCACCAGACGGCGGCCTTCGCGCCACGCGATTGCAGGATGGACACCGTGTCGGTGAGGTAGTACTCGCGCTGCGAATTGTTCGCGGTGAGCGACGAGAGCACGCCGGAGAGCGCGGCGTGGTCAAACGCGTAGATGCCGGAGTTGACCTCGTCCAGCGCCTTCTCCGCGGGCGCCGCGTCCTTCTCCTCCACGATCTTCTCGATGCCGCGCCCGTCCTTCGTGCGCACGATGCGGCCGTAGCCCGTGGGATCCGCGAGCCGCATGCTGAGCACGGTCACCTGCGCGCCGGACTGGGCGTGGCGTTCGAGCAGTGCCGCCAGCGTGCGGGCGGTCAGGAGCGGCGTGTCCCCGCACACCACCAGCACGGTGCCGTGGAACGCTCCGAGGAGCGGCTCGGCCATCATGCAGGCGTGGCCGGTGCCGCGCTGTTCCGCCTGGATCGCCCACTCGATGCCGGGCCGGCCGGCGAACGCGGCCTGCACGCGCTCGCGCTGGTGGCCGATCACCACCACCTGGCGCGCGACGCCCAGCGCGTCGAGCGTGTCGAGCACGTGCGCGAGCAGCGGCTTTCCCGCCATCACGTGCAGCACCTTCGCGAGATCGCTGTTCATACGCTTCCCCATGCCGGCCGCGAGCACGACGGCCGCGACGTCCGGATGTCGCCTGCTCATGGCGCTCATCGCGGCGTCCAGGGGAAGTTGTCGATCAGCCGCGCCGGCCCGACATGCGCCGCCACGGCGACGAGCGCGGGTCCGCGCACGTGCTTCAGCGGCTCGAGCGTCTCCGGGTGGACGAACGCGATGTAGTCCTCGCGCACGAGCGGGTAGCCGTCCCACTCGCGCCGGATCGTGGACGCCAGCCGCTGCGCGTTCTTCTCGCCGCCGCGCATGAGGATCCACGCCGCCGCCAGACCCTGCGACAGCGCCACCGCCTGCTGGCGTTCGGCGCGGGAGAGGTAGGCGTTGCGACTCGAGAGCGCGAGCCCGTCCTCCTCGCGCAGCGTGGGCGCGCGCCGCACCACGACCGGCAGCAGCAGGTCGGCGCACATGCGCTCGAGGATCAGCGCCTGCTGGGCGTCTTTCTGGCCGAGCCACAGCACGTCGGGGCGGACGGCGTTGAGCAGGCGCACGACCACCGTCGTGACGCCGGTGAAGTGCCCGGGGCGGGACGCACCCTCGAGCACGTCGGAGAGCCCGTCGACGTGGACGCGCGTGCGGTCGCCGCGCGGGTACACGTCCGACACCGCCGGCTCCCACACGACGTCGACGCCCTCGGCGGCGAGCAGGGCGCGGTCGCGCGCGGTGGGCCGCGGGTAGCGCCGGTAGTCCTCGTGCGGGCCGAACTGGAGCGGGTTGACGAAGATGCTCACCGCCACGCGTTCCGCCGAGCGCCGGGCGAGGCGGATGAGCGACAGGTGCCCCTCGTGCAACGCCCCCATGGTGGGCACGAACGCCATGCGCTCGCCACGCGCGCGCAGCGGCGCGAGCGCTCGGCGAAGCGAGGCCACGGAGCGCGCGTGGGCCATGCGCGTCCGTGCGCGGGGCCTGGCCACCTAGTAACTCTCCGCGTCCGAGGGGAAACGGCGCGCCTTCACGTCGGCGACGTAGCGCGCGAACGCGTCGCGGGTGGCGTCACCGAGCTCGGCGTAGCGCCGAACGAACTTGGGCGTGTGCCCGTGGTAGAGCCCGAGCAGGTCGTGCGTCACCAGCACCTGGCCGTCGCACTGGACCCCGGCCCCGATGCCGATGGTCGGGATGTGGAGTTCGCGCGAGACCGCCGCGCCCAGCCGCGCCGGGATGCCCTCGAGCACGAGCGAGAAGCAGCCCGCGGCCTCGAGCGTGTGGGCGTCGGCGATCAGGCGTTCCTGGTCCGCCTCGCCGCGCGCCTGCACCTTGTACCCGCCGAACGCGAGCACCGACTGTGGCGTGAGCCCCAGGTGGCCCATGACCGGGATGCCGGCCTCGACGATGCGACGCACCGCCTCGGCCACGCGCGCGCCGCCCTCGAGCTTGATGGCGTCGGCTCCGCCCTCCTGCACCAGGCGGCCAGCGTTCATCACCGCCTGCTCGGGGCTCCCCTGGTAGCTCATGAACGGCATGTCGCCCACGACCAGCGCGGACGGCTTCGCGCGGGTCACGGCGCGCGTGTGGTGCAGCATGTCGTCCATGGTCACCGGAAGCGTGCTGTCGTAGCCGAGCAGCACCGTGCCCACCGAGTCGCCCACGAGCAGGATCTCGACGCCCGCCTCGTCCGCGAATCGCGCGGTGGGGAAGTCGTACGCGGTGACCACCGTGATCGGCTCGCCCTTGCGCTTCAGCGCCACCACCGCAGGGGCCGTGATCTTGGCGCGCGGCGCGCCCGAGCCCACCCTGGCCTCGCCACTCATACCGGTCCGCCTTTCTCCAGGGGCGTGTAGTACATCGTGCCCTGGCGGTGCGACAGGATGCGCTTCAACAGGTCCGCGAAGTCGTCCGGCTGGTTCACGAAGTCGATGCGGTTCGTGTTCACGACCAGCAGCGGCGTCTCGGTGTAATGGAAGAAGTGGTGGTTGTAGGCGTCGTTCAGGCGCTCGATGTAGGCCCTGTCCATGTCCTTCTCGAACGACCGGTTGCGCCGGGTGATCCGCTCCATGAGCGTCTCCGTGCTGGCCTGCAGGTACACCACCACATCCGGCTTCACCACGTCGAGCTCGAGCCAGCCGACCAGACGCTCGTACAGCCCCAGCTCCTTGTCCACCAGGTTGAGGCTCGCGAAGATGCGATCCTTCTGGAACAGGTAGTCGGCCACCAGCTTATCGCTGAACAGGTCGGTCTGCCGGAGGTTCCGCTGCTGCTGGTAGCGGCTGAACAGGAAGTGCATCTGGGTCTGGAACGCGTACCGATCGCGGTCGCGGTAGAAGTCCTTGAGGAACGGGTTGTCCTCGACCTCTTCCAGCACGAGCTGCGCCTTCAATCGGTCGGAGAGCATGCGCGCGAGACTCGTCTTGCCCGCGCCGATCACGCCCTCGATGACCAGGTAGCGGTTCTCGCCGACGCTCACGCGCGCGCTCTCCCGGCCGTGTCAGGCCATCCTTGGACAACAACGTGCGGGGTCAGTTCCAGAGTCGCGAGCCGTGCTTCACGAGCGGGCGGGCCCCGAGCCGCTGCAGGAGCGCGAGCATGGTCTCACCCGCGACCGGGTGCACCAGCAGCGGCTCGAGCTCCACCATCGGCACCAGCACGAACGACCGCTTGGTCATCTCCGGGTGCGGAAGCTGGAGGTCGTCCTCGTCGAGGATCAGGTCCTCGTAGAGCAGGAGGTCGAGGTCGAGCGTGCGCGGGCCCCAGCGCTGCGAACGCACGCGGCCGAGCCGGCGCTCGATCAACATCAGGTTCCAGAGCAGCTGGAGCGGCGGGAGCTGCGTCTCGAGCTGGGCGACGGCGTTGAGGAAGTGCGGCTGGTCCTCGACGCCGACCGGTTCGGTGTCGTAGAGCGACGAAGCGCGGACGACCGCCGTCTCCGGCGCCTGCGCCAGGTGTTCCAGCGCCTGCCGGAGATTGGCCTCGCGGTCGCCCAGGTTCGAGCCCAGTCCGATGTATGCCTTCACGCTTCAGGCTCCCTTACCTTGCCGCTCCCTCGTCACCTCGATCACTGCCCTGCCGCCGGTGGTCCAGCCGAGGTTCTGCTTGGAGATCCGCACCTTGACGCGGCGGATCGAGAACCGCTCGAGGATCGTGTCGGCGACGTGGGCCGCGAGCGCCTCGAGCAGGTGGTAGCTGTGCTCCTCCACCACCTCCCGGACGGTACGGTAGAGCATGTCATAGTCCACCGCGTCGGCGAGCTTGTCACTGGACTCCGCCCGATCGTCCGTCGGGAGGAGCTCCAGGTCCACCTCGAGGCGCTGCCCCGCCTCCTTCTCATAGGGGCGTGCCCCGTGATGGCCAAAGACCGACAGTCCCTCCAGCCGGATGGTCGCCAAGTCGTTGCCTCCGAACACGCTCCGTTCCGAACCTCGTGTCCGGTGTAAGCGCACTGAACCCAAGTCTAGGCGCGGTCAGGAAGGGGGTCAAGGGCAACGGTGACACAGGGTTGGCCGGCGCGCGGTAGGCTCGCTGCATGCGTGCAAAGTGCTGCGGCGAGCCGGTCTCGCCGGCCGTGCAAGTCCCACCTCCCGACACGAGGGCCCTGTGGCCGCACGAGGCATCGTCCTCACGCTCTTGATGAGCGCGCTGCCCGGCTTTCAGATGCTCGCGAGCGCGCTGATCGGCGCCGTGGGACTGGGAGCGCTCTCGGGCCTGGTCGCCCTGCCGATCGCGGAGGTGATCGTCGGATCGAGTGGTGACGAAGGCACGAGCGCGGGCGGCAGGTCGTTGCGCGCGCCGCGAACCAATTACACCGCGACGCCGAACTCCCGGAGCGCCTCGTTGAGGCTCGTCTTCAAGTCGGTGCTGGGCTTCCGCCGGCCGATCACGAGCGCGCACGGCACGCCGAACTTGCCGGCGGGGAACGTTCGCGGCCGGTAGCCGGGAATGACCACGCTGTTCGGCGGAACGTATCCCTTCGACTCGGACGGCTTCGCCCCGGTCACGTCCACGATGGTCGTGCTGGCGGTGAGCACGACGCCGGCGCCGAGGACCGCGCCGGCGCCGACACGCACACCCTCGACGACGATGGCGCGCGATCCGATGAACGCATCGTCCTCGATGATCACCGGCGCCGCCTGCGGGGGCTCGAGCACGCCGCCGATCCCGACGCCGCCCGAGAGGTGCACGCGCCGGCCGACCTGGGCGCACGAGCCGACCGTCGCCCAGGTGTCCACCATCGTGCCCTCGCCGACGCGCGCGCCGATGTTGACGAAGCCCGGCATGAGGATGACGCCCGGCTCGAGGAAGCTGCCGTAGCGCGCGACGCCCGGGGGCACCACGCGCACGCCCGCGGCCGCGAGGTTCCGCTTGGGCGGCACCTTGTCGAAGAACTCGAGGTCTCCGGCCGCGAGCGGCCCGCTCACGTGCATGCGGAAGTAGAGGAGGATCGCCTGCTTCAGCCAGGCGTGCGTCTGCCACGGGCCGTCGCCGCCCGCCGGCGGCGAGCAGACCCGGACATCCCCCGAGTCCAGCGCCGCCACCGCGCCCTCGACCGCACCGCGCAGCGAGGCGTCGTCCAGCGCCCGCGTGCCGGCGTAACCCTCGGCGATCGTCCGCTGCCAGCGTTCGAGCGGGTAGGCGTCCGTGGCTGCCCGCGCGCTCAAGCCGTGGCCCCTGCGAGCTGCCCGAGGCGCGCGATGGCCTCCCGGCACTGCGGGAGCGTCGGCACCAGCGCCCAGCGCACGTAACCCTCTCCCCCCGGGCCCAGGTACGAGCCCGGCGTGGTCACGATCCCGAGCCGGAGGAGCGACTCGACGAACCCCACGTCGTTCCCGTCCGGCGCGCGCATCCACAGGTAGAACGTGGCCTGCGACGCTTCGATCCGCCAGCCGCGGCGCGCGAACTCCTCCAGGAAGAGCCGCCGCTTGGCTGCGTACACCTCGCGGGTGCGCGGCGTGTGAGCGTCGTCGTTCCACGCGACGATGGCGGCGTCCTGGATGAAGTCGGGCGTGGCCACGCCGACGTTGGGCCGGAACTTCTTCAGCGCGTCGATCAGCCGCGGGTCGCCGGCCACGAACCCGGAGCGATAGCCGGTCATCGCCGAGCGCTTGGAGAGCGTGTAGAGCGCGATCAGGTTGTCGAGGCCGTGCGTGAGCAGCGTGCCCGGCGCCTCGCCCTCGAACCACAGGTCGCCGTAGGCCTCGTCGCTCGCGATCCAGAAGCCGTGCCGGCGCGCGAGCGCCACGGCGCGCGCCGCGGCGGCGGGGTCGAGAACCGAACCGGTGGGATTGTGCGGCGAGTTGAGCCACAGGAGCGCGGTGCGCTTCCACACCTCCTCGGGGACGTGGTCCGGATCGAAGCGCCAGCCGTCGGCGCTCCTGAGCGCGGTGAACCAGGGCACGGCGGCGGCGTAGCGCGCGCCCGCTTCGTACACGGGATAGGCCGGGGTCGGAATCACGACCGTGTTGCGCGCGGCGCCCGGCGCCACCATCGCGAATGCCAGCGTGAACACCGCCTCCTTGGTGCCGTTCGCCGGCAGCACGTGCAGTTCGGGATCCACCCGCACGCCATGCCGCCGCGCGAGCCACGCCGCGCAGGCGGCCCGCAGCTCCGGCTTGCCGTTCGTGGCGGGATAACTCGAGACGCTCGGCACGGCGCGCTTCAGCGCCTCGCGGATCAAGACCGGCGTCTCCTCCCGCGGGTCGCCCATGCCGAAGTTGATGCTCGCGACCCCGGCCGGCGCCAGCTCGCGGCGGCGGCGTTCGAGCTTCACGAACGGGTACTCGACCCCGCTCGTGAGCAGCGGGTGAAGCGGCCCGGGGACGGAGGCGGTCATGCCGGACCCCCGCCGAGGAACGCCGCGAGCTGCTCGTAGACCACGCCCAGGTTCCCGATCGGGCAGTACTCGTCCGCGCGGTGGCAGAGGTCCGGGATGCCGGGGCCGTAGTTGAACGCCGGGATGCCGAGCGCCGTGAAGCGCGCGACGTCGGTCCAGCCCTGCTTCCCGGCCACGCGCGCGCCGCTCATCCGCACGAACCGCTGGACGTCGGGGTGGTCCAGGCACACCGCGCCGGGCGCCGCCTGGTCCACCACCTCGAACGCGAATGCGGGCGGCACGAGTGCGCGCAGCCTCGCCGTCGCCTGCTCGATCGTGCGGTCGGGCGGGAAGCGATGGTTCAGGTTCACCACCATCTCCGCCGGCACGACGTTGCGCGCCGTCCCCGCCCGCAGCGTCGTGACCTGGAGCGTCTCGCGGTACTCGAGCCCCTGGAGCCGGGTGCTGGAGACCGGATGGCGCGTGATGTCCATGAGCCACTGCGCCCCCTCGGCCACGGCGTTCTTCCCGAGCCACGGCCGGGCCGCGTGCGCGGCGACGCCGGGCACGCGCACCTCGACGTTCAAGATGCCGTTACAGCCCATTTCGATCGCGAGGTCGGTGGGCTCGAGGATCACGGCGAGGCTCGCGTCGCGCAGCCAGGGCGACTCCTCGAGCACGCGCTTCAGTCCGTTCTTCGCCGCCGGCCCCTCCTCGGCATCGTAGAACACGCACGCCAGGTCGCAGCGGAGCGCGTCCAGGTCGAGCGACTCGGCGAGCGCCAGCATGACCGCGTCGCCGGCCTTCATGTCGGTGGTGCCGAGGCCGAGGATGCGGTCGCCGATCCGGTGCGCGGCCGCGTTCCCCTGCGCCGGCACCGTGTCGGTGTGGCCGGCGAGCACCACGAGCGGCCGGCCCTGCCGCGGTGCGCGCCAGACGAGCGAGAGTCCGTGGCGGAGGATCTCGCCGCGGCTCGAGGCCGCGAGCCGGCGCGTGATCCACTCGACGATCTCGTGCTCATTCCCGGTCACGCTCGGGATATTGACCAGCTGTTCGAGCAGGTCGGCCAGCGCGGTGGTGGTGACGCTCATCGGGGTACCAACCTCCGGGAAAGGGCGGACGGCGAAGCTAGCACCCGCCCGGAGCTTGCGCCACGCAGGGCGCGACGCCTAGCGTAGCGGGTCATGCCCGACTCCACCGCGCTCCGACTGACCGGCCGCGACGTGCTGCCGCTCCTGCACCGCACCACGAGCAACGCGCTCGCCGACCTCGCCCCGGGCGCCGCGCGCACCACGCTGTTCTGCGATTTTCGCGGCCGGCTGCTGCACCGCGCCGTGGTCGTGGTCAGCGGCGACGGCGCGGTGTGGCTCCTGCGTCCCGACGCGGCGGGATCGGAGCTTGCGGCGGCGCTCGACCGGATGGTGTTCCGTGACGACGTGCGGATCGAGGACCGCTCCGGCGGGTTCACCGTCGCGCTCTCGGCGGCGGCTCCGGGCGACAGCGGCGTGCTCGCCGAGCGCGACGGCGTGCCGCTCGTCGTGGCGGCCGGCGACGGCACGCTGCTCGCGCTCGACGGCCGCGTGCCGCTATCGGAGCGCGAACGCATCTCCCGCCTCGTCCCTCGTCACGGGCACGAGATCGTGGACACGTTCAACCCGTTCGAGGTCGGGCTCGCCCGCGAGGTGCACCTGGCGAAGGGCTGCTTCACCGGTCAGGAGGCGCTCCAGCGGCTCATCACTTACGAGAGCGTGCGACGGCGGCCGGTGCACGTCCGGCTCGCGGCAGCGCCCGCGGAGCTGCCCGCCGTGCTGCTCGCGAGCGGCGAGCGCGCGGGCCTCCTCACCAGCGTCGCGGGGGACGCCGGCTTCGCGGTGGTGCGGAACGAGGCGATCGCGAACGAGGCGACGCTGTCGCTCGCGGACGGCACCGCGGTCGAGCCGGTCGCGGCGCCCGTGCCTTCCCGGCCGATCGGGCGGCCGTAGGACCTACTTCGGCGCCTCGCCCTTGTCGTCGTCCACCACCAGCGCATCCGTGGTGAGCACGAGGCCGCCGAGCGTGGCGGCGTTCTGCAGCGCGCAGCGCGCGACCTTCGCGGGATCCACGATGCCGGCGGTGTCGAGCGCCCCGTACTCGCCGGTCAGCGCGTCGTAGCCGAACCACGCCTCGCCCAGGCGCAGCCGGGCCACCACTTCGTCGCCCGGGGCGCCGGCGTTGTGCGCGATCTGCCGCGCCGGCTCCGAGAGCGCGGCGGCCACGATGTCGCGGCCCGCGGACTCGAGCGGCTTCAACTTCAATGCCTCGAGCCGCGTCGCGACGCGCACCAGCGCCACGCCGCCGCCCGGCACGATGCCCTCCTCCACCGCGGAACGCGTCGCCGCGAGCGCGTCCTCCACCTGCGAGCGGCGCGCCTCGCGCTCGAACTCGCCGGCGGCGCCGACCCGCAGCACGGCGATCACACCCGAGAGCCGCGCCAGCCGCGCGCGCAGGCCCTCGCGTTCCGCGGGGACGGTGCTGGCCTCGAGCGCTCGCTCGAGCTGTGCCATGCGCTCGCGCAGCGCCTCGGTCCGCCCGCCACCCTGGAGAAGCGTGGCGTGATCGAGCCCCGCGGTCACGCTCACGGCGCGGCCGAGGTGCTCCGGCCTCGCGCCGGAGGCGGCGAGGCCCGTCGCGGTGCCGAGCAGCGTGGCGCCGGTGACGAGCGCCAGGTCCTCGAGCAGCTCGCGGCGGGCCGCGGCGTTGCCGGGCGCGCGCACGGCCAGCCCCGGCGCGGTGCCGCGCAGGCGGTTCACCACCATCACCGCGAGCGCTTCGGTTTCGATGTCTTCGCACACGCAGAGCAGCGGACGTTGCTGTGCGGCGGCGTGCTCCAGTGCCGGGACGATCTCGGCGGGACGCGTGAGCACGCCGTCCACGACGAGCACCAACGGGTGTTCGAGCGTGACCTCCATGTCCTCGGCGTCGGTGACGAAGTAGGGCGAGGCGTAGCCCGTCGCGAGCCGGACGCCGTCCACCACCTCGAGCGTGATGCCGAGACCGTGCCCCTCCTCGACCGTGATGACGCCGTGGCGGCCCACGGAGCGGAGCGCCTGTGCGATCAGCTCGCCCAGCTCGGGATCGCCGCCCGCGGCCAGCGACGCCACCTGCGCGATGTCGTGTTCGTCCTCGACCGGCCGCGCCTGCGCGGCCAGCTCCGCCAGCGCGGCGACGAGCGCGGCATCGATCCCGCGCCGCAGTGCGACCGGGTTCCCTCCCGCACTCACGGCCGCGAATCCGTCGCCGACGATGCGGTGTGCGAGCACCGTGGCCGTGCTGGTGCCGTCGCCCGCGGCCTCGCCGGTGCGCAGCGCCACCTCGCGCAGCATCTGCACGCCCATGTTCTCGAACGGGTCGGGCAGCTCCATTTCCTGCGCGATCGCGATGCCGTCGCGGGTGATCGTGGGCATCGAACCGTGCACGCGGTCGAGCACGATGCTGCGGCCGCGCGGCCCGAGCGTGATGCGCACCGCGCTGGCGAGCTGGTCGATCCCCCGCCACAACGCGCGGCGGGCGTCGTCATCGAAGCGAACGCGCTTGCCCATGCGAAGCTGCCTCCCTGCGTCGGATCCGGCGTGCGGCCCGAGGCTGCGACCCAGCGCACCCGCGTGCAGGCGCGCGAGCGCTCGCCGGGGTTATCGGCGCTTCTGCCCTTCGGGTTCATGCGCGTGCTTGCCGCTCCCCGGTCGACGCCGGGCGCGGGGTTTCGCGGGGCCGGCGTCGGGCGCCGCGGCCGCCTGGGTGCGCACCGCGTCCACCAGTTCGGGGGCAGCACCTGGTCGCCGGGCCGCCTCGCGCAGCCAATCGTACGCCGCCGAGGAATCCCCCGCCTGCATGAACGCGGTGGCGGCATCGAACGCGTAGCCCGAGCTGTCGGGGAACGCGATCGCGAGCCGGCGGTATTCCGCCGCCGCCCCGCGCCAGTCCCTGCCCGCCGCCATGGCCGTGGCGAGCGAAAGCTGATCGGTCTGCCAGCGCGGGTTCCCCTGGCGCGCGGTCGTGTCCCCGGGAGCGCCGGCAATCCCCACTGCGCTCGTGTCCGCGCGCTTCACTTCGAGGAACTGGCCGGTCTCGTCGACGCGGAAGAAGTGATCCGGTCCCGCGGGCTCGCCTGCTGGGCGCGGGCGGTAGGCGCTGTAATAGCCCGCCTGGAGGGTGGGGTCGCGGTACCAGACGCGGACCGCGGGCCCGTCGCCGGCGAGGAACCCGACGTTGTTGGGGAGCCGCACGAACCAGAGCCGCGCGTGCGGCTCCATCCTGGGGTACACGCCCAGCAGCCGCTCCTTGATCTGCGACACGAACGCCCCGGCACGGCGCTGGTACGCGGCCTCGCCCCAGTCGAGCGACGAGGTCGCGGCGCGCCCGGCCCCGAGGAAGCCGATCACGCCGAGGAGCGCCATCGCGGGCCCGGCCTGGCGCGCGAGCACCCGGCCCACCGCGAGCCACGCCCCGAGCGCGGCGAACTGTGCGTAGTAGGCGTGCCAGCCGAGGCCCGGCAGCAGCAACGGCAGCGTGCCGCACGCCCACCACGCGAGCGCGAACGGCAGGGTTCCGCGCAGGCGCGCGGCGCGCGTGCCCCCCAGCATGTCGGAGGGCCGCGCGTCGGGGCGGGCGAGCAGCTCGACGAAGATCACGAGCAGCAGCGCACCCCGGAGCCCGTCCCACCACACGGCCTGCCAGCCGCCGTCGGGTCTCGGCCAGACATCGAGCGAGAACACGGCGAGGCCGCTCTTCCACACCACCTGCCACGGCGCGATCGCGGCCGGCGAGGGCGGGAGGCTCGCGGCCACCGGCGCCCACAGCCGGCCGAGGAGTAGCGGGTGCGCCAGCGCCCACAGCAGCGCCACGACGGACGCCGGCACCAGCCGGAGCAGCGACTCGCGCCACGGGCGGCGCATCACCCAGTGATCGAGCAGGAGGAAGAGCAGCAGCACGGGCGCCGCGGTCTCCTTGCTCGCGAGCGCGAGCGCGTAGGCGAGCGTCGCCCAGCCCACCCGTTCGGAGCGCCACGCCAGCAATGCCAGCAGCGACAGCAGCAGCATCCACAGGTCCTGCGCGCCGGCGGGCCACATCAGCATGAGCCCCCAGCCGGGCAGCGTCGCGGCGCCGGCGACCGCGATCGCCGCCGCCGGCGCTCCGGCGAGGCGCCGGGCGAGCGCCCAGAACGCCGCCAGCACCGCGCAGGCGAGCAGCAGGCTCATGAGGTGGAACGGCCACTCGACCGGTCCGAACGCGCGCTCCAGCCACCAGTAATGGAACTCGCGCGACCACGGCCGCCACCAGTGAAACGCCAGCTCGCGGAAGCTCCACAGCGACGCGAACGACCTGCCCGCCACGTGATCGAGGAACACGTAGTCGTCGTTCAGGAACGGCAGCCGGAACGCGTCGCCGAAGCGCGCGAACAGGAACAGGCCGAGCAGGAACACGCCCAGCGCCCGGCCCGCGGGCACGGGCGGCCGGCCGTGTCGCGCCTGAACGCTCAGGGGCGCCATTCCGCGAGGAACACGTTCGTCTCCCCCGGCACCTTGCCGCCGCGGTTGGCGCAGAACAGCAGCCAGTGCCCGTCGGGGCTGAACATGGGGAAGCCGTCGAACTCGGGATCACGCGTCACCTGCACGGGCTCGCCTCCCGTGACCGGCACCAGCCACAGGTCGAAGTTGCGCCCGTGGGGATTCGTCCAGTTGGAGGCGTAGATGATGGAACGGTCGTCCGGCGTGAAATACGGCGCGAACGAGGCGCCCGGCTTGTCGGTGACCTGGCGCTGGTGCGATCCGTCCGCGTCCATGACCCAGATGTCCATCTTGACCGGCCGCACCAGGTCCATCGCCAGCAGGCTCCGGAACGAGGCGTTCGCGGTCGAGTCGTCAGTGCGGAACGTGCGCCAGACGATGTGTTTCCCGTCGTGCGAGAAGTACGCGCCACCGTCGTAGCCGAGCGTGTGCGTGAGCCGGGTGAGGCCGGTGCCGTCCATGTGCATCTTGTAGAGATCGACGTCGTCGTCGCGCTTGCTCGTGAACACCAGCCACTTGCCGTCCACGCTCATCGTGCCCTCGGCGTCGTAGCCGGCGTGGTTCGTGAGCCGCTGGAGGTCGCTGCCGTCCGGGCGGGCGGTGTAGATCTCGTACGAGGGATAGATCGCCCACGTGTAGCCGTGGCTCATGTCCGGCGGCGGCGGGCAGGAGTCGCCATCCGCGTGCGTGGACGCGAACAGGATCCGCCGGTCGTTGTCGTAGAAGTAGCCACAGGTCGTGCGGCCGCGGCCGGTGCTCACCCGGGTGAAGGCGCCGGTGCGCAGGTCCATGACGAACTCCTGGTCGCACGGCCACCCGTCGCGTGTCGACTGCCAGATGAACTTCGTGCCGTCGCCGCTCCAGTAGGCCTCCGCGTTCTGCCCCCCGAACGTGAGCTGCCAGAGGTGGGCGAAATGCGTCTCGCCCTCGCGGATCAGCGAGTCGGCGTCGGCCGCGGTCGGCGGCACCGGCCGGAACGGTTTCGGCCTGGACGCTGCGGCCGCGAGGCCGCCCACGAGCGTGGACACGAACAGCACGAACAGCGCGAGTGCGAACCGGGTTCCGTGACGCATGTCAGGGTCTCCTTCCCAGGGTGGCGACGAGGTCGACGGTCTGGCCGCCCCGCTTGACGGTGATGCGCACGTCCTGTCCGGGCTTTCGCGTGCGCAGGGCGAACGTGTAGTCGTAGATGTTGTCCACTCGGATGCCGTCGAAGCGGATGATGACGTCGTTGGCGGCGAGCCCCGCCTTCTGCGCCGGGCTCCCGTCCCGCACGCCGTCCAGCAGCACACCGCCCTCGGTCTGCATGTAGTTGGGAATCGTGCCGAGCCACGCGCCGTAACCGCCCCCGCCCGCGATGCGGCCGATCGAGGAGTCGCTCTTGGCGTGCGTGAAGCTGGGCCGCGGGCGGGCATCGAGCGACTCGACCAGCGCCTGCGCGTACGCGGCCACGCGCCCGAGCCCGGTGTAATTGATCTTGTCCCAGGTATCGCTCGGCTTGTGGTAGTCCGCGTGCGCGCCGGTGAACAGCATCAGGACCGGGATGTTCTTCTTGTAGAACGACTGGTGGTCCGAGGGCCCGTAGCCGTCCTCGCTGGTCTTGAGCGCGAAGTGCGCGACGGGCAGCGCGGTATTGACCGCATGGGCGAGCGCGGGGAACTCGCTCGCGGTCCCGACGCCCATGACCTGGAGCTTGTCCTCCCGCAGCCGGCCGACCATGTCCAGGTTCACCATCGCCTCGATGCTCTCGAGTGGCTCCGGCGGGTCGTCGGTGAAGTGCGACGAGCCCATGAGCCCGATCTCCTCGCCGCTGAACGCGACGAAGACGACGTTGTGCGCGGGCTTCCAGCCGTGCCGCGCGCGCTGCCCCAGGTGCTCCGCCGCGAGAAGAATCGCGGACACGCCCGACGCGTTGTCGTCGGCGCCCACGTGCGGCGCGTGCACGTTCGGCGCCAGCGACGACGGGCCGCCGTAGCCGAGGTGGTCGTAGTGCGCGCCGAGGACGAGCGTGCGCGTGCTGTCGCGGCCGCGCAGCAGTCCGACGACGTTGCGCGTCAGCGCCCGGCTGCGGCGGACGTTCACCGTCAGCGTCACGCTGTCGGGGAGCGCGAACGAGTGGGGCTGGACCTTGGACTCGATGACGTCCTGGGCGCCCGCGAGATCCAGGCCGGCGGGCGCGAGCAGCGCGTTCGCGGCCCCCTCGGTGATCCACGCGGCGAGCAGGCCGCTCGTCATGTAGCCCTCGCCGTCGCGCGCCGGGGCGCGCAGGGGCTCACCCGCGTGCCACTTCGGGCCGTTCACGACCAGCATGCCGAGCGCCCCGTGCTCGCGGGCGTTGATGGCCTTGGTGCGGAGGTCGGCGAACGGGGTGTTGATGTTGCCGTCGAACCGGCTCGTGCTGTCCATCTCGCCGGGCTCCTGCGTCAGCACGAGCACGATGGCATCGTGCGCGTCTATGCCGGAGTAGTCGTCCCACTGGTAACCGGGTGCGGTGATGCCGTAGCCGGCGAACAGCACGCGCGCGTGCGTGCTGCCGTTGCTCGAGAAGCCGAGCGGCTGGAGCGAGTCCCCGAGCTCGAACCGCCGGCCGCCGGCCTGGAGCGCGCAGGGCGCCTCGGGCACGACCCCGGTGGTGACCTCGAACGACTGGTACCAGGAGCTGCTGTCGCCGGCCGGACTCAGGCCGGCCTGCCGCATGCGCGCGGCGATCCAGCGGGCCGCCGAGTCGATGCCCGCGGTCCCGATCCCGCGGCCCTCCCAGCGCGGGTCGGCGAGCGTCCGCACCATGGTCCGCGCCTCGAGCGTGTCGTGCGCGAACCCGGTCGGCGCGGCGGGCGTCGCGACCCGCGTCCCGGCCCCCGTCGCGACCCCGGCGAGCGCGAGCGCGCACACCCAGCCGCACGCGACCGGCCACCGCCCCGGCCCCCGGCCCGCGCTCATCGGTGCGCCTCCCACAGGAGGTGCAGGCCCTTCAACGTCAGCCCGTCGTCCACCAGGTCGATCGTCTCGCACTCGGGCGCCACCATGCGGGCGAGGCCGCCGGTCGCGATCACCTTCGGTCGCCCGCCCAGCTCGCTCTTCATGCGGCGGACCAGGGCGTCCACCATCCCGGCGTGGCCCCACAGCACACCCACGCGCAGGTTTTCCGCGGTCGTGCGCGCGACCGCGCGTTCGGGCCGGCGCATTTCGATGTTGGAGAGCCGCGCCGCGCGCCGGATGAGCTCCTCCGAGGAGATCCCGATCCCGGGCGCGATCGCGCCGCCCACGAACGCGCCCTGCTTCGAGACGCAATCGAAGTTGGTCGCGGTGCCGAAGTCCACGACGATGCACGGCGTGCCGTGCAGGGCGCGCCCGGCGAGCGCGTTGGCGATCCGGTCCGGGCCCACCGAGTCCGGCTCGGTGACGTGCAACGGCACGGGCGAGTTCGCGGCCGTCACCTCGAACGGGTCCCGCCCGGTGACCGCGCGCAGCGCCTCGATCCAGGGCCGCGTGAGCGACGGCACGACCGAGCTCAGCACCGCGGTGGTGCCCGCCGCACCGGTCTTGAGCGTGGCCTCGAGCGTCAGCCGCAGTTCGTCCGCGGTCGTGGTGCCGCTCGTGAGCCGCCACGACTCCTCGAGCTCCGCGCCCGTGAACCGGCCGAGCACGGTCTGCGTGTTGCCCACGATGACCGCGAGCAGCGGCACCGTGGTGCGCGCGGACGCGCGCGCGCGGGTGTCGGCTGGTCGCTCGACCCGGCGGGCGCTCACGAGAAGTCCCCGCTGTCGTCGAGGTCGCGTCGCTTCTTCGCCACGAAGAACGACAGGCCGACGCTCAGGAAGTACAGCAGCACCATGGGCAATCCCATCACGATCTGTGCGCTCACGACGTCCCCCGGGGTCACTGCAGCGGTGATGACGAAGATGATGACGATGGCCGCACGCCACTGCTTCAACAGGAATTTCGGCGTCACGATCCCGATCGCGGTGAGCAGCATGGTCACCATCGGAAGCTGCATGAGCAGGCCGCACGCGAGGGCGAGGTTGTACGTGAAGTCGAGGAGCGAGCTGAGACGGATCTGCGTCGTCACGCCCTTCACCAGGAACTGCTCCAGCACGTGCACGACGAGCGGGACCACGTAACCATACGCCGCCCAGACGCCGAGGCCGAACAGCACCATCGAGCCGATCGCCAGCGACGGCACCCAGCGCCGCTCCCGGTGCAGGAGGCCGGGCACGACGAAGCTCCACGCCTGCCAGAAGACGACCGGCAGCGCGATCCCCAGGCCGAGGATGAACGTGAGCTTGAACCGCTCGTTGAACGCCTCGAACGGCGACAGCACGATGGCGACCTTGACCGTGCGCGCGATCAGGTCCTCGAGCACGCGCGGCGCGAGCCACCAGCCGCCGACCATGCCCAGCGCGATCGCGAACGACGAGCGGAACAGCGCCTGGCGCAGGTCCTCCAGGTGCTGGAGGAACGGCATCGGCGCGGCGCCCTCGACGACCTCAACGTCGGGGTCGGGACGTGCGCCGTCCGGCGCGCGGTGCGGGTTGTTCATACCGAGTCGCATCCTTCCGCGGACGGGACCACGTCGCCCGCGAGCACGGTGGCCTCCTCACCCGCGCTCGTGCGCAGCACCAGGCCGCCGTCGGGATCCAGCCGCAGGGCGATGCCCTCCACCGTCCCCGCCGGCGTGCGGACGAGGAGGCGCCGGCCCCAGTGCCCGCACCAGCGCGACCAGTCCGCGAGCAGCGCGGCGCGATCGCCCGCCCGGAGTGCGTGCCAGAGCGGCTCGAACTGGCTCAGGAACTCGGCCGCCGCCTCCTCGATCCCCGCGCCCGAGCCCTCGAGCGCCAGCGAGGTGGCGGTGTCGCGGAGCGCCTCGGGGAACTCGTCGCGGCGGTGGCGAACGTTGATTCCGACGCCGATCACCACCGCCTCGCCGGGCCCGGCGCCCGGAGCGGCGCCAGCCGCGTCCCCCGGACGCAGGCCGCGCGCCTCGCACAGCACGCCGGCGAGTTTCCGTGCCTCCACGGTCACGTCGTTCGGCCACTTGAGGCGCGCGCGCTCCACCCCGAGCGCGTGCGCCGTGCGCACGACCGCGAGCCCGGCCGCGAGCGGGAGGAGGCCCGCGGAGCGGCTTTCGCCGGCGAGCCGGAGCGCGACCGAGAGCGCGAGCCCGCGCCCGGGCACGTGGGTCCACGCGCGGCCGGCGCGGCCGCGTCCCCCGGT
The DNA here is from genome assembly GCA_964434945.1 of uncultured bacterium. Taxonomy (GTDB): domain Bacteria; phylum Eisenbacteria; class RBG-16-71-46; order RBG-16-71-46; family RBG-16-71-46; genus JAIOPA01. Next base: position 1,420 of record CAYSWZ010000070.1, on the reverse strand, counting down.
CTGCTCCAACGCCAGGACCGCGGCACCGTCCCCGAGCCCGGCGAGCGCGTCCCACGCGTCGTCGTTCGTGGAAGCGGTGCGCTCGAGCACGCGCAGGGCGTGCCCGAGCCGGTGCGTCCGGAGTCGGGCCCCAAAGCGCGTGCGGTCGAAGGCGTCAGCCAACTTCCTCGATCTCCAGGCTCAGGTCGAGCGCGGGTGCGGAGTGCGTGATCGCACCCACCGACAGGTAGTCCACGCCGGTCTCGGCGTAGCGGCGCACCGTGCCCAGGTCGAGCCCGCCCGAGACCTCGACCTCCGGCCAGCGGCGCGCCCCCTCGCGCACGCGCGGGTGGTCGGGCGGATTCTGCGCATACCAGCGGTCCACCTCCTCGACGCAGCGCCGCACGGTCTCGGGCGGCTGGTTGTCGACGAGGATGCGGTCCACCTCGGGTCGGAGCGCCTCGCGCAGCTGGTCGAGCGACTCCACCTCGACCTCGAGCAGCAGGTCGCGGCGGGTGCGCTGGATGCGATCGATCGCGTTGGTGAGCCCGCGCGCGGCACGGATGTGGTTGTCCTTGACGAGGTACATGTCCCAGAGCGCGAGCCGGTGGTTCTGGCCGCCGCCGCACAGGACCGCGTACTTCTCGAGGATGCGCAGCCCCGGGGTGGTCTTCCGCGTGTCGAGGATGACCGCGCCGGTGCCGGCGATCGCGTGCACGTACTGGCGCGTCAGGGTCGCCACGCCGGAGAGGCGCATGAGGAAGTTGAGCGCCGTGCGCTCCGCCGTCATGATGCTGGCGGCCGAACCGGTGACGGTGGCGAGCGCGGCGCCGGCCGGCACCTCCTGCCCGTCCTTCGCCACTCCCTTGAACTTGAGCGTGGCGTCCACCTCGCGGAACGTCAGCCCTGCGATGTCGATGCCCGACACGATCCCCGGGGCCTTGGCGACGATCGCGGCCCGCGCGCCCACGTTCGCGGGCACGGCGTTCAGCGTCGTCACGTCACCCGTCCCGACGTCCTCGGACAGCGCGAACTTCACCAGCGGCAGGAAGCTCTCGTGCAAGGTCAGCGATCCTTTCCGAACCGGCGCTTCACGTTGCGCGGCTCGCGCCCCGGCCGTACGCCCTGCGCCCGCGCGAACGACGGCACGGTCTCGCCGCCACGCGCCATCACCAGCGCGGCGCGGACGTCGTCGATGCGGTCCCGGATGCTGGCGGCACGCTCGAACTCCAGCGCCCGTGCCGCCGCCAGCATCTCGCCCTCGAGCTGCGCCAGCAGGCGCTCGGAGTCGTCGCCCAGCAGCACCGGATCGACCGGGGCGTAGGCGTCGGAGCGCCCGATCGCGTCGGCGACGCTCGTGGCCTTGAGGATCTCGTCGACCGTCTTGAGGATGGTGCGGGGCGTGATGCCGTGCTGCAGGTTCCAGGCGTGCTGCTTCTCG
>CAYSWZ010000069.1:0-26448 GCA_964434945.1 uncultured bacterium | reverse complement strand
CACGAACGGGAACGGGAGCGGGAAGAAGCAGAACCGTCCCGCGCCGCCGGTCCCGAAGGTCGCACCTGCTTCCGCCGCCAGGCCCGCGCCCGCCGTCGTCGCGAAGGCCGCGCCGGCCGTCGCCACGAGGGGCCCGCAGGCGCCGGCCCCCGCGGCCGCTGCGACCGCGGCGTCTGCCTCGCGAGGGTCCGCACCTGCCGCGGCGGCCGCACGTCCCGCCGCACGCGCGGGCGGGACCGCGGCTGCAGCGGCGGCCGTCGCGCTCCCGTCCGTTCCGCCTGCGGCGTCCCAGCCGGCCGTCGCCTCCAGGCCCGACCTGCGGCTCGTCCGGCGCGGGACCGGCTCCGCGGGCGCGACGCCCGGCACCGGCTGGAGCATGGAGTGGATGCGGCCCGGCACCATGAACGAGACCCACATCTGGCAGCTCCCGGTCTACGGCACGCGCGAGGCGCCGCGGCGGTTCCTCGGGATCACGTTCGGCAAGCGCCGGGAGAAGTTCGTCGAGAGCTACGAGGAAAAGGTCGAGGAGCACGGGCCGGTCGTCGCCGGCCACCGCTCCACCATCACCTCGCTCGCGTTCACCACGGACGCCCGGCTGCTCGTGAGCGGCGCGCGCGACGGCACGCTGCGCGTGTGGAGCGTCCGGCAGGGCCTCGAGGCGTGTGCGCCGCTCGAGCTCCGCTCGGGGGTGATCGCCATGGCGCTCGCGCCCGACCGGCCCGTCGTCGCGGCTGCACTGCGCGACCGGCGCCTCATGCTCTGGGATTTCGGGCCGCGCCGGCAGGTGATCCACTTGCGCGCGCCCGACGATTCCCCGCTCAAGGCGGTCGCGATCTCCAGCGATGGCCGCCTGGTCGCCGCGGGTGGCAGCCGCCGGAGCATCTACATCTGGCACACGGACCGCGGCACGGTCGCGGGCGAGATCAAGGGCACCACCGGCCGCATCGAATCGCTCGCGTTCACCCCGGATGCGAGCGGGCTCGTGTGCGGCACGCACAAGGGCCGCCTGGAACTCTTCGACCGGGGCGCGGGCGGGGCCCGCTGGAGCGTGAAGACCGGGCTCGGGCGGATCGTCGCACTGTGCCTGCCGCCGCGTGCGAACGGCGTGCTGGGCGGCGCCGCGGAGGGCACGGTCGCCTGCTGGGACCTGGCCGACGGCAGCGAACAGCGGCGCGTGCGTCCCATGCTCGGGCGGCTGACCTCGCTCGCGGTCTCGCCGGATGCCTCACAGCTGCTGGTCGGGCTGGCGTCGGGACGCGCGTGCCTGACCGCGGCGGGCTCGGGAGGCGAGCTGGGCATGCTCGACGGCCACCCGGGCGCCGTGACCGCGTCCGCGATCGCAGGCGTCGAAAAGTACGCGGCGACCGGCACGACCGACGGGACCGTGAGGCTCTGGACGGTGCGGTGACGACCCGGCCGGGCGGTCGCCCCGCCGGCCATCACCGGACGAAGACCACGCTCCGCGCCGAGACCCTGCCGTCCGCGCGCACGACCACGAAGTAGGTGCCCGCGGGGACCGGCTGCCCGCGCGCATCACGGCCATCCCAGCGCAGCGTGTGTTCGCCGGCCGCGAGGGAGGTGTCGAGCACGTCGAGCAGGCGACGGCCGCTCACGTCGTGCACGGCGACCTGGACGCGCGCCCCGGCCGCGAGCGTGAACGAGATGTCACTCGCCTCGCGCGACGGGTTCGGGGAGACGCGGAGCGCCCCGTCGGCGGCGTGCCCGGGCGGCACCCCGGCGAGCGAGGGCGAGACGCAGGAATCCACGGTCGTCCAGATCACCGGATTGCCGGGGAGCAACAGCGCACACATGTCGGCCGTGTCCCCCGGGAAGTAGTTCCACGCCGTGCAGAGATTGCAGGACGAGGTCGTCACCAGCCTCGGGCGGGTGGAGGCATCGTTGCAGGCCAGGCTCGCCCCGGTGAACTTGATCTCGAGGAAGGCGCGTCGCGTCACCGCGCACGGGTGACCGAGCGTCAGCGTGAAGTTGTTGATTCCCGACGCGCTCGGACTGATCGTGCCCGGCCATGGCCCCCCGATCGCGACCAGTGGTCGCGGCGGCGCGCACGCGGTGTCGGCCACCGGCGCCACCACGGAGACCTCGACCGGAAGACTGCACCAGACGCGAAACTCGAGCGCGATCCTGACCGACGAGATCCACACGCCCGGCGCGCCCGAGCACGCACCACACGCCGCCGGATCGATCGCCAGGAAGTATGAATCGTTCGGCGGCTCGAGGTAGTCGATGAGATAGCTGCGCGGTCCCGAGAACCCGAGCGTGCACGACAACGCCGGCGTGGGGAGCTGCCCCGGTGTCGCGGATTCGGTCACGGGAATCGGGACCGCTTCAGGGTCGGGCTTTCGAGCTGCGCGGGCCGCGGTTGCGCAGGTCGCCAGCAGGACGAGCGCGGCGAGGCCGAGCGGCAGACGCATTCGGTGCGGTCTCTTTCGTTTCATGTGAGCATCATCGGGGAGCCTATCAAATGCTCCCTCGGGCGACGCACAGGGTCAAGCTCCATATCGGGCGAGCGGCATTGCAAATTGCCTGTCGGGCGTGGGTTGCGAGGAGTAGCCTCCCTCCATGGTCGATCGCCGAGCTTGTTCCTTCGCCGCGGCCGTGGGGATGGTCCTGAGCCTCATCGTCGCTCCCGGATGCGGTCGTCACGCGGACATGCTGCTCGGACCCAACCAGCCGCCCGAGCTCGAGATCGTCGACGCCCGCGCCGGCGGGACCGGCGGGGTGCGCGTGCGCTGGACCGCGCGTGATCCCGACGGCCGCGTCGTGAGCAGTCGCTGGACGCTCGCGCCGCTCGCGTCCGCCTGGCAGCGCCGCGACGTCGCCACCACGGAGGCGAGCGAATGCCTGTTGCCGCGGGCCAAGGCGCGAGCCACTTGGCCGGGCCCGGGGCCGGCGCGCGATCCCGACCTGTTCACGGTCTGGGCGGTGGACGACCGTGGCGCCGAATCCGCGCCCGCCCGGCTGGCGCTGTTCGGGGACAACGTCGCCCCCAGCGTCATCATCACGAGCCCCCTGCCCTCCGCTCTGCTCGTTCCCGTCACGGGGCCCGAGATCTGTGTGAGCTGGGAGGGGCACGACCCCGACGGCGTGTTCACGCAGGCGCCTGTCCAGTACAAGTTCCGGGTCTTCGACATGAACGATCCGGCGAATCTGGTGTGGGCGACGAACCCGGATTCTCTTCGCCGGCAGGCCGTGGCGACCAACTGGGCCGGGTGGGACTCGACCTCGGCGGAGACGACGTTCGTGCATCTCGACAACCTGACGCCGAACAAGAGCTACATGATCGCCGTCAACGGCTTCGACGAAGCCGGAGCTTACGATCCGATCTTCAGCCTCGACCGCAACATGCTGAGGTTCCAGGTCGGCTTCCCCGAGACCCTGGGGCCCGGGCTGACGTTGAGCGCCAGCTCGTTCCAGTATTCCTACCCGAGCGGCAGCCTCTCGCTGGACCGGCAGCGCTGGATCGATCTCGAGGTGCCGCAGGGGCAGGCACTCGAGTATCGGGTGCTCGCGAGCCCGCCCCCCACGCAGACCGTGTCGGGTTATCGCTGGGTGCTCGATCCCGTGGACTTCGCCGACGAGACCCCGCGCTCCAGTCCCTCGGACGTGCATCACTGGAGCGCGTGGAGCGTGAACGCGACGGCCATCTCGCTCCCGCCGTTGACCGACACGGGCGTCAAGCGCCGGGAGCACTTTCTCTACGTCGAGGGCCGGGCGGGGTTCGGCGGCTGCAACCCCGCGACTTCCGACTTCGTGAGCGTCGGGATCCTGCACCTGGTCACGGTGCATGCGGAGATGTCCCACGAGCTGCTCGTCGTCAACGACACGCGCTTCGAACCCGACCGGGTCGGGACCGGCGGCTGCCCCGCGTTCTACACCCAGCCGTGGCCGAGCGCCGCCGAGCTGGACACGTTCCTCTATGCGCGCGGAAACGTGACCTGGCGCTGCACGCGGAATCCCACCACCGGCGTGCTGTCGATGCCGGGGCTGCTCGCGGGCTACAGTTTCGACACGCTGGGAACGCGCGGAATGCTCTCCGGCGCCGTGCCTCCGGGAGGATTCACCGGCGGTCAGAGCGTCCCGCTGTCGGTGCTGGCCGACTATCGCCACGTGATCTGGCTCACGGACCTGAACGGCGCCCTGTCGAACAACGCGCCGGACTCGCCATTGTCGCCGATGAGCGCGCTCAAGTTCACGAGCGACGTCGGCAAGACGAACGTCCTGTCGAGTTACGCCGCCATGGGAGGCAAGGCGTGGCTCGCCGGCGGCGCCGGCTCGTACGCGTCGCTGATCCACTTCAACCGGACGAGCAACGACCGCTCGGGCAACACCGTGTTCTCGTCCGGGGCCGGCGAGCTGGCCCCGGGTCGCCTGATGGTCGAACAGTCGCACTGGTTCTCGACGACCGCCAGCGTCAAGGCCGCGGTGCAGTTCTCGCGCGCGCCCAGCGCCGAGGCAATCGCCGCGAACCCCTGGCACCACTGGTCGGCCTACGCCCGCGACACACTCCGGGCCCCGAATTATCTCCGGCTGCCTGCGACGCTGCGCACGAGGACGCCCGACACCGACCCGATCCCGCCCACCCGTTCACCGAGCCAGCCCAGTCTCTTCTATCCGGCGACGCTGGTGTGCGAGTACCTGGTCGACCCGAACACGGTGGTGGAGGACGTGGACCCGGACGCAAGTGTGACGAACGAGATCTCGGTGCTCGACACGCTGGTCCAGGTGTCCGGCAGTCAGCTTCTGTTCACCCCGGCGCCCACCATGACCTACTACCACGGAGGCGCGGCGCAGCAGTTCGTCTTCTCCGGCTTCGCCCCCTGGGATCTCGCACGTGCCGACGCGATCACGCTCGTGGATTTCGTGCTCCAGGACATCTGGGGGATGAGCCGCGTGAGCGTCGACCGCGGGGCGGTGGCGGGTGATGCCGGATTGCCCCGCGGCGGCGCGGCGCGGATCGTCACGCCCGCGCAGCGGGCGATGGCGGGGCGGGGGCGAAGCAGGCGATAGCCCGGCTCCGGGTCCCGCGGCCGCACCTCCTTCAGAGATAACTCAGCCAGGCCGACTTCCGCCGGGCTCTCGCGTCCGCGAACCAGCGGCACGGGAACCACAGCAGCAGGATCGCGATCGCCCACACCGCATAGAGGAGCGGCAGGCTCCACGTATAGCCCGGCGGCGGCTCCGGATTGCCCATCGGGTGATTCGTGAACAGCCACGGACTCACGCTGCCGAGCCGGATCCACGAGACGACGAGCGCGAGCGCGTGGATGAGCGGGATGTGCAGCACGTAGAAGAACAACGGCACGCGCCCGAACACCGTGAGCCACCGGGCGAGCGCGCCGCGGGCGCGCTCGAGGACGGGGAGGAGCGCGATCGTGGGCCCGAGCGTCATGAGCAGGAAGTCGAGCGAGGCCGGGTACTTGTTCGTGGCGAGGAACGCGAACAGCGCCGGTCGGTGCGGTCCAGCGCTCGCCGCGCCCATCGCGCGCCATGGATGCGGGTCGCCATAGAGATCGAGCCCGCGGAGAACGAAAAACAGCGCGCTCGCGCCGAGCCCGATCGCGAGGCACAAGCGGTCCCGGCGCGCGGGCTCGAGCGTGAGGACACGGCCGAACGCATAGCCGCTCGCCATGACGCCGACCCAGGGGACGATCGAGTAGAGCACGGTCAATCCCGGCCCCCGCGCACCGAGTGGAACGGGTCCCGCGTAGAACCCGACGTAGAGGACCTTCCAGAGCGAGGAGCGGAGATCGTTTCCGAGCGCCGGGATGAGAGCGGACAGCTGCCGGTCGAGGAGGTTGTGCCCGGCGATGATCACGACTCCCAGCGCACCGACCGCGGGCAGCGGCAGCTTCACCAGTGCGGCCATCAGGATCATGCTCCAGCCGAGCATCCAGATGACGCCGGCGAGCATGTAGTGTGCGAAGTCGAGGTTGAACGTCCACGCCAGCCGGAGCAGCGTCAGCTCGAGGAGGACGAGCCACGCGCCGCGCAGGAGGAGAAAGCGCGACAGTCCCGGATGCTTCCGGCCGTGGAGGAACGCACTCGTCCCTGCCAGGAAGACGAACGCCGGCGCGCAGAAGTGGGTGACCCAGCGCGTGAAGAACAAGCCCGCGGTGGGGCCGCCCGCCGGCAGCCCGGAGTAGACGCGCACGTGGTCGATCGCCATCAGGGCCATCACCGCGCCACGGACGACATCGATCGAGGCGAAGCGCGCTTCGGTGTTCGCTTCGGAGACGGTCATGGCCAGTCGCATGCCCTCATCACGAGATCCTGCGTTGCGCCCCGCACGCGGGCGCACGTGCGCCGGGCGGGCGGGACTCTACCGAGCCGGGCGATGAGCGAACAAGCGCTTCGGGGCGCGGTTCCGGCACACCCGCGACCCGTACGCTCGCGCTTTGCTTCCACCCCCGCTACGCTGGGCCGGACATGGACGTCGCCGCCCCCGGACGGAGGATCCACTCGTGAGCGCCACCGCCAGACCCGCCGCCATCGAGGGCCCGGAACGGATCCCCACCGTCGTCGCCGACGCATACGACGCCATCGCGCGGCGGATCGCGGCCCGCATCGCCGAGATCATCCGCGAACGCAATGCCGCGGGGAAGTCCGCCGTCCTGGGCCTCGCGACCGGCTCCACGCCGATCGGCATCTACCGCGAGCTCATCCGCTTCCATCGCGAGGAAGGTCTCGACTTCTCCCGCGTCGTGACCTTCAACCTCGACGAGTATTACCCGATGGCCCGCGATAGCCTGCACGGCTACCACCGCTTCATGTGGGAGAACCTGTTCGAGCAGGTGAACGTCGATCCGCGCAACGTGCACATCCCGCGCGGCGATCTCCCGCGGCACGAGCTGGAGCCCCACTGCCGCGATTACGAGCGGGCGATCCGGGATGCCGGCGGCATCGATTTCCAGATCCTCGGCATCGGCCAGACCGGGCACATCGGCTTCAACGAGCCCGGCTCGAGCGCCGGCTCGCGCACCCGCCTCGTCGTGCTCGACACCATCACCCGGCGCGCCGCGGCCGCCGATTTCTTCGGCACCGAGAACGTGCCGGTCGAGGCGATCACCATGGGCGTCGGGAGCATCCTCGAGGCGCGCGAGATCGTCCTGGTCGCGACCGGCGAGCACAAGGCGGCCATCGTGAAGCGCGCGGTCGAGGGCGACATCGATCACAGCGTCGCCGCCACGTACCTCCAGCGGCACGCGAACGCCACCGTGTACCTGGATGCCGCGGCCGCCGCGGAGCTGACCCGCGTGAAGACCCCGTGGCTCCTGGGCGAGATCGCGTGGACCCGCCCGCTGGAGATCGAGGCGGTGGTGTGGCTCAGCAACGTGACCGGCAAGTCGGTGCTCAAGCTCGACGACGTGGACTATCGCGATCATCACCTCGGCGCGCTGCTCGTGCGGCACGGCTCGTCCGGAATGTTGAACGGCATCGTGTTCAATGCGCTGATCGCGAAGATCCGCGGGCGCGGCAAGCTGCCGGGCGGGAAGCGCGTCATCGTGTTCTCGCCGCATCCCGACGACGACGTCATCTCGGCCGGCGGCATCCTGCGGAAGCTGCAGCAGAACGGGAACGACGTGCTGGTGGCCTACCAGACGTCGGGCAACATCGCGGTGTTCGACCACGAGGTCCGGCGCTACCTCGACTTCCTGCGCCGCACGGCCGCCGACTTCGGCTACGGAAGCGAGCGCCTCGCCCCGCTCCTCGAGGAGACCGAGGCGTTCCTCGCGCGCAAGGAGCCGGGACAGGTGGACAGCGAGCCGGTGCTCATGCTCAAGCGCCGCATCCGCGAGGTCGAGGCGATCTCGGCCATCGAGACGCTGTTCCTCGAGTCCCGCCAGGCCCGCTTCCTCAACCTGCCGTTCTACCAGACCGGCAAGGTGAGAAAGGACCCGATCGGTCCGCGCGACATCCAGATCGTCCTCGACCTGCTCGAGGAGCGGCGGCCGGAGATCCTCCTCGTGGCCGGCGACCTGTCCGATCCGCACGGCACGCACCGCATGTGCCTGGAAGCGGTGGAGCAGGCGCTCGCGCGTTACGGCGGGGAGCCGCCGGAGGTGTGGTACTACCGGGGCGCGTGGCAGGAGTGGCCGGTCGCCGATGCCGACGTGCTGGTGCCGCTCTCGGAGGAGGAACTGCGGCTCAAGATCAGCGCGATCTTCAAGCACCAGAGCCAGAAGGACCGCGCGCCGTTCCCGGGCGTCGACGAACGCGAGTTCTGGCAGCGTGTGGAGGAGCGCAATCGCGAGACCGCGCGTCTCGTGGACCGGCTCGGGCTGCCCGAGTACTTCGCGATGGAGGCGCTCCGGGTGCGGCGGCCGGCGGCGGCCGTGGCCCCGGTGGAGCGCGGAGCATAGCCGGGGAGGTGGTCGGAACCCATGACCGGACCCACGAACGATCCGCGGCCTGCTCCGTCTTCCCCGCGCGCCGGATCGGGCTCCCTGCTCCTGCTCTCGCTGACGTGGACCCTCGCATGGCTCGCGGGGGTGCAGCTTCTCCTGAGCGCCGTCTCGGGCCGGCCGGCGTGGAGTTCCGCATGGCTGCTCACCGCACTCTGCGCCGCCGTGTTCGCGGTCAACGTCACGTTCCTCGTGCGCGTGAATCCCGCGGTCCTGACCGCGCGACTCAGCGTCCCGAGGGCCGTGCGTGGCGCTGATCGCGTCCTCACCTCGCTCATGGCACTCGGCTACCTGGGCACGCTCGTGATCCCGGCGCTCGACCTGCGGCGGGGCTGGAGCGCCCCGGCGCCGTGGCCGACGGCTGCGGCAGGCGTCGCGCTGTTCCTCGCGGGCGATGGCCTGATGACGTGGGCGATGGCCGTGAATCCCTTCTTCGAGCCCATCGTTCGCATCCAGCAGGAGCGCGGCCATCACGTGATCAGCGGCGGGCCGTACGCGTTCGTCCGTCACCCGGGCTACGTCGGCGGAGCGTTGTTCATGTTGTCGCAGCCGCTGCTGCTCGGCTCGCGGTGGGGTTTGCTCCCGGCCGCGCTCGCGGTGATCGCGATGCTCGGGCGGACGGTGATGGAGGATCGAGTCCTGCAGCGCGAACTCCCCGGATACGCCGAATATGCCGCACGGGTGCGCTGGAGGCTGGTCCCCGGACTCTGGTAGGCGGCGGCTCGGGGCTGGGCACGATCGTCCGTGGAGCTCGTACTGCCCCGCTGACGGGCGGAGGATTCGCTGCTCGTCAGTTCGAGTTCATCGAATTCCGTTGCATCTCCATGACGGGCGTGATGAAATGCCGCCCCACAGTCGTCGGCGCCCTGAACGGCAGTTCATCCCCTTGGCGCTCGAGCGATCCCCCGCTATCTCCGTGTCTGCACGGCCTGGTCGAGGTGCGCAAGCGCTCCGACCGGCTCGGTGCTGGTGTCGTTGAACACCGTCTCACGGATTCGAGCTGCACCGGCCGGGGCCGTCTCGTGCTCGAGACGACGATTCCTCCGGTCGTACCTGTCGCCGGAGGGGAAGCGATGGCCGCGAGGCACCTGTCCATCCCACTGCGTGCGGGATCGCAACCGGGCCTGCCGCGCGCGCATCCCTCCGCGACGGCCCGCATGGTCCGAACGGCCCATTGTCCCATGGTGCCAGTTGCAATGTACTTGCGAAGGTCGCCCCCCGCGATCGCAGGCTAAGAGACGGTCCGTAGCGACAACTCGCTCGCGAGAGAGGGTGGCGATGGTTCGCACCGCAATTACAAGTGCCGGTTCCCCGCGCGGTCCGGTTGACGGGAGCTCGCGACCAGGCCCGGGATGCCCGCTCTCGATTGCGAAGGAACCGGCACGATCATCCTGTATGTGCGCTGGAGAAGTAGCGAGCCACATGACCTCCCCCGCAGCGCCGGCTGCGGGGGATCTTTGTTTGCACGACTTCCCTGGTGATCGCAGGCCTACCCGGGCCATTGCTCGATCGGATTCGCATGTATTCGTGACCGGAACACCAACTTGAACTGTCGCACAGCAACTTCATCGCGCCCCGTCCTCCACAGGGCGCATCCGGAGGGCCGTATGTCGAATCGCTTCCGCAATGGCCATGGGCCGGCGGGCAACCGGCTGCTCGGGCTTGCCGCGCTGAGCATTGGCATTGCGTGGTCCCTGTCCGTCGTCGATCTCGCCCGCGCTCAAGGCTGGTACGACAGTGCCTGGCAGTACCGTCGAGCGATCACCGTGGCCAATCCGGGCGGCTCGTCGCTGAGCGACTACCAGGTTCGAGTGGCGCTGGATGGTTCGTTCGCATTTGCCAACGCCTTGAGCGACGGCAGCGACCTGCGCGTCACCTCGAGCGATGGCGTCACGTCGTTGCCGTACTGGAAGGAGACCTGGAACCCGGCAGGGTCCGCGGCGCTCCTCTGGGCCCGCGTGCCTTCGATTCCCGTGGGCGGGACGACGATCTACCTCTATTACGGCAACGCGGCGGCGGGCCCCGCCAGCAACGGCGCCACCACGTTCCCCTTGTTCGACGACAGCCTCTGGACCCAGACCTTCGGCAACCCGGTCTTCACCGCCTCGCAGTCCTGGTGGGAGACCATGGTCTCGTACCCCATCGTGTTCAAGGACAGCTCGCTCCCCGGATATCAAATGCTCTTCGATGGGCATTCCGGCCCCGGCGTCGATCACGGAAAGGGCTACGCGACATCCTCCGACCTGGTCCACTGGTCCGAATATGACAACGGCCTCAGCGGCTCGTCCCGTATCAACCCGATCATGGCCCCCGGGTACAACGGAAATGCGAGCTTCGCGTGGGGAGATGTCATCAAGCGGGGCACCACTTACCACATGTTCCCGTCCCGCGGGCCAGGCCAGACGGTCCACGTGCAGTCCACCGACCTGATCCACTGGACCGGGTTCGAGACGCTGGCCTCGCCGGCCGACGGCAGCGGGATCGGCACGGGCGCCGCGATTCTCAAGCAGCCCGACGGCATCACTCCGGTGGTCGTGGGCGGCAAGTACTGGATGGTGTACTTCCACGGCTTCAGCCCGGGATCGATGTACCTGGCCAGTGCGGACGCGTCCGGTGACCTTCTCACCTGGACGACCTGCTGCGCGGGTCCGATCCTCGACCCCTCGACCACGTGGGACAATGGCGGCCTCTGGACACCCAGCTTCGTCCAGGTGGGCGACACCTATTACATCTACTACCAGGGGTCCTCCGGTACGTTTGGCTGGTCACTCGGCTTCGCGAAGGGCGCCGCCGTTTCCGGCGGGAACCCCGTGTCGCCGGACAACGTCACATGGACGAAGTCGCCGTCGCCGGTGATCACCGGGACCCACGGTTGGGACCAGAGCAATTGCCAGGATCCGACGCTCCGGCAGTTCGATGGAACCTACTACCTCTTCTACACCGGTTGCGGTGGGCCCTGGGCCAACGGGTTCTGCACCTCCACGAGTCCCGAGGGGCCGTGGACCCCGTACGGCGGAACCGGCGGGGGAGTGGGCTGGATCAAGACCGGCACGTCCACCCTGTCCAACGGCGTCCTCAGCCTCGCCAACGGCGGGAGCCTCCAGTCGCCCAACCTGTACTCCCCCGGCACCGCCCTCGGGTTCCGTGGTCGTTTCTACAACAACAATAATATCAAGTGGGGCGGATTCATCAGCGGGCAGGTCTCGCCATTCCTCCTGATCGAGGCGACGAACGCCGGTACGGGCTACGCGCTCAACCTGGACACGTACAATGGATCCTTCCACGCCGCCAGCCTCGGCGCTCCCCCGGGTGCGTTCCACGTGTACGAGGACGCATGGGTGAGCTCCTCCCTGAGCAGGGTATTCGTCGACAACTCGACGAGCCCCGGCGGCTCGGTCACGGTGGCGGTGCCATCCGCCCCGCTGCCCGTGGAGTTCCAGAACTTCAACGACGGGAGCAACACGTTCGACATCGACTGGGCGTACGTGCGGAAGTACGCGGAGCCGGAGCCCGCGGTCACGGTGGGTTCGGAACAGAACTGGGCGCCACCCGCGCCGGTCGCCACGGCGGCCACCAGCCTCACGTACAGCAGTTTTACGGCCAACTGGGGCCCCGTGACGGGCGCCACCAGCTACCGACTGGACGTGGCGAGCGACAACCTGTTCGCGAGCATCCTCCCCGCCTACTCGAACCTCACGGTGACCGCTCTCTCCCAACCGGTGAGCGGGGTGCTGCCGCTCTCGTCGTATTACTACCGCGTGCGAGCCGTCGCGTCCGGTGGACCGAGCGTGAACTCGAACACCATCACCGTGACGACCCTCGGGGCGGACTTTATCGCCGCGTCGCCGGCACCCGGCACGTGCATCTCGACCGCGCACACGTGCGTGGCGATCCCCGTGACGTTCACGCGTTACAACACGACCGGCGCGCTGGCCTACAGCGTCCACGTTGCGCTGAGCGGGAACCTGACGACGTGCGGCACGCCGTTCACGAAGGGACCGTATCTCTCGGCGGCCGGTTCGACGACGTTCCAGGTGGTGGACAACCACGACGGCTCGTACGAGGTGGACGAGGTGATCCTCGGCAGCTGCAATGGCGGCGCGACGGGCAGCGGAACGTTGTTCACGCTGAACGTGAGCAGCGTGGCCGCGAGCGGCACGGGGACGATAGCGCTCTCGAACGTGCGCGTGCGCGACTGCGCCAACAACCCGCTGCCGGGCGATCCCGGACCGGACGCAAGCGTCGTCATCAACAACACCCCGCCCGCGGCGGTGGCGAGCCTCGCGGCGACACGGGTGCTGACGGGCAACCCGGTCGGGCAGGCCGTCACGGGCATAACGATCACCTACACGGGCACGGCGCCCGCAGGCGGCCGCGTCGAAGTGTGGCGGAAGCCGTTCGGCAACTATCCGGAGTATGACGACGGCTCGACGCCCGGCTCGATGCCATCGCCGCCGGTGGGGTATCCGCCGGCGGGCTGGACGTCGACGGCCGTCACGGCGACCGGTCAGGTGGACGCGCCGGGGACCCGGGACTTCTGGTACTACCTCGCCTACACGGTGGACGCGTGCGGCAACACGACGGCCTCGACCATGACTGGCGGGACGCTCGATTACACTCTCGGCGACGTCCACAACGGCAGCGCGAACTGTGCCGGGGACAACCGGGTCGATACGTCGGACATCAGCTTCCTCGGCGCGCACTACGGGGCGACGCTCGGCGAGCCGGACGCGCTGGCCTGCCTTGACGTCGGACCGACGAGCACGAACTACGTCGATGGGCGGCCGCTGACGGACGACCTGGTCGACTTCGAGGACCTGGTGCTGTTCGCCATCGACTACGAGCCCGCCAGCGGTCCGAGTCTGGCCGCACGGTCGCTGCCTGCGGCGGCGTCCGCGGACGCGCTGAGCCTGGAGGTGGGCACCGCCCCCGCGGTGGGCGGGACCTTCGATGCCGTGCTGGGCTTGGCGGGTGCGGGAGACGTCCAGGCGCTGTCGGCGAGGCTCGACTACGACGGCACCGTGGTGGAGCCGGTGAAGGTGGCACGGGGCGCGCTGCTCGCGCAGCAGGCCGGACCCGCGGACGTGTTCACACCGGCATCCGGCACCGTGGACATCGCTGTATTCGGCCGGGGCCAGGGACTTACGGGCACGGGCGAGGTCGCGCGTGTGACGTTCCGGGTGAAAGGATCGGGCGACCCGGCGATCGGACTCGGGAAGGTGAGCGCGCGGGACTCGTTCAACCGGCCGCTCCCGCTCGATGGCCATGCGACACCGGCTGTGGACCCGCCACCCGCCCAGCTGATGCTGGCGCCCAGTTACCCGAACCCGTTCACGAACGCGATCACGGTCGGCTTCGGCATGCCGATGGCGGGCATGGCGGAGCTCGTGGCGTTCGATATTCAGGGCCGCGCGGTGCGCCACCTGGTGAATGGGCTGGTGGATGCGGGCTGGAGGAAGGTAACGTGGGACGGCCGTGACGACGCGGGCAAGTCTCTCGCGCCGGGTGCGTACGTGATCCGACTTTCGGTCGGCGACCGCGTGATCACGCGGTCGGTGAGGATGGTGCGATGATGCAGGACTCTCGGGCGGCTGGAGCAACGAGTTCCCGACCGCCCGCGAGCGGATCGAATCCCCCCGGAGCGCATTCGACATGAGACAGGCGACCTCTTCCTCTGTCGCACGGATGCTCGTGCTGCTGTTCGCGCTCGGGGGCGTCGTGGCGTTGGCGCCCGCCGCCCGGGCCGGGATGCACGTGAGCCTCGAGCCGGACTCGGTGATCGTTCAGCCGGGCGACACGGTGACCGTGAAGCTCACCGTCTTCCAGGCGGAATCCGAGTTCAACGGATTCGACGCGTACGTGGGGTTCGACCCCGCGCGCTTCGCGTTCGTGAGTTCGACGCTCGACAGCCAGATCGGCCCGGTGCTGACCGCGGTGTGCAACAACTTCTTCCACCAGTTCACCGCGCACCCGAGCTCGGTCGAGATCCATCTCAGCATGTTGTGCTCCAGCACGTTCGCGACCGGCCCGGGGGAGATCTACCACGTGCGCCTGCGTGCGCTCCCGGTGACCGGGCCGACGACGCTCAGCTGGCAGACCGGGACCGAGTTCTACCGGGCCGGGTTCTTCGTCCGCCCGGCCGAGCTCGTCCCGATGGTGGTGCTCGTCCAGGACCTCACCGCCGTGCCCCCATCCGGAAGACCGGCAGGCGCGGCATTCGACGCGCCGTGGCCCAACCCGTGGCGGAACGGTGGCCCGGTGACACTCCAGTTCTCGCTGAATGAAGACGCACCGGTCCATTTCAAGATTCTCGACGCCCAGGGAAGGCTGGTCGCCTCGCACGCCATGGGGGAACTCGGCGCGGGGGCTCATACGTTCGCTTGGGCGGGGTTGCGGCTGGCGCCGGGCCGCTATCTCGTGGAACTGAACTCCGGCAATAGCACTCAGGCCGCGCGCCCGCTGGTCGTCGTTCAATGACCCGCGCCCGCGCACTCCCAGGAGAGGTGCTTCCCATGAAGTTGTCTACGCTGGTTCAACGTGCTACGGGCAGGCTGAACGCCATTGCCGCCGGGGTGGCGCTGCTGGCACTGGTCGCATGGCCTGCGCTCGCGCAGGCACAAAACGTCTCGGTGGTGCCCTCGGACACGACGCTCGTGAACGGCGACACGTTCACGGTACGCGTGGCGACCGACAATTCCACCGATCTGCGGGCATACCACCTGATCTACCAGTACGACCACACAAAGATGCAGTTCATGTCGGCGTCCGTCGGCGAGCTGGCGATGGGGCACACCCCCTCCGCCTTCCTCGTCCCGGACGTGCTCTCGGCGGCGCCGGACTCGGTGATCTACGACGTGGCGCTGCTGGGATCCAGCGCGAACGGTGGCGGCAACCTCGCGTACTTCACGTTCAAGGCGGTGACCACCGGCAGCACGACGCTCACCCCGCTCAAGGTGGACTTCCGCAACTCGCTCAACCAGCAGGCACTGCCCGCGACGACCGGGGCGACGATCCAAATCAATGACGTGCTCGCGGTCAGCCTGGGCACCGGCGGCATCACGCCGGTGAGTTGCTTCGGCGGCAGCAACGGCGCGATCGACATCACCGCGAGCGGCGGTGTCGGGCCGTACACCTATCTCTGGAGCAACACCGCCACGAGTGAGGACCTCTCGGGCGTCACGGCCGGCACGTACACGGTCACGGTGACGGACGCCAACAATCGCACCGTCAACGGCGGGCCGTGGACCGTCACGCAGCCGACGGCGCTCTCGCTGTCGCTGGCGAAGGCAGACGTCAGCTGCTTCGGCGGGACGAACGGGAGCATCACGGCGACGTTCTCGGGCGGAACGCCGGGGTACCAGGTCAAGCTGGGCGCCCTCGGCACCTACGCCCCGGCGACGTCACCGTTCTCATTCAGCTCGCTCGGCGCCGGAAACTACGACGTGTACGTGAAGGACGCGAACGGCTGCGAGACGGTCCAGTCCATCAGCGTCGGCCAGCCGACGGCCCTGGCGCTGTCGCTTGCGAAGGCCGACGCCAGCTGCTTCGGCGGGACGAACGGCAGCATCACGGCGACGTTCTCGGGCGGAACGCCGGGATACCAGGTCAAGCTGGGCGCCCTTGGCACCTACGCCCCGGCCACTTCGCCGTTCTCGTTCGGCGCGCTCGGCGCCGGGAGCTACGACGTTTACGTGAAGGACGCGAACGGCTGCGAAACGAGTCAGTCGATCAGCGTCGGCCAGCCAACCGCGGTGACGCTGTCGCTCTCGAAGAGCGACGCCACCTGCAACGGCGGGGCGAACGGCAGCATCACGGCGACGTTCTCGGGCGGGACGCCCGGATACCAGGTCAAGCTGGGCGCCGGCGGGACCTACGCGCCCGCCAGCTCGCCGTTCACGTTCAACACCCTCGCGGCCGGGACCTACGCGGTGTTCGTCAAGGACGCGAATGGTTGCGAGACCTCCCAGTCGATCGCCGTCGGCGAGGCGTCGGCGGTGGCGCTGTCGCTCTCGAAGAGCGACGTCACGTGCAATGGTTCGGCCACTGGCAGCATCACGGCGACGTTCTCGGGTGGGACACCCGGGTACCAGGTCAAGCTGGGCGTCGCCGGCAGTTACGCGCCCGCCACGTCGCCGTTCACGTTCAACTCGCTCGCGGCAGGGACGTACGACGTGTTCGTGAAGGACGCGAACGGCTGCACGACGTCTTCGAGCATCTCGGTGACCGAGCCCGCGGCCCTCACCGCGAGCGAGACGCATACGAGCACCTGCCTCACGTCGCCGGATGGCTCGATCACGCTCACGGTCAGCGGCGGAACCACTCCGTACGGCTTCCTGTGGTCGAACGGCGCGATCAGCCAGAACCTGACGGGCCTCGCGGCGGGGAGCTACAGCGTGACCGTGACCGACGCGCACGGCTGTACGACGGCGGTGGGTCCGGTCGCGATCGTCGTTCGGACCTTCACGATCACGCCGTCGGCCGGTACGGGCGGCTCGATCACCCCGAACACGGTCCAGACGCTCAGCTGCGGGGCGAACCAGGCGTTCACGATCACGCCGGCCGCCTGTTACACGTTCACCGGGCTGCTCGTGGACGGGGTGAGCGTCACGCCGGTGTCGCCCTACACGTTCACCGACCTGCACGCGGACCACACCATCGCGGCCAGCTTCACGCCGCTCGCACTGCCACTGCCGGTGACGAGCATTACCGCGACCCGGACCACCTCGGGCAACGACGGCAGCGGTGTCACGAAGATCACGATCAACTACACGCCGCCCGGCGACGGCAGCACCGTCGAGATCTGGCGGAAGGGCTTCGGGAACTATCCGGAGTACGACGACGGCCCTGGCGCGGGCTCCGTCCCGGGCATGCCGGCGAGCTATCCTCCGGCCGGCTGGAGCCAGACGACGATCACCGCGAGTGGCCAGACGGACCTGCCGCTGACGCGTGACTACTGGTACTACGTCGCATACACCAAGAACGCCTGCGGTCAGGCGACGGTCTCCAGCGTCATGACCGGGGGCACGCTCGACTACTTCCTCGGCGACGTGCACAACGGTGACGCCAACTGCACCGGAGACAACCGGGTGACCCTCGCGGACATCACCTTCCTCGGAAACAACTACGGCATCCACCTGTCGGATCCGGACGCGCTCGGCTGCCTCGACGTCGGGCCGACGAGCACCGGCTGGGTGGACGGGCGACCGCTGACGGACAACCAGGTCGAGTTCGAGGACCTGATCATGTTCGCGATCAACTACGGGACGGTGTCGCAGCCGAGTATGCAGGCCCTCGGCACCGGGGGCAGCGCCATGCTGTCACTGTCCGTGCCCGCGACTCCGGCGGTCGGCGAGACATTCGACGCCCTGCTCGAGTTCAAGGGGAACGGCGGGGTGCAGGGCCTGAGCGCGCAGCTCGATTTCGACGCGAGCGTGGTCGAGCCGGTGGCGATCGTGAATGGTTCGCTCCTCGCGCAGCAGGCCGGGCCGGCGCAGGCGTTCTCGGCGAAGCCGGGAACGGTCGACGCCGCGGTGTTCGGGAACGGCCTGTCGCTGACCGGAGCGGGCGAGCTGGCCCGGGTCCGGTTCCGCGTCAAGTCGGCGGGGGATCCCGGGATCGCCCTCGGCAGCGTGCGGGCGCGCGATTCGCGCAACCAACCCGTGGCGCTCATGACACCGCCGCCGGTGGATTCGCAACCGATGCCGACGCGGATGGAGCTGGCGCCGAGCTACCCGAACCCGTTCAACAACGCGCTGACGGTGGTGTTCGGCATGCCGCTCGCAGGTCCGGTGAAGCTGGCGGTGTTCGACATCCAGGGCCGCACGGTGCGCCACCTGATCGATGGCACCGTGAAGGCCGGCTGGTCGCGGACGGTTTGGAACGGCCGGAGCGATGAGGGCATGGCGCTCGCGCCCGGGATGTACGTCATCCGCCTGTCGGCCGAAGGTCGCGTGACCACGAAGTCGGTGCGGTTGGTGCGGTAGCCCGCTAAGACGGTGGGGTGCGGGGGGCTTCGGCCTCCCGCGCCCGTCCCGTCCATCGCTGCGGTGACACGCGTGGGCGAGCGGGAGCCCGCGTTCGCTCATCGCCCCGAGGCGCGAACCTCGACGCCTCGAGCTGCGTCGACAGCCACGTCTGACGGATCGGCGCCCCCCGGACGAAAAGGCCCTCGATGGCGGTGCGCCGCCCGGGTACCATCCCGCGGCACGGGCGGGTGGCGTGGGGTCGAAGGGGCGCCGGAACCATGGACACGCGCGACGCGGTCGAGTTGATTCGCGAGGCGATCCCGCGCCCCGAGGGCGACTGGGCCGACCTCGGCTGCGGCGACGGCGGGTTCACGCGGGCGCTCGCCGAACTGGTGGGAGCCAATGGCCGGATCTACGCGCTCGATCGCGACGCTCGTGCGATCTCGGCGCTCGAGCGCTGGGGGAAGCGCCATGCGCCCCATGTGGTCCCGATCGTCGCCGATCTCACGGGCCCGTTCGAACTGCCGGGGCTCGGCGAGCGGAGGCTGGCCGGCATCCTGATCGCGAACGCGCTCCATTATGTCCGCGACATGGAAGCCGTGCTGGCACGACTTGCCGAGCGGCTGGCGCCCGCGGGCCGCGTGGTGATCGTCGAGTACGAGCAGGAAATCGCGACCCGGTGGGTGCCCTATCCGATCCCGGCGAGCCGGCTGCCCGCGCTCGCAAGCGCAGCAGGCCTCTCGCCGTTCGTCGTCACCACCACCCGGCCATCGGCGTTCGGCGGCTTTCTCTATGCAGCCACGGCCGAACGGCCCGTCCTGCCGCCCGCGAGGCGACCCGCAGGTCCACGCGCGTGAGACATCCGGCACCCCGCATCGACGGACCGCGACGGCGAGGGCGAACGCGATACCTTCCGCGACGCGCCTGCCCGGCGAAGCCCGCCTAGCTCACCTTGTAGCCGGCGACGATCACCGTGACGTTGTCCGGACCACCGCGGGCGAGCGCCAGCTCGATGAGCGCGCGGCAGGCGTCCTTGCTCGTCGCGTTCGCCTTGAGCACGGTGGAGATCTCGTCCTCGGCCGCCACCTTGGTGAGCCCGTCCGAGCACAGCAGCAGCCGGTCGCCGTCCTCGATGTCGCGGTGGTGCGTGTCGCTCATGGGCGTCTCGGTCGGGGCGCCGAGCGCGCGCGTGAGGACGTGGCTGAGAGGGTGCTTCGCCACCTCATCCTGGCCCAGGTTCCCGAGGTCGGCGTACTCCTGCGCCAGCGTGTGGTCGTGCGTGATCCGGATCAGCCGGTCCCGGCGCAACACGTACGCGCGCGAGTCTCCGACGTGCATGATGAACACGTCGCCGCCCACGGTGTACGCGCTCGTGAACGTCGTCCCCATTCCCTGGTAGCGCGGGTCCCGGGCCTGGCGTTCGCGAATCGCCACGTGCATCCGCTGCAGGTAGGCGCGCGAGCGCTCGATCAGCTCGCGAATCTCGGTCTCGCGCGTGGCCGGGTCGTCGAGCTTGAGCGCCCACTTGGGCGAGCGGACGATCGAGGCCACCAGCGTCAGCAGCGCGGTGCGGCTCGCGACCTCGCCCCCCGCCGCCCCGCCCACGCCGTCCCCGACGATGAGCAGGTGCCCCGAATCCTCGTAGCGTGCAGGCAGCTCGCCCTCCGGCAGGTTGCTCGACTCGAGTTCCATGAAGCGGCCGAGCCGGTACACGACGTACGCGTCCTCGTTGTTGGGCCTCGAGCCCCGGTGCGTGAGCGCTGCGATGTCGGCAGACACACGGTTCGTCGGGATGCCGTTGTCGACGAACGGCGCTGCGGTCACGGGCGGGATCTCGTGCTCGGTGCTCACGGTGGACACCTCCGGGATGGAGACGGTGCCGAGGGAGTACACAGTGGAGAGTACCTGCTCGGGAGCGCTTTCCAAGCGTCGAATTCGCACGCCGCCGGGGGGGGAGGGGAGGCCCGCGGGTACGCCCGGTCAGATTCCCATGTCGGCGAGCACCTTGCTCACGGCCGCGAGCGCCCCGGTGAGGTCCGGATGGCTGACCTCGAAACGGGAAATCGCATCCTGGATTCGGGCCAGGATGGAGCGGTGTCTTGCGTCCGCAGTGCCGCCGGGCCGCGCGAGCAGCTCCTGGATGTCGAGCGACAATTGCCGGAGCAGCTTGCGATCCCCGTCGCCGATGGACTTCGCGTCTTCGAGCGTGCGGTGCAGCCGCTTCAGCAGGTCGGTGATCGCGGTGTCAGGCATGAGTACTCCAGGAGGGTGACCCAGGGGCGAAAGGTGGCATTGTGAACAGCGCACGCGATGCTGTCCAGCCCACGCGGAATGCGGCGATCCGCTCTTGATACCGTGTCGCCCCGCCCGTCTCCCATGATCGCTTCGAAAGCTGCCACCGTGACAGCTGAAACGGGCGCATGGCAGCGGGTACCGGCTGTGCTCCCCGGAATCGCTTCGCGAACCGACTGTCGAAGCGTCGGTTACCAGGTGCCGGGATGAAGAATGCGACGGCACGGAACTGGCACCTCTCAAGTGAGGAGAACCGGACTTTGATGTCCGCTTGATGTCGGGAGCCCAACTCTTGAGAAGCGCCTGCCGTGCCTCGGTGCTCCAATGGCACGGCTGTCGAACATCCCTCACACGGAAGTCGGTCTTTCCGCTCGCACGATGCGATCGGCTTCGAAAGGAAGAAACATGGTCCGCCAAGCGTTGTCTGCCATCTTCCTGTGCGCCTGTCTCGCGCCTCGGGTTGCGATCGCGCAGGCACAGTCCGCAGACACTTCCCGAGCGCACGCCGCCTCCACGCCGGCGTCCGCGCCATTCGCGTTCGCCGACTTCTCGTGGGTGCCCGGCAACGCAGGCGCCAGCGAACGGCCGCTCACGGCGGGGCCGCTCACGGGCGAGTTCCGCATGGACAACGTCTACCACTACGAGTTCTCGGATCCGAAGGACAACACCATCTCGGGTTCGAGCGAAGTGTTCCGCCACGGCGAGTTTCAGGTCACGCAGATCGGGATCGGTGGCGACCTCCTCTACAAGAACGTCATGGGCCGGCTGATGACGCAGTTCGGCATGTACTCCATGACCACGCCCCGTAACGACGCCAGCCCGGGCCGGGGACAGTGGCAGCTCGACAACGCCTACCGCTACATCTCCGAGGCTTACGGCGGCTACCACTGGGACCGGATGCACGGCATCAACCTCCAGGCCGGCATCTTCATGTCGTACATCGGGCTCTGGAGCTACTACAACGCCGACAACTGGACCTACCAGCCCTCGTACGTCTCGAGCAACACGCCGTGGTTCTTCAACGGGATGCGCGTGCAGTTCTTCCCCACGGAGAATCTCAAGATCGAGCCGTGGCTGGTGAACGGCTGGCAGTCGTACGGCCGCTTCAACACCGCACCCGGCGGCGGTGGCCAGATCCTGTGGCGGCCGAACGGCTCGTGGTCGGTCGTGGGCAATCAGTACATCGGCACCGACACGTACGGGATCAGCAAGCGCACGCGCTTGCACACGGACGACAGTGTCATGGGCAAGTACTACGACCATCCCAACCGCACGCTCGACAAGGCGGCGTGGTCGCTGACCGTGGATGCGGGCGGCGAGTCGGGCGGGGGCGTGTCGTACTCGTCCCAGTACTTTATCGGCTTCATGGCGTACAACCGGTTCTGGTTCAGCCACGACCACCTCGGGCTGACGTTCGGGGGCGGCGCGATCAACAACCCGGGCCGCTACCTGGTGCTGATGCCGCCCATCAACGGCGCCACGGCGCTGTCCGGCACGCCGTACTTCACCGAGAGTCCCGGCGACCCGTTCAAGGCGTGGGACATGCAGATCGCCGTGGACGCCTCGCCGCAACCGTTCATCACGTTCCGCACCGAGTACAACCACCGCGCCGCGAACGTGCCGTACTTCTCGGGCGCCGGCGGGGTCACGCCGCCCGGGGGCAACCAGGGCGAGCCGGGATCCACCGTGGCCAACTGGACGCCGGACCTGGTGAAGACGGAAGACCGCCTGACGCTCGCGATGCTGGTGAAGTTCTAGCCGCCCCGGGGCCGTCCCGCGCGGGACGGCCGCCCCGGAAAGGAGTGTGTGCAAGTGCTCGATCTCCTGTGTGTGGGCCTGACGCTCCTCTTCTTCGCGATCGCGGCGCTGCTCGTGCGCGGCTGCGAGGCACTGGAGCGGGAGGAGGACTGACGTGAACGACTATTTCTGGGTCGGACTCGTGGTCGTCGGGCTGCTCTTCTACCTCGGCTACGTGCTCATCAAGCCGCAGAAGTTCTAGGGGGTACGCATGTCCGCCAATGGAATCATCCAGATGCTCCTCTTCTTCGGACTGATCGTGGCACTGACGAAACCGATGGGAGCCTTCATGGCCGCGGTCTTCGCCGGCGAGCGCACGTTCCTCACGCCGGTCCTGGGGCCGGTGGAGCGCGCGTTCTATCGCCTGTTCGGCGTCCGCGAGGACGAGGACATGCCGTGGACCACGTATGCCTACGCGCTGCTCATGTTCAGCGTCGTCGGCGGGCTGCTCACGTACGGGCTTCTGCGCCTGCAGGGGATCCTGCCGCTCAATCCCCAGCACTTCAACGGCCGGCAGATGCCCGCGGACCTCGCGTTCAACACCGCGATGTCGTTCACCACGAACACGAACTGGCAGAACTACGTGCCCGAGGCCGTCGTCAGCTACTTCTCGAACATGGTCGCGCTCGCCCTCCACAACTGGATTTCGGCGGCGGCGGGCATCGCGGTGGCGATCGCGGTCGTGCGCGGATTCGCACGCCACACGGCCCAGGGGATCGGCAACTTCTGGGTCGACATGACGCGGGCGACGCTCTACGTCCTGCTGCCGCTGAGCGTCGTCGCCGCCCTGGTGCTGGTGTGGCAGGGCGTGCCGCAGAACTTCGCGCCGTACACGCAGGTCACCACGCTCGAGGGCGCGAGCCAGACGATCGGCCAGGGCCCCGTGGCCTCGCAGGAGGCGATCAAGATGCTCGGCACCAACGGCGGCGGCTTCTTCAACGCCAACTCTGCGCATCCCTACGAGAACCCGACCCCGCTCACGAACCTGCTGCAGATGCTGCTGATCTTCGTGATCCCCGCGGGGCTCACGTACACGTTCGGCCGGATGGTGCGCAACACCCGCCAGGGCTGGGCGATCTTCGCCGCCATGACGATCATGTTCGCGGGCGGCCTGGCGCTCTGCTACTGGTCCGAGGCGCGTGGTAACCCGAACGTGACGCGACTCGGCGTCATGGCGGCGCCCACGGCCGGACAGCCCGGCGGCAACATGGAGGGCAAGGAGACCCGCTTCGGGATCGCCAACTCCGCGCTGTTCGCCACGGTCACGACCGACGCGTCGTGCGGCGCGGTCAACAGCATGCACGACAGCTTCACGCCGCTCGGGGGCATGGTGCCGCTGCTCAACATCATGTGCGACGAGACCATCTTCGGCGGCGTCGGGGCCGGGCTGTTCGGCATACTCATGTACGCCGTGATCGCGGTGTTCATCGGCGGGCTCATGGTGGGTCGCACACCGGAGTACGTCGGCAAGAAGATCGAGAAGTACGAGGTCCGGATGGCCACGGTGGCGGTCCTGCTCCTGTTCGCGAACGTTGTGCTGTGGACCGCGCCCGCGGCGAACCTCAACCTGCCCCCCGGCGCCGGCTCGCAATCCTTCGACGACGCGCACAAGGCCGACGAGCAGGCGCTGCTCAGGGCGCACCCCACCGCGGCGTGGAATCACGTCAACACCAGCAGCCCGAGCCTCTACTACGGCGCGACGTACAACAACGTGAACAACTCCGGGGCGCACGGGCTGACGGAGATCCTCTACCAGTACGCCTCGCAGACCGGAAACAACGGCTCCGCGTTCGCCGGCTTCACCGGCAACACGCGCTACTTCAACATCACGGGCGGGCTCGCGATGCTCGTGGGCCGCTTCCTGATGATCGTGCCGCTGCTCGCCATGGCGGGCAGCCTGGCGAAGAAGAAGCTCGTGCCCGGCTCGGCTGGAACGCTGGCGACGGGCTCGGCGACGTTCGCGGTGCTGCTCGCCGCCGTGGTGCTGATCGTGGGCGCGCTCGAGTACTTCCCGGCGCTGGCGCTGGGGCCGATCGTGGAGCACTTCCAGATGCTCGGCGGGCACCTCTTCTAGCGCCCGCCGGATACACCAAGGAGATCTTCGAAATGGCCACGCAGATGCAACCCGTCGTACCGCGCCCAGCGGCGCCCGAAGTCGGCGGCTACCGCAGGCCGAAGCATGCGCCGAAGCGGCTGTTCGATCCGCCGCTCGTACGGCGCGCGCTGGTCGAGGCTCTCACCAAGCTCGACCCGCGGCACATGGCCCGGAACCCGGTCATGTTCGTGGTCGAGGTGGGCAGCGTCGTGACCACGCTGCTGTTGCTCCGCGACGCGTTCGGCGGCGGGCACCAGCTGCTGTTCAACTTCCAGATCACGCTGTGGCTGTGGTTCACGGTGCTGTTCGCGAACTTCGCCGAGGCCATGGCGGAGGGCCGCGGCAAGGCGCAGGCCGATGCGCTGCGGCGCTCGAAGACGGAGACTACCGCGCGGCGGCTGCCGGGAAGGCGCGTGGACGACCCGCGCGAAGAGCGCGTGCCCGCGACGACGCTGCGCAAGGACGACCTGGTGGTGTGCGAGGCGGGGGACATCATTCCCGGCGACGGCGAGATCATCCAGGGCATCGCTTCGGTGGACGAATCCGCGATCACCGGCGAGAGTGCGCCGGTCATCCGCGAGAGCGGTGATCGCAGCTCGGTGACCGGCGGCACCCGCGTGCTGTCCGACCGGATCGTGATCCGCATCTCGGCCAACCCGGGCGAGGCGTTCATCGATCGCATGATCGCGCTGGTCGAGGGAGCGAAGCGCCAGAAGACGCCGAACGAGATCGCGCTCACGCTGCTGCTGGCCGGGACCACGATCATCTTCCTGCTCGCGGTGGTGACGCTGGCGCCGCTCGCCGGCTACAGCGTGCGCTCGGCCGGCGCCGGCGCGCTGCCGTCCATCTTCCTCCTCAGCGCGCTGCTCGTGTGCCTCATTCCCACCACCATCGGCGGGTTGCTCTCCGCGATCGGCATCGCCGGGATGGACCGCGTGATGCAGCACAACGTGGTGGCGATGAGCGGCAAGGCGGTCGAGGCTGCGGGGGACGTCAACACGCTGCTGCTCGACAAGACCGGCACGATCACGCTCGGCAATCGCCAGGCCTCGGAGTTCATTCCCCTCCCGGGTGTGGACATCGGCGAGCTGGCGGACGCCGCCCAGCTGTCGTCACTCGCGGACGAGACTCCCGAGGGCCGCAGCATCGTCGTACTCGCCAAGGAGAAGTACGGCCTGCGCGGGCGCGAGCTGCACGAGCAGGAGGCGCGCTTCATCCCGTTCAGCGCCCAGACCCGGATGAGCGGCGTGGACCTGAAGGGCATGAAGGTGCGCAAGGGGGCGGCGGAGGCGATCCAGCGCCACATCCTCGCCCTCGGTGGAAAGGTGCCCCCCCAGCTCGGAGACACGGTGGAGCGCATCGCTCGGGCCGGCGGCACACCACTCGTGGTGGCGGTCAACGACCGCGCGCTCGGCGTCATCTACCTCAAGGACATCGTCAAGGGCGGCATGAAGGACCGGTTCGTGCACCTGCGGCTGATGGGCATCCGCACCGTCATGATCACCGGAGACAACCCGCTCACCGCCGCGGCCATCGCCGCGGAAGCCGGCGTGGACGACTTCCTCGCCGAGGCCACACCCGAAGCGAAGATGGCGCTCATCCGGAAGGAGCAGTCCGGCGGCAAGCTCGTCGCCATGACCGGCGACGGGACGAACGACGCTCCCGCGCTGGCGCAGGCCGACGTCGCCGTCGCGATGAACTCGGGTACGCAGGCCGCGAAAGAGGCCGGCAACATGGTCGACCTCGACTCGAACCCGACCAAGCTCCTCGAGGTCGTCCAGATCGGCAAGCAGCTCCTCATGACGCGCGGCGCCTTGACGACCTTTTCCATCGCCAATGACCTCGCCAAATACTTCGCCATCGTCCCGGCCCTGTT
>CAYSWZ010000068.1:0-12798 GCA_964434945.1 uncultured bacterium | reverse complement strand
CTGACCGGACACATGACCGAGGCCGTTTATCGCCGGTATGCGATCGTGAACGAGGCCGACCTCTCCGAGGGGGTTGCCAAGCTCGCGAAGCTCGGCCTCGGGGCTGGAATGAGGGTCCGACGCGTGGCCTCTGCGGGAGGTTCTAGCACAGAAGTGACACAATCTGGCGCGCTTGACGCCGAAGTTCCGGAGGGGCGAGTCGCTAACTCGTTGTCGGACTTGGTGCCGGGAGCAGGACTCGAACCTGCACGGGCCGAAGCCCAGCGGATTTTAAGTCCGCTGCGTCTGCCATTTCGCCATCCCGGCACGACTCTTCGCGGCCACAAATGCACAGCGCCCGGAGCCTCTCAAGTGCCCCGGGCGCTGCGCGGCTGGATTCATCCAGGCGTCAGCGCCCGTGGCCTCCGGCGCCTTCTAACACGTCGGTCACCTTGACGCACGGGAACTTGGCGAGGAAACGCTGGATCGCGAAGCCGAACAGGCCCACGAAACCCGCGGTCACCAGCACCTCGGGCAGCCCGATCCAGACGTGGTCGGGATTCAGCGACGGCATCACCAGCACGTGGCGCTCGATCCACACGCCGGACAGCGTGACGCACGTGAACATGAACAGCAGCGCCGGATTGGTCTTGCTGGTCTTGTTCATGAGTCCAAAGAACGGAATGATGAAGACCAGGATGAACGCGGCGAACGCCCACGGGCGCCACGGGTCCTCGAAGCGGAGGAACACCCACCACGTCTCCTCGGGCAGGTCCGCGTACCAGATCGGCAGGTACTGGGACCACATCAGGTAGACCCAGAAGATGCACCACGCGAACAGGATCTTGCCGATGTCCCAGAACATGTCCGTGGTGATGTAGGCCTCGAGGCCCCGCTTCGCGCGCAGGCGCGTGGCGAGCATGGCCACAACCGAGATGCCGGTGATGAACGCGCCGGCGTAGACGAACCACCCGAACAGCGGGCTCATCCAGTTGGGGGTGAGCGCCATGATGAAGTCCCACGCCATCACCGAGTAGAACGCGACGAACGTCAGCACGATCTGTGGCGACAGGTGCGACACCTCGTGCGAATACCACGCGGCCTCGTTGGCGTCGCCGTTCCATTGGCCCACGAGCTTGTCGTAGTCGGCGCGCAGTTCGGGCGTCACGTGCGGCGCCAGCAGGTGCAGGTCGCGACGCAGCGACGCGCGCAGGAGCTTCTTCGCCAGCATCCAGAACAGGAACAGCCCGCCCAGGGTGCGGATGTACAGGAACGGCACGTTCAGGAACGGGACCTGGCGCGGCTCGGCGTTCCGGGTCCACGGCAGGTAGGTCCAGATTCCGGCCACGAGCAGGATGCCCATGGTCGAGATGCCGAACGGCAGGTAGGACGACAGCGACTCGCCGATGCGCATGATCGGACCGCCCCAGCGGCCGTTCGAGAGCCGGATCGCGGCGGCCAGCACCACGCCGCCCTCTGCGATGCCGAGGAAGTAGAGCGTGTTGATGCTCCAGCTCCCCCAGGCGCGAAGCGGATTCGTGGCGAGCAGGTACCCGAACGCGGCCAGGCCCACGATGATCAGCGCGATGAAGATGTTGCGCTTCCTCGGGTCGGGCGTGCCGGGCAGCCGGCTGGCGATGTCACGGAGGACGTCGTCGTGCGTGGTCGCGCTCATCGTGGGCTGACCTTCTGCATGTGGCGGATGTAGTGCACGAGCGACCAGGCATCACTCGACGACAGGATGTTTCCGTACGAGGGCATCACGGCGCCGCCGTGGCGCATGTACATGTACATGAATCCGTCGGTGCGCCCGCGAGTGGACTCCGCGAGCAGGTCCGGCGGCGGAATGAACTTCGCGGACACCGGCCCGTCGCCCGCCATGGTCTTCCCGTGGCAGGTCCAGCAGATGGTGTGGAACAGGCTGTCGCCGTGCGCGACGGAGGCGTCGGTCGCGGGCGGCGCGACCAGCTTCTTGCTCGCGACGTCGTAAGGCGCGACGTCGTCCACGTAGGGATCGCGCCCGATCGTGGGCACGCTGAGGGAGTCCGGCGCACCCCAGGCCGAACTCTGGGGCTTCAACGCGACGGTCCGGCGCATGTCGCGGATCGGGTAGTACGACAGGTGCGTCACCGACTTCTTCAAGTCCTGGCAGCCCTGCTGGAACGACGACGACCACAGCGCGAGCAGCGCGAGGAACGCGATCGGCCTAAGCATGGACCTGGACCTCCTCGGCGCCCTGGCCCTTCAGCATCTGCTCGACCTTCGCGGCGGCGCTCGGCGGACAGGGCACCCAGATGCCGATCTTGTCCTCCTGGAAACGTGGGTCGTAGGGCGCCGTGGCCTTGAGCTGCGGCAGGCGCGCGAGCGCCAGCATCCCGAGCAGGTTCGCGAGGCCGGCGATGAGGATCATGGATTCGTAGCCGAGCACGGTGAACGGCGGGAGATCCACCAGCTCCTTGCCGCCGATCACCATCGGCCACGAGATGATCGAATAGAAGCACAGCGCGGTGCCGCCGGTGGCACCCAGCACGCCGCCGACGAACGTAACCCAGCGCACGACGGAAGGGCCCTGCTCGAGTGCGTGCTCGATCTCGTGGTGCGGTACCGGGGAAAACACCTGCAGATCCTTGTGGCCGGCCTCGCGCAGCGCGGTGACCGCGCTCGCGGCGTCATCCACGAAGTAGTAGATGCCCATCACCCCGTTGAACTTCGGCGGTGGCGGGCTGATCAGGTTCTGCAGGAAGTTGATCATGCGTGCTCCCTCCGCCGCGGCGCGGGCAGCGTCTCCTTGATCTCCGCGATCGAGAATGCCGGCAGCACACGGACGAACACGAGGAAGAACATGAAGAACCACGCGAACGAGCCGACGATGAGCGCCACCTCGGTGATCGATATCCGGTAGTAGAACCAGTTCGCGGGATTGAACGCGCGGGTCAGCGATGTGACGATGATCACGAAGCGCTCGAACCACATCCCCACGTTGACGAGGATGCACAGGAAGAACATGGCCACCATGTTCCGGCGCACGGGCTTGAACCAGAGCAGCAGCGGGAAGATCACGTTGCACGAGAACATGGTCCAGAACGCCCACCAGTAGTGCCCGGTGGCGCGGAACCAGAACACGTCACGCTCGGCGTAGCTCGGGCCGTACCAGGCCATGAAGAACTCGGTCAGGTACGAGTACGCCACCATGGTCGAGGTGAGCAGCACGAGCTTCGCGAGCTTCTCCATGTGGTCGAGCGTCACGATGTGCTCGAGCTTGAACGTCTTGCGGATGGGGATCAGCAGGTTGATCACCATCGCGACGCCCGAGAAGATCGCGCCGGCCACGAAATAGGGCGCGAACAGCGTCGAGTGCCAGCCCGGCACCTGCGCCATCGCGAAGTCCCACGACACGACCGAGTGCACCGAGAACACGAGCGGCGTGGCGAGCGCCGCGAAGAACAGGTACGCACCGTAGAAGTGCTTCCACTGGTAGTTGGCGCCGGTCCAGCCGAACGACAGCAGCGTGTAGACGAACTTCATGAGCGGGTGCTTGGTGCGGTCGCGCACCGCCGCCACGTCGGGGATCAGGCCGACGAGAAAGAAGATGCTGGAGACGGTCAGGTAGGTGTTGACGGCGAACACGTCCCACTCGAGCGGCGAGCGCACGTTCGTCCACAGCTGGCGCTGGTTCGGGTACGGGAACAGCCAGTAGTCGAACCACGGACGGCCGGTGTGAATGGCGGGGAACATCGCGGCGGTGAGCACGCCGAACACGGTCATCGCCTCGGCGATCCGGTAGACGGCACGCCGGAAGTGCGACCGGAACAGGAACAGCACCGCCGACACGAGCGTGCCGCAGTGCGCGATGCCGACCCAGAACACGAAGTTGGTGATGTCCACGGCCCACATGACCGGGCGCATGAAGCCGGACACGCCCCAGCCGTGCACGATCAGGTTGCGGACGGCGGCCAATGCCACCCCGAGCACGAGCAGATCGAAAAGGAACGCCGCCCACCAGATCTTGCCCGGCAGGCTGATCAGCTTCATGACGTCGTCGTTCAGCGACACCTGCGTGATCGGGCGCTTCTCCGGGTCGGCCATTCCCTGCGGCCCGCCGTGCGTGGGGGGTGCGAGCGTCTGGCTCATGCCGGCCCGCCGCTCATGGTGTCGCGCGTCACCTTCTGCAGGTAGGTCACCCCGGGCTTGGTGTTCAACTCCTCGAACACCCAGTACTTCCGCTCGCCGAAGCTCTTCAAGTGGACCGCGCTCTCGGTGTCGGCCAGGTCGCCGAACGTGATCGCCCGCGCCGGGCAGGTCTGCGCGCACGCGGTCTGGATCTCGCCGTCGCGCACCTCGCGCTTCTCGTCCTTCGCGTTCCCCTTGCCCTCGAGGATGCGCTGGATGCACATGGTGCACTTCTCCATCACGCCCTTCGAGCGCACGGTCACGTCGGGGTTCAACTGCCAGTTCATCGGCTCGGGGAACGCGAACGTGGTCTTCTCGGGCGCCGAGTAGTCGAACCAATTGAACGTGCGCACCTTGTACGGGCAGTTGTTGGAGCAGTAGCGGGTGCCCACGCAGCGGTTGTAGACCTGCGCGTTCAATCCCTCGGGGCTGTGATAGGTGGCGTACACGGGGCACACCATCTCGCACGGCGCGCTGCCGCAGTGCTGGCACATCATCGGGACGAACCGGACGTCGCTCGGCCCCGGCGCCACGGTTTCCTCGAAGCGGTCGATCCGGATCCACGCCATCTCGCGGCCGCGCCGGATCAGGTCCGGACCCACGACCGGGATGTTGTTCTCGGCGTAGCACGCCACCACGCACGCGCCGCAGCCCGTGCACGCGTTCAGGTCCACGGCCATCGCCCAGCGGTGCTTCGCGTTCTTGTACGAGCCGACGTTCACCGGGTCGCTCTTGCCGTGGCGGACCTCGAGATCCGACTCGAACGCGGTGATGGCGTGCGCCGGCGGCTTCCAGCCCGGCGGCCGCGCCAGCGGTTCGGTGTGCTTCCCGGGGCGCGACATGCTCGGATGCTGGATCTCCACACCCTCGCCCGCCGGATAGTGGCCCGGCACCTCGACCACTTTCGGCATCGACTGGACGACGTCGCCGTGCGGTGCGCCCGTCGCGTGCATCGCAGCTTCCTTGTACGCGGGGTTCTCGCTGCCTGCGAGCAGTGCCGCGAGCGGCACGATCTGCGCGATGCGACGGTCGTGCTGGCTCTTCTCCGCCTGCTGCTGGAAGAGTTCCATGGCCTTGGCCGCGCGCGACAGCTTGGCGTGTGCAGACTGATACGCGAGCGCGCCCGATGCGGCGTCGGTCGCCTGCGGCACGAGCGCCAGCGCGTTGACGCCGCGACCCTGCGCGTAGCGGCCGTAGGACGTGTGCCCCTGGCCCAGCGCGAGCGCGAGCGTGTCCTTGCGGATGCCGGCGTAGACGTAGGCCGGCACCTCGACGGCGCCGGCGGACGTCTCGATCTTCACCGGATCGCCGGCCTGGACGCCCAGCCGGGCGGCGGTCGTGGGATGCATCTCGACCCACGAGCCCCACACCGTCTTGCTCGTCATGTCGGGCAGCTCCTGCAACCACGGCTTGTTCGCCCCCCGCCCGTCGTAGAAGTTCAAGGACGGCGTGAGCAGGAGCGCGAAATCGCCGTCGCCGCTCCGCTCCGAGGCCGCGAACGCTGGCGTGCCCGTCCAGCGCACGGCCGGCGCCGGCACGTCCTCGAACACACCGCCGGCCTTGAGCGACTCGCTCCAGAACGTCTCCCAGTCGCGGCCCCTGGCGAAGCGCGGATGCAGCGCCTTCCAGCGCTCGACGAGGTAGTCGTGGTAGGTGTCGGGCCACTTGGCGCCGCCGCCGGCGGCCTTGGTGAGCGCGATCAGGACGTCGCCGAGCGGACGCGAATCGAACATCGGCAGGCGCTTCATGGCGGGCTGCTGCAGCGAGTAGACGCCGCGCGCGGACCAGGCATCCCCGAAGCTCTCGAGCGTGTGCGAGACCGGCAGGATGACGTCGCAGGCCATGGCCGTCTCGTCGCAGCACGTGGAGAGCGCCACCTTGAACGGCACCTTCGCGAACGCCGCCTTGGCGCCCGCCCAGTCCGGGGTCGCGTAGAGTGGGTTGGCGCCGTTCACGAACAGCACGTCCACCTTCCCGTCCGACATCGCCTTCAACTCGTCCGTAAGCTGCGCGAACGTCGCCAGGCCTTCCAGTTCGAGCGTGCGGTCGAACTGGACCGTGCGGCCGACGTTGCCCGCCACGTAGTTGAGCACGTTCACCGCGGCGACGAGCGCCGTGCCGTGCGTGCCCTGCGTGCTGACGCCGCCCGCGACCGCGAGGCTGGGGCCGACGTTCGTGAACAGTTTCGCGAGGCGCGTGATGCTCTCGGCCGGCACGTCGGTCTGGCCCTGCACCGCCTCGGGCGTCCACGCCTCGAGCGCGGACTTGAGCGCCGCACGCTCGGCCGAGGCCGGCCCCAGGCCCTGCGCGACGATCACGTGCGCGATCCCGAGCGCGAGCGCGAACTCGCTGCCGGGCCGGGCGGCGACCCACTCGTCGGCGCTGGCGCCGGTCGTGGACAGGCGCGGCTCCACCGTCACCAGGTGCCCGCCGCGGTCATCGCGCTTCGCGCGCATCGCCGCGAAGCCGCGCGCCTGTGCGACCGGAGACACGAACGTCTCGAGGAAGTCGGCGCCGAACGCGATCACGCAGCGCGCGGCGGCGAAGTCGTAGCGCGGCACCGCGTCGATCCCGAACGTGGCGCGATTGGCGGCGCGGATCGTCTCGTAGCCGAACGGCTCCCACATCACGTGATGGCCGCCGGCCGCGGACACGAACTCGCCCGCGAGCGTGCGCATCGTGCCGGTCTCGTGACCGGTGAGGAACACCGTCCTCCCCTTCGCGGCCGCGAGCTTCCCACCGACTAGCGCCAGCGCCTCGTCCCAGGTCGCCTTCTTCCACGTGGCGCCACTCCTCACCAGCGGCGACTTCACGCGGTCCGGATCGTAGAGGCCCTGCAATCCGGCCTGGCCGCGCGCGCACAATCCGCCCTCGCCGAGCGGGTGCGCCGGGTTCCCCTCGAGCTTGATCGCGCGCCCCTCGCGCGTGCGCACCAGCAGTCCGCAGCCCGCCGGACACTCGCGGCAGGCGCTCGCGTAGTAGTAGGGCACGCCGGGCATGATGTCTTCCGGCGCGATCAGGTAGGGGATCAGCTTCTCGGCGGGCGGAGCGGTGCACCCGGCCGCCGTGGCGCCGGCGATGCCGACGCCCACCAGCTTCAGGAAGTCGCGACGATGGAAGACCACTGCGTCGGACATGGCGCCTCTAGTGGTGACAGACCAGGCAGTCCATGCTGGCCGGGAAGTTGGGGTTGTCGAGGTTCTTGCGGTGGCAGGTCACGCACCAGCCCATCTTGAGCGAGCTGTATTGATAGACGCGGTCCATGTCCTGGACCGGCCCGTGGCACTCCTGGCAGGCGAGCCCCGCGCGCACGTGGCGCTTGTGATTGAACTTCACGTGCTCGGGCAGGTAGTGGACCTTGACCCACGGCACCTGCTCACCCCGCTCGAAGTAACCCGTGAGCTTCACGATCTCGGGCTTGTCGGTGGCGACGATCTTGTGGCAGCCCATGCAGGTGCTGACTGCCGGGATGTTTGCCCACATCGAGTTGGCGGCGCCGTAGTGGCAATACTTGCAGTCCATCTGGTTCGTGCCGGCGTGGATCTTGTGGCTGAAATTGATGGGCTGGACCGGTCCCCTGGTGGCCCCCAGCCGCACGTTGAAGGACTGGGACAACGCCACGCTGGCGGTCACGAGGCAGGAGAGAACGATGACACTCGCGATGAGCTTGGTCATGGTCGCGGGGCAACCTAAAGGGGCATCAGCAGGTTGTCAACCGCGTTGTGAACGAATTTGCGAGCGTCGGGGCAACCCCAGAGCGAGCAACTGACTGAACAATTTCGAAACGGGCTCGGCCGGTCCCGGAAGCCCCTCCGTCAAGGCCGTCGGACCTTGTCCACGAGCTTGAACCACTGCCCCTTCATGACCGGCTCGTCCATCTCGACCCCGTTCATGATCGCCGCCTCCTCGGCGGGGATCAGGTTGCCGGTCAGCGAGGCGTAGACGCCGCGGAAGTCTCCCGCGGCGACCACGGTCTGGAGCCGGATGCGCGCTGGCTGCACCATGCCGCGCGAGGGATCGGTGAGCGTGGTCATGGAGCGGATGGTGGCGAACACCGCCCGCTCCCCCGTGTCTCCGGGCGACCGGCCGTGCCCGAGGATCTGGAGCAGGACGTCGGGCGTCACCCGCACGAAGCCCGCGGCGAGCAGCGTCTGGCCGCCCTGTCCGTCGGGGACGGTGAGCGTGCCGACCCAGGCCGGCCAGTTGCCGATCGTCTCCGGTCCGCCGCGCGAGCCCGCGACCTTGCCGTCCGTGGTGAGGCCGACGATGTAGTCGCCCGGCGACTTCCCGGCCGCGTCGTGCGCGAGCGTCATCTGCAACACGCCCGACTTGTCGGACGATGCCGCGGTGAGCGCGGAGTGCGTGTGCTCGGTCTGCCAGCCGGACGGGAACGTCATCTCCAGCCCGAGCACCGGGTGGTAGAAGTGCACACCCTCGAACCACCCGTAGCGCGGGTTCTCGCCATAGACGAGATTCCGCACGTGCTCCAGGTAGCCACGCTGGCGCTGGATCAGGTTCGTCCTGCCCGCCGCGGCCTTGGTGGCGAGCGCCGCGGTCGTCTGTTCGCGCTGGCCCGGGTCCGGGTGCGTGGACATGTAGCTCGGGAGCGACTGCCCCGCGGCGTCCGCAATCCGCTTCAGCGTGTGGTAGGTGGCGGGGATGTCGCGCGGATCGTAGCCCGCGAGCGCCGCATAGCGCACGCCCAGCTCGTCGGCCTGCGTCTCGTCTTCGCGCGAATACTTGAGCATGAGGAGCCCGAGCGCCTGCTCCGCCGTGCTGCTGTAGCGCCGGAATGTCGGGGAGACCGCCGAGGCGAGACCGAGGCCGACACTGGCCAGCTCCTGCTGCGTCATCTGCTTCGCGGAGTGCCGCGCCGTGACGTGGCCGATCTCGTGGCCGAGCACGCCGGCGAGCTGCGCCTCGCTCTGCATGTAGGCCAGCAGCCCGCGCGTCACATAGATGTAGCCGCCCGGCATGGCGAACGCGTTCACGACCGGGTCGTCGAGCACGGTGAACCGCCACGGCAGGTCGGGCAGCTCGCTCACGTGCGCCACCCGGCGACCGACGCTGTCCACGTACGCGGCGACGGCCGGGTCGTCGTAGACGCCGTACTCGCCCGTGGTCGCGGCGTAGCCCTCCCGCCCGAGCGCCGCCTCCTGGTCGGCGGTGACGAGCGTGAACTCGTGCTTGCCGGTGACGGGGTTCGTCGCGCAGCCGCCGGCGGCGAGCGCCGCGGCGGCGAGCACCAGCAGGGAGACTCGGCGGATGGCGGGGGTCATGCGGGTTCCTCCGTGAACCGGTGACAGCCGAGCGGAAAACTAGTAGCGCGGCACCGTCCTGTCCACCTCGCGGGACCAGGCGTCGATGCCCCCGGTCAGGTTCTGGAGCCGCGTGAACCCCTTCGCGCGGAGCATCTCGAGCGCGCGCTGGCTCCGCGTGCCCCGGTGGCACGCCAGCACGAGCGTGCGCGTGGACGGCAATTCCTCCGCCCGCGCCGGCAGCGCGCCGAGTGGAATGTGGAGCGCGCCGGGAAAGCGCGCGATCGCCAGCTCGAACGGCTCGCGGACATCCACGATGAGCAGGTCGTCCCCGCGGGCGAGAGCATCGGCCAGCTCGCGCACCGAGATCTCCGAGCGGGTCTCCGGCCGCGGCTTCGTGCCGCAGAAGTCCTCGTAGTCGATGAGCCCGCGGATCGTGGGGTGCTCGCCGCACAGCGGGCAGCGCGGGTCCTTCCTCAACCGGAGCTCGCGGAAGCGCATCTCGAGCGCGTCGTAGAGCAGCAGCCGCCCGAGCAGCAGGTCGCCGGTGCCGAGCAGGAGCTTGATCGCCTCCGTCGCCTGGATCGAGCCGATCACGCCCGGCAGCACGCCGAGCACGCCGGCCTCGGCGCAGCTCGGCACGACGCCCGGCGGCGGCGGCTCGGGGAACACGCAGCGGTAGCACGGCCCGCGCGTCGCATCGAACACGCTGGCCTGGCCTTCGAAGCGCAAAATGCTCCCGTACACGTTCGGCTTTCCCGTGAGCACGCAGGCATCGTTCACGAGGTAGCGCGTGGCGAAGTTGTCGGTGCCGTCGGCGACCACGTCGTAGCCCCCGATCAGCTCGAGCGCGTTGCTGCTGTCGAGCCGCGTCTCGTGCAGCTCCAGCTTCACGTGCGGGTTCAGGTCGCGCAGGCGCGCCGCCATCGACTCGAGTTTCCCGTGGCCGATCGCCGCGGTGCCGTGCGCGATCTGGCGTTGGAGGTTCGACTCGTCGACCACGTCGAAGTCCACGATGCCGAGCGTGCCCACCCCGGCGGCCGCGAGGTAGAGCGCGAGCGGCGAGCCGAGCCCGCCGGCGCCCACGACGAGCACGCGCCCGGCCTTCAGGCGCCGCTGCCCCACCTCGCCCACCTCGGACAGTAAGAGGTGGCGGCCGTAGCGCACGAGCTCCGGCACCGAGAGGTCTGGGGGCGTGGCGGGTTGTGGCTTCAAGATGGCTCTCCGGGCGCGCACCGCGCGCACGCGCAACGTTAGGTGCGGTCCGCGCGCGGGGCAAGTGCGAATCGGCTAGGATGCGCGTGGGACACGCGACCCGCAATCCCCAGCCACCGCCGCAGCGCCCCGGACTCCGGAGGACTCCCGTGAGCCCAACAGGTTCGAAAGCCAGCGCCGATCCCGCGCTCGACCGCATGGCCGTCAACTGCATCCGTTTCCTCGCCGTGGATGCGGTCGAGAAGGCGCACTCCGGGCACCCCGGCCTCCCCATGGGAATGGCCGACGTGGGCTACCTCGTGTGGACGCGCTTCCTGCGCCACGATCCCGCCGACCCCAGGTGGCCCGGGCGCGACCGCTTCGTGCTCTCCGCCGGTCACGGCTCGATGCTGCTCTACGCGCTGCTCCACCTCTCGGGCTACGACCTCCCGATGGAGGAGCTGCAGCGCTTTCGCCAGCTCGGGAGCCGCACGCCGGGGCATCCGGAGTACGGCCACACCCCCGGCGTCGAGACCACCACCGGGCCGCTCGGACAGGGCCTCGCGAACGCCGTCGGCATGGCGCTCGCCTCGCGGCTCGCCGACGCGCGCTTCAAGGGCGACGGCTTCTCGCCCGCGGCCTACCGCGTGTTCGCGATCGCGGGCGACGGCTGCATGATGGAGGGGATCTCGCACGAGGCGGCGTCGTTCGCGGGGCACCTGGGCCTCGGCAACCTGATCGTGATCTACGACGACAATCACATCACCATCGACGGCAACACCAGCATCACGTTCACGGACGACACCGCGAAGCGCTTCGAGGCGTACGGCTGGCAGGTGCTCCGGGCCGATCCCTACGACCCCGCCTCGCTCGCTCCCGCGCTCGAGGCCGCGGTCGCCGAGATCGCGCGCCCGAGCCTGGTGGTGTGCCGGAGCCACATTGGCTACGGCGCGCCGAAGAAGCAGGACACGGCGCACGCCCACGGCGAACCTCTCGGAGCCGAGGAGACCGCCGCGGCGAAGAAGAACCTCGGCTGGCCCGAGTCGCCGGCGTTCCTGGTGCCGCCGGAAGTGCGGGCCCGTTTCGCCGCGCGTGCGGTCGAACTGGCGGCGGAACACGCGCAGTGGACCGCATCGCTCGCGCGCTGGCGCGCCGCCGATCCGGCGCGGGCCGCGGCATGGGACCAGTTCGTGGAGGCCCGCGTGCCGAACGGCCTCATGGAGAAGCTGTGCGAGTCCGCGCCGAGCAATGCGGCGGCCACACGCGTTCACGGGAACGTCGTCATGCAGAGAGCCGGCGCGATCCTCCCGAGCCTGGTCGGCGGCAGCGCCGACCTCGTGGCCAGCACGCGCACGAGCTTCGCCGGCTCCCCCAGCGTCACGCCGCAGGACTTCTCCGGGCGGAACATCTGCTACGGCGTCCGCGAGCACGGGATGACCGCGATCAACAACGGTCTCGCGCTCGCGGGATTCATCCCCTACGGCGCGTCGTTCCTCACGTTCACCGACTACGCGCGGCCCGCCATCCGGCTCGCGGCGCTCATGAAGCTGCGCAGCATCTACGTCTATACACATGACAGCGTCTTCCTCGGCGAGGACGGGCCCACGCACCAGCCCGTGGAGCACCTGGCGGCGCTGCGCGTGATCCCGAACCTGCTCGTGATCCGGCCCGCGGACGGCCTCGAGACCGCGGCGGCGTGGGGCCTCGCGCTCGAACGTCACGACGGACCGACGCTGCTCGCGCTCTCGCGCCAGACGCTGCCCGCGCTCACGCGACCGCCGGGGTTCGCGGTCGGCGATCTCCGCCGCGGCGCCTACGTGCTCCGCGAATCGGACGCGCGCGACGCGATCACGCTCATCGCCACCGGCTCCGAGGTGGGGGTCGCCGTGGACGCGGCCGAGCGGCT
This sequence comes from uncultured bacterium, assembly GCA_964434945.1. Lineage (GTDB taxonomy): Bacteria > Eisenbacteria > RBG-16-71-46 > RBG-16-71-46 > RBG-16-71-46 > JAIOPA01. The sequence continues at coordinate 291 of CAYSWZ010000068.1, read as the reverse complement.
CGCCACCGCCGGCACGCCCGCGCGCGTCGTGAGCATGCCGGCTCCACAGTTGTTCCTGCGCCAGGACGAGGCCTTTCGCCGGCGGCTCCTCCCCGAGGGCGGGCGGCGGGTCTCCGTCGAAGCCGGCGTCACCGACGGGTGGCGCGCCATCGTCGGCGAGCGAGGACTCGCGCTCGGCATCGACCGCTACGGTGAGTCGGCGCCCGCCGAAGTCCTGGCCGAGCACTTCGGCCTGACCGGCGAGGCGGTCGCGCGCCGCGTGCGCGAGTGGGCAGCGCGGGCCTGAGCGCC
>CAYSWZ010000067.1:0-23812 GCA_964434945.1 uncultured bacterium | reverse complement strand
CGCACCCGCCCTCGTGGCTCGAGGGCGCGTGGGACGGGCTCGAGGCGCTCTGGCTCGAGGGGCTGGCGTGGCGGAACGGGAGCACGCGCGTGCTGCCCGCGTCCGCGGCGGGCCTCGAGTGGCGCGCCGCGGCGAGGGCGTGGGCCGCGGTGTGGTGGGCGGAGCGCGAGGGCGTCCGCGCGCCGCGCGACCCGTGGGAGCGGGCGCTCGCCGCGGCGGCGCGGGCGCCGCTCGCCCGGCGGGTGCGCCGCGCGCTCGGAACGCCGGGAGCGGGCGCTCCCGCGGAGGGTCCGCTCGCGCGCCTCCGGCATGCGCTGGCGGGCACGCCCCAGCACCGGATCCACGGCAGCGCCGTGGTGCTGATGCTCGCCGCGGCGCAGAGTCCGCACGAGCCGCGCCTGCCCGCCGGGGCCTTGCGCGCGCTCCGTCACCTCGGTGTGACGCGCGCGCCCGAGTTCGCGGCGGCATCGGTGGACGTCGTGCGCGCGTGGGACCGCGGCCTGCACGCGGGCCTGCGTACGGCGGAGGCGCCGTGAAGCCGGTCATGCTGGTGGTGCTCGTGGACGCGCTCGGATGGACGCTCGCCGGCCGGGACCCGGCGTTCGCGCCCCGGCTTCCGGTGCGGCGGCCGCTCGCCACCGTGCTCGGATTCAGCTCCGGCGCGCTTCCGACCGCGTTCACCGGCCGGCTCCCGCGCGAGCACGGCCGCTGGCTCATGTACCGGCGCGCGGCCGGCGACGGCGTCTTCCGCGGCCTCGAATGGCTGCGGCTCCTGCCCGCGCGCGTGCGCCGCAGCTGGCGCCTCACCCGCTGGCTCAACGCCTGGGTCGAGCGCCGGGGCGTCCGCGGCTATTTCAATCTCTACGAGGTGCCTCGCGCGGCGCTCCCGGAGTTCGACCTGCCCGAGCGTGACGACATCTTCGTTCCCGGCGGCCTGCCTTGCGATTCCCTGTGGGACGCGCTCGAGCGCCGGCACGTGCCGTGGCGCGGCTGGAACTGGCGCACGCCGGAGGACACCGCCCGCTCGGAGGCGCTCCAGTGCCTCGAGCAGGGCCGGCACGACTTCCTGTTCATCTATTCCGCTTCGCTCGACGCGCTCCTTCACCGCGAAGGCTCCCGCGGAGCGGGCGTCCGCGCGAGCCTCGACCGCTGGTCGGCATGGTTCGACGACGCGGCCGCTGCGGCGGTGCGCGGCGGCCGCGAGCCCTGGCTCTACCTCTGCTCGGATCACGGCATGGTGGACGTGTCGGCCAGCGTGGACGTGATGGGGCGGCTCGCCGGCCTGCCGTGGCGGCAGGGGCGCGACTACCTGGCCTTCTTCGACTCGACGTTCGCGCGCTTCTGGTGGCGCACGCCCGCGGCGCGCGATTCCGTGCTCGCGGCGCTGGCCGCCGAGCCGCGCGGGCACTGGCTGTCGCCCGCGGAGCTGGCGAGCGAGGGTGCTGACTTCGCGGACCATCGCTACGGAGACGACCTCTACCTGCTCGATCCGGGCGTGCTGCTCGTGCCCTCGTACATGGGGCGCGAGCCGGTCGCGGCGATGCACGGCTACGCACCGGCGCACCCGGACATGGCGGGCGTGCTGGCCACGAACCGGCCGCTGCCCGCCGACGTGACGCACCTGGCGAAGCTCCGGGGCCATCTCGAGCGCGAACTGGATGCGCTGGGCGCGCGACCGGCCGGCAGCGGGGAGGCGGCGTGAAGCGCGGCGAGATCGCCCACCACGTCACCCGCGGCGCGTTCTTCCTCGCGCTCGAGAAGACCGCGGCGCTCCTCACCGGCATGCTGTACTTCGCGCTCATGCTGCGCTGGCTGGGCCCGACCAACTACGGCATGCTCACGCTGGCGCTGGCGATCACCGGCCTCGCCAGCATCTCCACCGGCAACCTCGAGGTCTTCCTCGAGCGATTCGCCGCCGAGTACCAGGCACGCGGGCGTTTCGACCTGCTGCAGCGCTCCTATGCGCTCGCGATCGGCATCAAGTTCGTGCTCGGGCTCCTCGCGAGCGGCGCGCTCCTCGTGCTCACGCCGCACCTGGCGGTCCAGTTCAAGATGCCTCAACTGAGCGTGCTGGTGCCCATCCTCACGTTCATGGTCGCCACCGACGCGCTGTCCACGACCGGGCGGTCGCTGCTGTTCGGCATGCAGCGCTACGAGTGGGTGAGCGGACTGGCGCTGCTGTTCCATGTCGGGAAGACCGTGCTGGTGGGCATGCTGTGGTGGAGCCGGCAGGGCCTGGTGGTGCTGGCGATCGGGCTCTCGGCGCTGGCGGTGCTCCAGGCGTTCATGTTCTCGATCGCCGCCTGGGTGCTCGCGCGTCGGGCCGGGTCCGCGCACGTCCCGCCGGTGCCGCCGCCCGGAGCGCCCGCCGGAGCGACCGCCGGCGAGGGGCCGCTGCTGCGCCAGATGCTCGGCTACTGCCTGCCGCTCCTCGGCGCGCGCGCGGCGTTCCTGTCGGGCCAGAACCTGGGGAAGGTGGTGCTGGCGAAGCTGCTCGACGCCACCCAGCTCGGCTACTTCACGTTCGCGTTCCAGACGATCGAGCGCTTCGTCGAGCTGGTCTACACGCTGCCCAGCTCGCTCCTGCCCTCGCTGACGCACCTGGTCGCGCGCGAGGAGCGCGAACGGCTCGGCTACGTGTTCGACCAGGCGTTCCGCCTCGTCCAGGTGGCGGCCTGCGTCACCGCCTGGTCGGTGTTCACGTTCGCGCCCGAACTCACGCTCTGGGTCGGCAGCCCGCTCTTCCTGCCGTCCATGGGCATGCTGCACGTGCTGGCGCTGGTGCCGATCGCGCGCACCGCGCAGCAGCCGCTCACCATGCTGTTCCAGGCCATTCGCCGGCCCGGCATGGTGTTCGCGCTGGCGATGCTCAAGCTCGGGGTGGAGCTGGCCTGCTACCTCACCATCGTGCCGCGCCTCGGCGGGCTGGGCGCGGCGTGGGCGAACCTCGCCGGCGCCGTGGCGTCGTACCTCATGGCGCTCGTGTTCGCGGGGGTGATCCTGCCCGAGACGGCGCTCGCCCGGGCGGGCGTGGTGGCGCGCGCGCTCGCGCTCACAGTGCCGCTCCTCCTCCTGTCGCTCGCCGTCTCGCACCAGGGCCACGGGTTGCTGCTCGGGGTGGGGCTCCGGCTGGCGCTCGTGCCGCCCGCGATCGTGGCCCTCTTCGCGCTCGGCCTCATCACCCGCTACGATCTGGAGAAACTGTCGGCGCTCGAGTTCAAGCTGCCCCCGGTCCGCCGCGCCCGCGACGCGTTCGTCGGCGCGGCCGACCGCCTGGCGCGCGTGTTCGAGCCCCGGAGGACCGTATGACGCCCCCCGACGTCGATCCCGCTCGCACGGCGCTTCCGCGAGCGCCGCTCCCGCACGTCCCGCCGCCTCGCGGAGCCCTCCTGCGCGTCCTGGTCGTGGTCCCGGCCCACAACGAGGAGCAGAGCCTGCCGGCGACGCTCGCGGAAGTGCGCGCGAAGGCCCCCGGTGTGGATCTCCTGGTCGTGGACGACGGCTCGCGCGACGGCACCGCGAGGGTCGCCTGCGAGGCCGGCGTGCCGGTGCTGCGGCACGCGATCAATCTCGGCGTGGGCGCGGCGCTCCAGACCGGCTTTCGCTGGGCCTGCGAACACGGCTACGACATCGTGGTGCAGCTCGATGCCGACGGCCAGCACGACCCGTCCTACCTGCCGGCGCTGATCGCGCCGCTCCAGGAGGGACGCTGCGACGTGGTGATCGGCTCGCGATTCGTGGCCGCCACCGGCTATCGCGCGCCGTGGAGCCGGCGCCTCGGCATGCTGATGTTCAGCGGCGTGGTGCGCCTCGCGCTCGGCCGCGCGATCTCCGACACGACCTCGGGATTCCGCGCCTACGACCGCGAGGTCATGCGCGTGTGCCAGTACGACTTCCCGAAGGACTTCCCCGACGCGCCGCTGCTCATCGCGCTCGCGCGCCGCGGGTTCCGGCTCGACGAGGTGCCGGTGGTGATGCGCGAGCGCAAGGCCGGGCGGTCGTTCTACACGCTCGGGAAGCAGCTCTACTACCCGTACAAGAACCTGCTGGCGTCGCTCATGGCGCTGATCCGCACGCCCAGCTAGGTCCCGGAGGGCTCCGCGATGTTCCTGTCCCGCACCCAGGTGATCACCGCGCTCGGCGCGGTGCTGATGGCGCTCTACGTGCTCGATCTCGTCCGGCGACGCAAGCTGTCCGAGGAGTACTCCCTGCTGTGGGTGATCGCGACCACGGTCATCGCCGTGCTCGGGTTCTCGACGCCCCTGCTGACCTGGATCACGCACGTGCTCGGCTTCCTGGGCGAATCGTCCACCACGTTCGCGTTCGGACTGGCATTCTCGCTCGCGATGCTGCTCTACCTGTCGCTCAAGCTGTCCCGGGTCGGGTTCGAGAACCATGCGCTGACCCGCGAGCTGGCCCTGCTGCGGGAGGAGCTGGACGAGATCAAGCGTGGCCCCGCGGAGCGCGCTCGGTGAACCGTGTCCTGCAGCTGCTGCTCGGCGTCGGGGTCTCGGCGCTGTGCGTGTGGCTGTCCATGAAGGACGTCCACTTCAGCGAGGTCCTCATCGCGCTGAAGGGGGCGAACCCGCTCGGGTTCGTGCTCGTCATGCTGGTGACGCTGCTCGGGTTCTGGCTGCGGGCCGTGCGCTGGCAGTATTTCATCGCCGCCGGGAGGCGGATCCGCATCGCCTCGCTGTTCAGCGCCACGATGATCGGGTTCATGGCCAACAACGTGCTGCCGTTCCGGCTCGGCGAGTTCGTGCGGCCGTGGGCGCTGGCGCGGCACGAGCGCCTGTCCAAGAGCACCCTGCTCGCCACCGTCGTCGTGGAGCGCGCCATCGACATGCTCACGCTGCTCGGCATCTTCGGCGTGAGCATGCTCGTGCATCCGATCGTCGAGAGCAGCGAGGCCGGGCGGCTGGTGCAGTGGGGCGCGCGCGTCCTGATCGGGATGTGCGTCGCGCTGACCGTGTTCGTGGTCGCCATCGAACGCAACCGCGCGCTGGCGCAGGCGGTCGTGCGCAGCGTCACCGCACCGCTCCCGGGCGGGACGCGCACGCGGGTCGCGGAAATGCTCGAGCACTTCCTCGAGGGGCTCGGGCTGTTCCGCGACCTCGGCCGGCTGGCGCGCGTGTTCGCCCTGTCGTTCGCGATGTTCACGTGCTTCGCGTTCGGGTTGGGCGTGAGCCTGTGGTCGCTCGGCATCTGGCTGCCGTGGTACGCGGGCCTGGTGATGCTGGTGATCACCTCCATCGGCATCATGGTGCCCGCCGCGCCCGGCTACATCGGCACGCTCAACATCGCCTGCACCGCGGGACTGGCCCTGTTCGCCGTCGGCAAGGCGCAGTCGGTGCCGTTCTCGTGGTTCTACTTCTTCAGCCAGTGGCTGCCGATCACCGCGGTCGGCCTCGTCTACCTGAACCGCGAGGGACTGTCGCTCCGCTCGCTCGGGCAGGCGCGGACCGGGGAGGTGGCGTGAGCCCGGGAGGCGAGGCGCGATCCGGGTCAGGCCCGGAACGCGGTGGCCACCTTGCGCACCGCGCGCACGACGTCGTCGACGTCGTGATCGCTCATGCCCGCGAACAGCGGGAGCGTGATCGCGCGCCGGTAGGCGTCCTCGGCCACCGGCAGGGCGCCCTCGCGAAGGCCGAGCGTCTTCCGCCAGTGCGGGTGGAGGTGGATCGGGATGAAGTGCACGCTCGTGCCGATGTTCTCCGCGCGCAGTTCCTCGATGAAGCGCGCCCGGTCAATGCTCAGGCGCTCGAGTTCGAGCGCGATGGCGAACAGGTGCCAGGCGTGCGTCATCCCCTCCCGGGCGGTCGGCACCCGCACCTCGGGAACGCCGGCGAGCCCGGCCGCGTAGCGGGCCACGAGCTGGTGCCGGCGCTGTTGCGTGGCCTCGAAGCGCTCGAGCTGCGCGAGGCCGATGGCCGCGAGCAGGTCGGACAGGTTGTACTTCCAGCCGGGCGCCGTGATCTCGTAGAACCACGAGCCGCTCGCGCCGTAACGCTTCCACGCGTCCCGGCTCATGCCGTGCAGGCTCAGCAGCCGGATGCGCTCGGCCAGCGCCTCGTCGTCGGTGACCGCGGCGCCGCCCTCGCCGGTGGTCAGGTTCTTGGTGGCGTAGAACGAGAACGCGGTCACGTCGGCCAGCGCCGCCGAGCCGATCGGGCGGCCGCGCGAGGCGGCCCCGAGCGCGTGGGCCGCGTCGTCCACGATGCGGATCCCACGCGGCGAGGTGAGCGCGCGCAGCGCGTCGTAGTCGCAGGGATGCCCGGCGTAGTCCACGCTCATCACCACGCGCGTCCGCGGCGTGAGCGCCTCGGCGACGCGGCGCGGATCGATGCACAGCGTGTCGGGCTCGATGTCCACCAGCACCGGCGTGGCGCGGACGTGTTCGATGACGTTGACCGTGGCGGCGAACGTGTACGGGGTGGTGATGACCTCGTCGCCCGGGCCCACGCCGAGCGCCTCGAGCGCCAGGTGGAGCGCACCGGTCGCGCTGTTCACGCACAGCGAGTACTTCGCGCCCGCCAGCTCGGCCACGCGCTTCGCCAGCTCGAACGCGCCCGGGCCGGTGGTGATCCAGCCGGACTCCAGGGCGCGCAGCACGAGCTCACGTTCGCGGTTCCCGATGTCGGGCACGGCGATGGGCAGGAACTCCGCGCGGACGGGAGTGCCACCCAGCGAGGCGAGCCGCTCGGCGGCCGGCGAGGGAGACGGGTCGTTCACACTGTCAGTCTAGTGCCTGCGCGGGGCGTCGCGCCACCCCCCGCCCGCGTGCGCTGAGCAAGGGCCGCATGGCGCCGCGCAAGCACCAGTTCACCCGCGACTCGCTCGGGCTCGCGTTCACCCAGTACCTGGTGCGCGCGATGAGCATGGCCCGTGGCTTCGTGGCGGCGAAGCTGCTCGACCCGATGGCGTTCGGCGCGTGGAACGCGCTCCAGCTCATGATGGATTACGGCGCGCTCGCGCCACTCGGCACGCAGCAGGGGCTCGACCAGGTGGTGCCGGCGCGGCTGGTCGAGGGCGACGCGCGGCGCGTGCTGCGGGTCAAGCAGGCGGCGCTGTTCAACGTGGTGGCGCTCACGCTGATGTTCGCGACACTCGGCCTCGCGTGGGCCTCGATCGGCAGCAGCCGGATGCGCGCCAACTGGCACCTGTCCGGCATCGGCCTCGCGCTCCTGTGCGTGATGTTCGTGAACGTCGCGAACGTCGGGACCAGCATCCTCCGCTCGCACGGCGACATCGGTGCGATCACGCGCTGGTTCGTGATCCAGGGCCTCGTCGGCTCGGGACTGGGACTCACGCTCATGTTCTGGTTCGGGCGCTGGGGGCTCCTGTGGGGCTGGTTCGCCGGCTGTGTGGTGGCGCTGCTGTTCGTGCTCCGCCGCGGCCGCGGCGTGTTCCCGCTCATGCCCGTGCCCGCCGTGGAGAGCCTCGACCTGGTGCAGGTGGGCATCCCGCTGTACGTGTTCACGGCGAGCAGCATCGTCATGCGCAACCTGGATCGCATCGTCGTGCTGCGCTTCCTCGGCACGCAGGCGCTCGGCTACTACGGCCTCTCGGTCAACGTGCTGACGCTGCTCATGGCGATCCCGGACTCGCTGGCGTACGTGAGCTACCCGCAGCTCGTGAAGCGATACAGCGAGGCCGGCCAGGACGCGAGTGCGATCGCCGAGCGCGTGCAGCGACTGGTGCGCGGGGTCGCGGTGGGCCTGCCGCTCGTGGCGGGGTTGTGCGCGGTGTGGGCGCCGGAACTGGTGCACGTCATCCTGCCGAAGTACGACCCGAGCGTGGACGCCATGCGCGTGCTGGCGTTCGGCGCGACCGGCATCGCGCTGTCCTCGTTCGCCTCGATCGTGCTCATGACCGTCGGCCGCCGCATCATCCTCGTGCCGGCCGCGCTGTTCCTCACCGCGCTCTCGGGCGGGCTGCAGATGCTGTCCCTGCGCTGGAACGGCGGACTGACCGGCGTCGCCGCGGCCTCGGCGACGGCCTACCTGGTCAGCGGCGGGGTGCTGCTCGCGCTCGCCGCCGTGGGCCTCGGCCTGCCGTTCCGGCGCATCCTCGCGCTGGTGGCGCGCACGCTCGCCCCGACCGCACTGGGCGTGCTGCTGGTGTGGGGCGTGAGCCGCGTGTGGCTGGCGCACGTCGGCGCCTTCTCGCCGGGTGAGCTCGGCCGGCTGCTGATCGCGTCGGTCGCGTTCGCGGGCGGCTACGTGCTCCTCGCGCTGCCGTTCGCGCGCGGCATCGGGTTCGTGTCGCTGGCCATCGAGTCGAACCTGCCGATCCTCTCGGGCCTGGCCCGCCGGCTCGCCCGCCGCATCGACGGCCAGCCATGAGTCGCGTGCGCGCCATCCTGCCGTTCCTCGGCGGACTCGCGGTCGCCGCACTGCTCGGCGGCGGCGCGCTGAACGTGCTCCCGGACGGGATCCGGGTCGCACTGGCGCTGGCGGTGCTGGTGCTGCTCCCCGGCCTCGCCTGGTGCCGCGCCGTCGGCGCGAGGGTGCCGGGCGGCGGCTGGCTCGCGGCCGGCTGGGCGCTCGGCTTCGGCGTCGCGTGGCTCGGGGTGTGCGTGCTGGTGACGCGCGCGCTCGGCACGCCATTCACGGTGCTCGCCCGGGCCGGGGCGCCGTGGGCCGCGCTCCCGTGGCTCGGGGCATTCGCGTTCGCGCCCCGCGCCGAGGACCCGGCGCCGGCGTGGTCGCGAGGGGTCCTGCTCGCGATCGTGCTCGCCGCCGTCCTCGCGCTCGTCCACGGCCTCCAGCTCGGGACGCCGGTGTCCTGGTACAACGACTCGCCTGACCACATCGGCACCGTGCGCCGCATGATCGCGGAAGGCGACGCGTTCCCGAACGACGCGTTCTTCCGCGACGCGGGTCCGGCCGGCGCCGACCCCCGAAAGGGGTTGTGGCACGCGGGCGTGGCACTCGTGTGCGTGCTGTCCCACACCGACCCGGTCCCGGCCTGGCACCTGCTCGCCGCGCTTCTCGCGCCACTCTTCGTGCTCAACGCCGCCGCGTTCGCCTCGCTCCTCGGCGGGGGTCTCGCCGCGGCGGCCGGAGCGTGGGGGCTGTTGCTCACCTACGGCGGCGGGATGGGGATGCAGTACCTGCGCGAAGCCGTGTTCTCCACGAAGCTCGCCGATCAGTTGGCGTTGGCCACGCTTGCGGCGCTCCTCATCGACCTCGAGCTGCGCTCGCTCCGGTCGCGCGTGACCGTGGTCGGCCTCGCGCTCGGGACCGTGGCCGCGCACGTGTTCGGAGCGCTCCAGTTCGCGATCACGTTCGGGGCGCTCGGCGCGGGGCTCGCCGTGCGCGATCGAGCCTGGTCCGCTCCCGTCCGCCGGCTGGCGGTCACCTCCGCCGGGTGCGCGCTCGCGGCACTGCCCTACCTCGGGTGGCGTGCGCTCGCGGCCTATGCGCCGGCCAACATCATCCACACCCAGGCCCAGGGCATGCTCGAGATCGTCCCGGGCGTGCGCGTGGTGTCGTTCGGCGTCCTGTGGGACTGGCTCGGGCCCCTGTGGCTGCTCTTCCCGCTGTCACTCGTCGCGTGGTGGAGGAGGGCGCGGAACCCGGCGGTGCTCTGCCTCCTCACCACGACGCTGGCGGTCGGCGTGCTCCTCTTCTGCCCGCCCGTGGTCGCGGTGCTCCAGCCGCGCCTCGGCTACCTCATGATGCGGCTGCCGTGGCTCCTGCCCGCTTCCGCCGCGGTCGCCTTCCTGGTGGTGATGGTGCGCGACGCCTGGCTCGCGGGCCGCTGGCGCTCGGCCGCGGCCGCGACCGCCCTGCTCGCGATCGCGCTCGCCGGCCCCCTCGCCGACGCGGTGCACGCGTTCGCCGCCCCGGGTCGCATCCGTGCCGCGGAATCCGCGGACAGCGTCGAGCGCTGGCGCGACGCGCTGGGGTGGATGGACCGGGCCCTGCCCGCCGGCACGGTCGTCCTCGCCGACCCGGCCACGAGCTACGCGGTGCCGATGTTCACGCGGCACTGGGTCACGGAGCTCGTGGACCAGCACAGCTCGCCCAATGACCCGCTCGCGCTCGCGCGCATGCTCGACGCGCGGGACGCGCTCGATCCGCATGCGCCGTGGGAGCGGACGGCCGCGGTGGTCCGTCGCTGGGGCGCCACGGTGATCGCGCTCAATGGCCGTTTCGACGCGGCACCTCACCTCGACTACTGGGCGCCGAGCCCGGCCTGGTACCGGGCGGCGCGCGCACGGCTCGAGCGCGAGCCGGCGGCGTTCGAACGGGTCTACGACCGTGCCGATTTCACCGTCTACCGGCTGCACCGGCCGGAGCTGGAGGCGCTGCGCGGCGGAGCGACCGCGCTCCCGTTCGTGCGCCCGCCGGCGCCCGGCGACCGCGCCATCCGGCTCGGCGCCGGGCTTCCGGACCTGGTGGCGCTCGAGTGGCCGAGGAGCACGGCGGCACGCGGCGACACGCTCGCCGGCGTGCTGGAATGGCACGCGCCGCGGGCTCTGCCCGCGGGCTCGTACGAGGTCGCGGTGCGGTTCGACCGGCGGCTGCCCGCCGGGGTCCCCGCCGCTCCCGCGGCGGTCAGCAAGCCGTGGCGGAAGCTGGTCGAGAAGCTGCGGCACGAGCGCTACCGTTTCCGCGCCGACCACCTGCCCACCGACGGCGCGTATGGCGTGGACCGCTGGGGCACGGACGAGGTGGTGCGCGACTCGTTCCGCGTCGTCGTGCCGGGAGACGTGGCGCCGGGCGAGTACGCGGTCAAGGTCACGATGACGCACGAGCCGCACTACCCGAACCTGCGCCTGCGCGACCTGACGAGCGACGACGATGTACTGGACGGCGTCACCATGGCCCGGTTGCAGGTCACCGCCTCGGGAGGCCAATAGCATGTGCGGGATCAACGGCGTGTTCTGGTACCGGGGGGGTGTCGCCGATCCGGCGCTCGTCCGCGCCCAGGCGCGTGTCCAGCGCCACCGCGGGCCCGACGATGCCGACGTGTGGACCGAGGGGCCGGTGGCGCTCGGCCACCGGCGGCTCTCGGTGGTGGACCTGTCCGCCGGCGGGCGCCAGCCGATGGCGAACGAGGACGGCAGCGTGCACGTGGTGCAGAACGGCGAGCTCTACAACTGGCCCGCGCTCATGCCGGAGCTGGCGAAGCGCGGGCACCGGTTCCACGGTCACAGCGACACCGAGATGCTGCTGCACCTCTGGGAGGAGAAGCGCGAAGCGATGCTGGCCGACGTGCGGGGCATGTTCGCGTTCGGGCTCTACGACTCGCGGCTCCGGACGCTCCTCCTCGCGCGCGACCGGGTCGGCAAGAAGCCTCTCTACTGGCACGACGACGGCCGGCGCCTGGTGTTCGCGAGCGAACTGAAGGCGCTGCTCGCCGATCCCTCGGTGCCGCGCGAGCCGGACCCCGCGGCGATCGCGGACTACCTCACGTTCCAGTACGTGCCCGCGCCGGGCAGCATCCTCGCCGGCGTGCGGAAGCTCCCTGCCGGCCACTTCCTGCGGTGCGACGCGAACGGCCCGCGCGTGGCTCGCTACTGGGAGCTGCCGCTGGAGACCGATGCCGGCATCACCGAGGAGGAAGCCGTTCGCGGGCTCCGGGAGCGTCTCCTCGACGCGGTGCGCGTCCGGCTCATGTCGGACGTGCCGCTGGGAGCGTTCCTCTCGGGCGGCATCGATTCGAGCGCGGTGGTGGCGCTGATGACGCAGGTGTCGAGCTCACGGGTCAAGACCTACAGCATCGGCTTCGAGGACGACGACGTGAGCGAGCTCTCGCACGCGCGCACCGTGGCCGGGCACCTCGGCACCGATCACCACGAGCTGGTCGTCCGCCCGCGCGCGCTCGAGCTGCTGCCGCGCCTGGTGTGGGGGCTGGACGAGCCGTTCGCCGATGCCAGCATGGTGCCCACGTTCCACGTCGCGGAGATGGCGCGCGCGCACGTCACCGTGGCGCTTTCCGGCGACGGCGGCGACGAGGCGTTCGCGGGCTACACGACCTATGCCTGGGCGCAGTCGTACGCGCGCACGGACGCGCTCCCGTCGGCGCTCCGGCGCCTGGCGGCGCTCCCCGGCGCCGTGCTGCCGTCCGAGCACCCGCTCGGCCGCCGGCTGCGTCGCCTCGGCATGTCGGCCGTCGATCGCCACCTCGAGGGCATGTCGCATTTCCCGCCGCGGGAGCTGCGCGCCGTGCTGGCGAGGGGCCTGGCCGGAGCGGTCCGGGGCCACGATCCGTGGGCCGCGGCCCGGAGGCTGCACGCGCGGGCCGCCCGCGGGCTCGGGCCGCTCGCGGCGCTGCCGGCGCTCGATGCGCAGACCTACATGACCGACGACGTGCTGGTGAAGGTGGACCGCACGAGCATGCTCAACTCGCTCGAGACGCGCGCCCCGCTCCTCGACCAGCACGTGCTCGAGTACGTGGCGCGGCTGCCGTTCACGTACAAGCTGCGCGGCGGGGTGAGCAAGTGGGTGTTGCGGGAGTGCGTGCGAACGCTCCTGCCGCCGGCGATCCTGGCGCGCGGGAAGCAGGGTTTCGGCGTGCCGCTCGACCGCTGGTTCGCCGGCGACTTCGGCCGGCTCGCGCGCGAGGTGCTGCTCGACCGGCGCTGCGTGGAGCGCGGCTGGCTCGCGCCTGCGGCGGTGCAGCACCTGCTCGAGGGCGACGGGCTGCGGAGCGACCTGCGCGCGAAGCGCGTGTTCACGCTCGTCTGCCTGGAACTCTGGGCGCAGACGTGGCTCGATCGGCCGCGAGCGGCGCTCGGTGCGCCCACGGACGGCCCCTATCCCCTGCACCCGGCCGTGGCCGCGGGCGCGCGGGAGTGACGCCGTGACCCGAGTGCCGCGCGTCTGCATCTTCTCCGAGTTCCTCTACCCGGTCGTGAGCGGCGGGCGCATCCCGTTCGCCGGCGGCATCGAGGTGCAGTTGACGCTCATGGGGCGGGGGCTCGCGCGGCGTGGCTTCGACGTGCACGTGGTGACCTGCGACTACGGCCAGCCCGACGCACTCGAGCTGGAGGGGTTGACGCTTCACCGGAGCTACCCCGCGCACGGCGGGATCCCCGGGCTCCGCTTCCTGCATCCGCGGCTCACGCGCGGGCTGTCGGCGGCGTGGCGGCTCGATGCCGACGTCTACCTGTTCCGGGGTGCGGCGCTGTGGGCCGGGCTGGTGCACGCGGTGGCGCGCGCGCGCGGTCGGCGATTCGTCTGGCTCACCGGGCACGACCACGACGTGCGGCGCGAGCTGCCGGACGTGCACGGCCTCCGCGACCGCTGGTTCGTGCGACGGGCGATCCACGGGGCGGACGCGATCGTGACGCAGACCCGCTCGCAGCAGCAGCGCCTTCTCGCCGACTGGGGCCGCGAGTCCACGGTGATCATGAACTCGGTGGAGGTCCCGGACGAGGCCCGGGTCGTGGATCCCGGCGCGGGCGCCGACCTGGTCTGGCTCTCCACCTACAAGGCCGCGAAGCGCCCCGAGTGGTTCACGCGCTTCGCCGAACGCCACCCCGACGTCCGCTGCCGGATGGCGGGCGTGGTGCCCGAGCCCCCGCTCGACGACCGCGACCTCCTCGCCGCGCAGGCGGTGGCGAAGCGCGTTCCGGGGCTCGTGGTCTCGGGCGCGCTCGCCCACGAGCAGATCGGCGCGTTCCTGCACGGCGCGGCGGTCTTCGCCCACACCTCGCCGGCAGAGGGCTTCCCCAACACCCTGCTCGAGTGCTGGGCGCACGGCGTCCCGAGCGTGTCGAGCTTCGATCCCGACGGCATCGTGGAGCGGGAGCGCCTCGGCGCCTGCCGGACCGACTATCCCGGCTGGGAGCTCGCGCTCGAGCAGCGCCTGGCCGACGCCGGCCAGCGGCGCGCGGAAGGGGCGCGGGCGCGGACCTGGGTCCGGGCGCACCACGCCCCGGAGGTGGTGCACGAGGCGCTGGCGTGCCTGCTGCGGACCGTGCTCGAACAGCCCGCACCTCGGGGGTCGCACGGGATCTCCGTTCGGAAATGAGTTCTCGCCTGCGGTAATATCAAACGGCACCGACGAGATGGCGTTTCGAGAGCTTCTCATCGCTTGGGAGGGGCCGCCCGGATGAGACGGCCGCGCGTGTGCATTTTCGCGGAATACCTGTACCCGGTCGTGAGCGGCGGTCGAGTGCCGTTCGCGGGTGGCATCGAGGCGCAGCTCGCGCTCATCGGCCGGGGACTCGTCCACTGTGGATTCGACGTCTCGGTGGTGACCTGCGACTACGGCCAGCCCGACCTCCTCCGCGTGGACGGCATGGAACTGCTCAAGTGCTACCCGCCGCACTCCGGGCTGCCCGTGCTGCGGTTCTTCCACCCGCGACTCACGCTCGGCCTGTCGTCGCTGCTGCGCGCGGACGCGGACATCTACGTGTTCGAGGGCGCCGCGCTGTGGGCCGGCATCGTCCGCGAGCTCGCGGCGGCGAGGGGACGGAAATTCGTGTGGCTGGTGGCGCACGACCACGATGTCATGAAGGAGCTGCCGGATGTCTCCGGCTTTCGCGATCGAACGCTCGTGCGTCGCGCGATCGCCCGCGCCGATGCCATCGTCTCGCAGACCGAGAACCAGCGCCGGCGGCTGCGCGAGGATTTCGGCAGGGACAGCGTGGTGATCGCCAACCCGGTGGAGGTCCCGCCCGAGGCGCGGGTCGTGGATGCCGGCCGTGACGCGGGAGTGGTGTGGCTGGCCACGTACAAGCCGAGCAAGCGTCCGGAGTGGTTCACCCGGTTCGCCGGTCGGCATCGAAACGTGCGCTGCCGGATGGCGGGCGTGGTGCCCGTGCCGCCGATGGACGAGGGGTGCTGGCGTGAAGCGCAGAGCGCTGCGGCCGGCACGCCGAACCTCGAGCTGCACTCGACGATCCCGCACGAGGCGGTCGGGGAGTTCCTCAGCGACTCGGCGCTGTTCGCACACAGTTCGTACTCGGAGGGCTTCCCGAACGTGTTCCTCGAGGCGTGGGCGTACGGATTGCCGTCGGTGACGAGCTTCGACCCGGACGGGATCCTGGAGCGGGAACGGCTCGGGGCCTGCTGCGAGAACTACGACGCGTGGGAGTCCGAGCTCGAGCGCCGCATCTCGGACCCCGCATTGCGACGTGCCGAAGGGGCGAGGGCGCGCGCCTACGTGTGCCAGAGTCATTCCCCGAACCGGATTCTCGGAAAGCTCTCGGAGGTGCTCCACGGAGTGCTCGGGGACGCGTCCGGCGGCGTGACCCGCGAGCTGCGCCTGCCCGCGAGCTAGCCCGGCGCCCGGCACGAGCGCCGCGCGCCACTCAGCGCCCGAGCCAGCCCTCGGCCTCGAGGATGTCGCGCATCGTGGTCCATTCGTATCGCTCGAACAGGTGCTCGAGCTTGGCGATCACCGTGTGCAGGTTCACGTAGGTGATGAAGCCGTTCACCGGATCGAGCGGCATGCGGCGCGCCTCGGGGGCCAGCTCGCGCGGGTGGAGGTAGAGCACGAACGGACGGTGGCGGAGGATGAAGTCGAGCCCGGCGCGGAACAGCGGCAGCGGCAGCGCGCGCAGGTAGAAACCGCCACCGACCGGGACGCGCATCCCCTGCACCTCCGCGATCGCGACGGGGAACTCGACCAGCGTGCCGCCGGGGTCGTGGCGCCGCAGATCGGTCCGCGACGGGCGGTAGATGCGGACCGGCGCGCCCGGCGCGCCGTACATCTTCACCTTCATCGGGAAGACGCTGCTGTCGTAGCGGTAACCCTCCTCGCGCAGCACGTCGAGCGCCCACGCGTTGGACGAATCGATGCTGAACGTCGGAGCGCGGAAGCCGGACACCGGGAAGGCGCCGAGCACGGCTTCGACCGCGGCCCGGAAGGCGCGCAGCTCGGCGCGGAAGCTCTCGGGCGTCGCGCGCCAGAGCGGGCGGTGCGACATGCCGTGGCAGGCCAGCTCGTGCCCCTCGCGCACCATGCGCCGGACGAGATCGGGATGTTCGCGGACCACGTCGCCGAGCACGAAGAACGTGCTGCGCCAGCCGTGTTTCGCGAGCAGGTCGAGGATCGCCTCGGTCCCGCGCACGACGATGCTCTCCTCCGGTCGCGCATCGCCGACCGGGTTCAGCTCGCTGTGGTGCCAGTCCTCGATGTCGAACGAGAACGCGGCGCGGTGCGCGAAGCGCGGGCTCAGGACTTCCTCCGGTAGACGCGGTAGTCGGCCACGGCGTAGACCCGCTCGAAGCGCGCGGAGTCGGCATCGAGCGCGCGCCAGGGTTCGGCACCGGCGAAGTCGCCGGCGCGATAGAGGACGTAAGACGGGGCGCCGAGCGAGTCCAGGCAGGCGGCGTCGCCCGCGAGATCCGCGGCGGGACCGTAGAGATCGGCCTCGACCGCGCGCCGTCGCAACAGGGCCGCGCGCGGGAACGCGGCGCGCTCGGGGGCGTAGGGCGTGCCCAGCAGCAGCCGGCGGCGTCCCTCCACGAGCAGCACGTCACGCGAGCCGTTGTCGACGAGCACCGCATTCTTCGGCGTGTGCTCGCGCACCCAGGCGTAGAGCGCGGGCTCCCCCGGCGCGCGCTGGGTCTCGGGAGCGGTGGCGCCGGAGGGGTCGCGCACCAGGCCGTCGAGGAGGAGCGCGGAGGGCAGCACGAACGCGACCCCGACGAGCGCGCCCGCCGTGATGCGACCGAGCCTTCGCCGCCACGCCCCGAGCAGTGCCGGCAGGCCCGGGCCTCCGAGCATCGCGAGCGGCGCGAACACCTGCCACACGAACTTGGACTCGTTGTCCTCGGGCAGGTGGACGACGATCGCGAACAGCGTCATGCCGAGCACCCAGCAGGCGAGCCAGACGCCGGCGACGCGGTGCTCCGCGAACGCGCGGCGCACGCCGGGCCACGCCGCGAGTGCGGTGAGGCCGCACGCCGTCGCCAGCGTCCAGGGCATGCGCCAGTCGAGGTGGAGGAAGTGGTGCCGGACGCCGGAGCGCGCGGGATCCCAGCCGCTGAGGATGCCGTGCAGGTAAGGCCACGTCACCGCGACGCCGCCGAGCAGCGCCAGGGCGAGGAGCAGCGGTCGCCCGGGCCGCCCGAGCCGCGGCTCGCGCACGGCCAGCAGCGACAGCAACAGGCAGGCGCCCACCCCGACCGGGATCGCCGAGAGTCCGACCACGCTGTGGAACAGCATCATTCCGGCGGACGCCGCGAACGCGACCGCCAGCCATCGCCACGCGGACCGGGCGGAGCCGGGCTCGGTCGCACCCGCATCGGCGAGCCAGCGGGCACCCGCCCACAGCGCCACCAGCAGCAGCAGCCACGCATAGCCGAGCGCCGTCCCGATCAGGAACTTGTCCCACGAGTTCACCATCCACGCGAACGGCGCGGACAACTGCCGCATGACGTCGACCCCGCCCCAGTGAGCGCCCGCGAGGACGCGCCGGGCCTCGGCGACGCCGCGCACCTCGCCGACGAACGCCCGCAGGAACCAGAGCGGCCAGAGGAGCAGCGCGCCGGCGTTGAGGCCCGTGAGGAGCAGCGGCAGGCCGGCTCGTGCCGCGGCGCGTTCGCGCCACAGCGTCCACGCCAGCTGCCAGCCGAGCCACACCAGCAGGCCCACCCAGCACACGTTCGCGACCGCCATGTGCGTGAACGGCGGGCTGTCCGGGCGCAGCGCTCCGAGCATCGCCAGGAAGAGGTTGTAGAACCAGACGTAGTTGAGGGGCAGTCCGGCAAAGCGGGGATCCTGCGGCGGGATCCCCCGCTCGACGATCTCCCACACGATCCCCGCGTGCACCCAGCTGTCGCTCCGGACGCGCGTCCACGCGTTCGTGAGCGCGGGCAGCGCGACGAATGCCGCCGCGGCGAGCGCCCAGGCCCACACTGCCCGGTCGCCGGGCGCGTCCGCCGCCGCCGGTTCCTGGCGCGAGAGCGCGCGCGCCTCGCCGCCGGCGAAGAGGAGCCAGCCCGCGATCGCCACCAGCCGTGCCGAAGCCTGGAGTGGCTGGCCGCCCTGCACGAGCGCCCAGCCCGCGACCGCCGTCGTGAGCGGAGCGAGCGCGATTCCCAGCGTCCAGCGCGTGGCGTTCGCCGCGCCCGGCACGAGGAGCCGTGCGAGCGCCAGCCCCGGGAACACTCCCAGCCAGACGAAGCAGGCGACATCCCCGATCGGACCCGGCACGAACAACCCGGCCACCCCGAGCAGGAACGTGGCCGCCACCGGCCACACGGCGGCGGACAGCCTCACGCGCGGGGATCCTCGAGCGCGTCACTGCGCGGGCCGTCGCCGGCGAGGAACGCGGTCACACCCGGGAATGCCCGCTGCACGCCGAGCGCGGCGAGCACGATCATCTGCGGCTCGACCGGGATGCGATAGCGGGCCTGGGTGAAGAAGAACGAGTAGAAGACCGCGGTGGTGAGCACGACCAGCGCCAGCAGCACCCGGCCGTCGCGCGGTCCGGTGCCGAATCCGAGTCCGAGGATCGCCAGCGTGAGCAGCACGAGGAAGTAGAGGCCGCCCGCGTACAACACGACCGGCTGCGTGAACCGGTTCTCGGACTGGACCCGGTCGGGCACGGGGCGGAAGAAGTGCAGGAACTCCGACAGCCAGTCGTGCAGGTAGGCGAGCGGCGCCCGTGCGAACAGCTGGCCCTCGCGCCGTAGGAACCCGTGCGGCGACAGCGCAACGAACGGTGCGTCGGGAGGGAACCGCACCCAGCGGTCGTGCGCGAGGATGGGATCGGTGCGCGCCGAGTGCAGCACCGCCTGCGCCTTCCTCATGAACACGCCATCCCCGCCGATGCGCTCGAGCGTCAGAACGTACGGCAACGTGAGCGCGGCGGTGACGATGGCGGCGACCGCGAGCGCGCGAGCGAGCGGCGCGCCCAGCCGCGGGAGACGCAACGCCACCCACAGGCCCACGGCGGCCGCGGGCGCGACAAATACCTGGTCGGTGAGCCAGCCGAGCGCGAACAACAGCCCGAACGCCGCGCCGAGGCGGCCGCGCGGCCGCTGGCCGAGATCCCAGGCCACGAGCGTGAACCAGGCCAGCAGCAGCATGTAGAGCGTGGTCGGATAGAGGAGGCCGGAGACGAACACGATCGTCGGCGCCAGCGCGATGCCTGCCGCGGCCAGCGTCGCCGCGGAACGTCCGCCGAGCCGGCCGGCGAGCCGGGAGACCACGACCATCAGCATGAACGCGAGCACGAGCTTGAGCAGGCGCGTGACCAGGTAGTTGCCCTCGCCGCCGATCCAGAACGACAGCGCCATGAACAGCGGGTAGAGCGGGGCGCGCGGGCTGGCCTTGTCGAGCCCCACGCCGTGCAGGATGCGCAGCGCCGAGGCCTCGTACTCGATGGTGTCCCCGAAGTAGTAACGGTTGCCGAGCGTCACCACGTGCGCGAGCCGCAGCAGCAGGCCGAGCCAGATCCAGCCCCAGGGCGAGCGCACCGCCCGGAGCAGCCGGGCCCTGAGCGCGTTCACGCCGGATCCTTCGGCCGCGCCGCGGCGCGTGCCCACGGCGTGGCCGCGAGCAGCAGCCCGAGTACGCCGGGCAGGAGCGTGGCGACCGCGAACCACGACAGTGAGAACGCCGGGCCGGCGGCCGCGCCCGCTCCCAGCTGGCCGAACAGCGTCGCGCTGACCTGCTCGCGGAGGCCGAAGCCGCTGAACGCGATCGGCAGGTTGCCGAGGAGCGGGATGATCGGGAACCCGAGCGCGAGCCGGGCGGGCGCGAGCGGGACGAGGTCGCGCACCAGAAGGAACGCGGCCGCGAAGTTGAGCGCGTAGTAAAACGTCCCACCCGCGAGCCCGACCCGGAACGCACCGCTCGTGAGCGTGCCGGAACTCGCCGCCTGCCAGCGCGCGAGCGGGCCCGCCGCGATCGGCAGCAGCCGCGTCGCGGCATTCTGCAGCGCACGGCTCTCGAGCAGCGCCACGAGCGCCAGCGTCACCGCCACGACCGCGGCGAACAGCCACAGCACCGGGCCGCGCCAGGCGGGCACGAGCACGAACGCCGGGAGCGCGAGCACCTCCAGCAACAGCACGTCGGTGACGCGGTCCCACACGACGGAGGCGAGCGCCTGCGCACGCGGCACACCCAGGTGGAGAACGCGCGCGAACTCGCCGACCTTCCCGGGCGTGAGGAGCCCGTAGCCCACGCCGGCCAGCGTCAGGCACCAGGCCGGAGCGAGCGCGAGTCTCGCGCCCGAGCGGGCGAGCAGTCCCGCCCAGCGCTGGGCGCGGCCCAGGTAGCTCACCAGCGTCAGGGCCAGCGCCAGGGCCAGCGTCGCCGGGCGGAGCCGGCTGAGCGCGGCCCCGACCTCGCCCACGCGCACCTGGCGCGCGAGCAGCACGAGCAGCACGGCCGAGACGAGGAGCTGGAGCAGCAGTGCGGGCAGCCCCTTCACTCGCCGGTCCCTGCGCCGAGGCGGTCGCGGCGGCTCTGGTCGAGCCGGGCGAGCCGCGTGTTCACCACGATCTCCTCCAGCATCCTGCGGTTCATCGCGATCAGGTCCGAGAGCACGCCGAGGGCGAGGAACAGCACCCCGATCACCGCCAGCGCTCCCGCCACGATCACGGACTGGACGTGGCCCGCCTGCACCGGCCGCAGCCAGAAGATCACGACGAACCGCGCGAACAGCACCAGCGCCCCGGTGAGCGCGAGTCCCGAAAGGAGGAGGAAGAACTGGAGCGGCTGGTAGAGGAGGTACACGCGCAGCATGGTGCCGAGCGAGCGTGCGATGTAGGAAGTCATGCCGCGGAACAACCGCGACTCGCGCAGCTTGCCGTTCACGCGGATCGGCACGTGCGCGATCGTGATGCCCTTCCGGCTCGCCTGGATCAGCGTCTCGAGCGTGTAGGTGAACCCGGTCAGCACGGTCAGCCGGACCGCCGCCTCGCGACTGTAGGCACGGAATCCCGAGGTCGCGTCCGGCACGTCGGTGTTCGAGAGTCGGCGCACCACGGCGCTGCCGAGGCGCTGCAGCGTCTTCTTGAGCGGCGAGAAGTGCTCGATGCCGTCGATCGGGCGCGTGCCCACGACCATCTCGGCACGGCCGGCCAGGATGGGCTCCACGAGGTTGCCGACATCGCCGCCCTGGTACTGGTTGTCGGCATCGGTGTTGACGATGATGTCCGCGCCCATGTCGAGCGCCGCGCGCAGGCCGGCGTCGAACCCGCGCGCGAGGCCGCGGCGCGAGGAAAAGCGCAGCACGCGCTGCACACCGTGCGCCCGGGCCACTTCGCTCGTGCGGTCGGTGCTGCCGTCGTCGATGACCAGCACCTCGATGCAGTCGATCCCGGGCAGGCGCTTCGGCAGGTCCGCGAGCGTGACCGGAAGCGTCGCCTCCTCGTTGAGGCACGGGATCTGGATGACCAGCCTCATGCCGCCCTCGTCGGGATCCCCGGGCCGCGCGCCGGGGGATCGGCGAGGGTCGCCGGGATCGGCTCGACGCGCGCCACAAGATGGCCTGCGTGCGCCGGGCGGACAAGCGCGCCGGGCCGGGCGCCGCCCGCGAGCCCGTCGCGCAGCGGGTCTCCGGGCGCGCGCGAGCCGGCCGGGCCGGGGACCAGCCCTTCGCTGTCGGGGAACGCCGCGAACCCGCTCATGGTGTGGTCTCCGCGCCGGCCGTGGCGGCCGGCCGCTACAGGAGCCCGAATCGCTTGCGGAACAGGAACGCCAGGTTGAGCCAGCCGTCCCGCCACTTCTGCAACTTGACCTCGCCGATCCGCGCGCCGTACGGGATGTGCGTCTCGCCGAAGCGGAAGCCGCGCAGGATCGCTTCGAGCTTGATCTCCTGGCTGAACGGCATGCCGTCGCTCGTCACCCGGAGCCGCTCGAGGATGGAACGCTTGAACACCCACATGCCGGACTGGCTGTCGCGGATGGGCTTGAAGAACAGCATCATCGCGGTCACGGTCAGGATCCCGTTGCCGAGCCGGTTCGTGAAGCCCATCGCCTTCGCATCGGAGAGTGGGAAGCGGCAGGCGGACAGGAAGTCCCAGCCCTTCTCGACCAGCGTGTCCACGAGGCGCGGAATGGCCTCGGGCGGATAGGTGCCGTCGCCATCGAGCGTCACCACGACGTCGCCCGTCGCGGCCCGCAGCCCCGCCTTGTACGCGGCGCCGTAGCCGGGTCGCCGTTCGCTCACGACGCGCGCCCCGAGCGAACGCGCCACCTCCGCGGTCCGGTCGGTGCAGTTGTTGTCCACGACCACGATCTCGTCCACCTCCCGGGGACAGCGCGCGATGACTTCGCGCACGCCCTCCTCCTCGTTGTAGCAGGGGATGACGAGGCTGAGCTTCAGGTTCTGGCGCATCCGTTGGGGGGTTCGGGAGGGAGGACGTCGGGGGGCGCCGTGGGAGCGGCAGCTCGTCCGGCTCGCGGAGGTGACGACGCTGATACCGCGGAAGCGTATCAGCCGCACCGCGCGAGCAGCAAGGAACGCGTGCGCTCGCGGCCGCAATGGCGGCGGCGCCCGTGCAGAACGCACGCCCACGGCCGTCGTGGCCGGGGACGCCCGGCGGGATGCACGCGCGAAACGCGAGCGCGCCGTCGGCCCGGGGCCTCCGCCGGGTGGCGTGCTAACCTCCGTCGCCTATGTCCGTACGTCCCGACCCGTCCATCGACCCGCCCGCCGAGCGCACGGACCTCATCGATCCCGCCCGCGTCGCGGTCATCGTCCCGGCCTGGAACGAGACCGGCAAGATCGGCGACGTCGTGCGCAAGGTGCCGCGGCGATGGGCCGCGACCGTGATCGTCGTCGACGATTGCTCCGGCGACGACACCGCGGGCGAGGCGCGTGCGGCGGGGGCGGAGGTGGTGATCCGGCACGAGAAGAACCTCGGCGTGGGCGCCGGCATCCGCACCGGGCTCTTCGAAGCCAGGCGCCGCGGCGTCGAGTTCGCCGCCATCCTCTCCGGCGACGACCAGCACGAGCCGGGCGAGCTGCCTCGCATCCTCGTGCCGCTCTTTGCCGGCGAGGCCGACCTCGTCCAGGGCAGCCGCTGGCTCCCGGGCGGCGCGACGCCGGGCATCCCTGCCGACCGGCGCTGGCTCACCCGGCTCTACCCGCTGCTGTTCCGGATCGCCAGCGGTCACGCGATCACCGACGGCACCAACGGCATGCGCGCCTTCCGCTTGTCGCTGCTCGACGACTCTCGAATCCGGCTCGCGCAGGACTGGCTCGACCGCTACGAGCTGGAGCCCTACCTGCTCTTCCAGGCCATCCGCTGCGGCTACCGGATTCGCGAGGCCCCGGTCACCGTCCGCTATCATGGGCGGGGCACCACGAAGATGCGCCTGTTCCAGGACGGCTGGCGCATCCTGCGCCCGCTCGTCTTCCTCCGCTTCGGCATGCGGCACTGAAGTCCGACCCCCAGGAGAGTCCCATGATTCCGCTCGAGAACTCCCGCGTGCTCGTGACCGGTGGCGCCGGTTTCGTGGGCAGCAACCTCGTTCAGCGCCTGATCCGCGAAGGTGCGCGCGTGACCGTGCTCGACGACCTGTTCACGGGACGTCTGGAGAACCTGCCGAAGAAGGGCGTCGAGTTCGTCGAGGGCTCGGTCTGCGATGCCCGACTCGTCGAGAAGCTGGTCGCTGACGCCGAGGTGGTGTTCCACGCCGCGGCCCGCAACATCGTGGTGTCGACGAAGAACCCGCGGGAGGATTTCGAGACCAACATCGGGGGCACGCTCAACGTGCTGCTGGCGGCCAGGGCGACCAACGGCCGCGTGAAGCGCGTGCTCTACACCTCGTCCACCTCGGTGTACGGCAACCCGAAGTACCTTCCCATCAATGAGGACGACCACCTGTCCCTGCTCACGCCGTACGCGGTCTCGAAGCTCGGCGGCGAGCACTACTGCAT
>CAYSWZ010000066.1:0-3915 GCA_964434945.1 uncultured bacterium | reverse complement strand
GCCTATGACCTGAACCGGGTGTTCCTGCTGTTTCACACCGCGGGCTGCCAGCGCGTGTTCACGACGTTCACCGATCACGGCGGCGCGCTGGGCGTGGCGCTGCTGGCGGAGAAGGTCAGCGAGCCGTCCCTGTGAGCGAGCCCGCCACCTTCCGTGTCGGCGGCGCCGTGCCGATTCTTCGGGTGAAGAACCTGGAGCGGAGCCTCGGCCACTACGTGGCGGTGCTGGGCTTCAAGGTCAACTGGCACGCGGCCGGGGTCATGGCGTCCGTCTCCCGCGACCATGCGACTCTGATGCTGTGCGAAGGTCACCAGGGACAGCCGGGGACGTGGGTGTGGATCGACGCCGGCGACGCCGAAGCGCTGCACGCGGAGTACCGCGCGCGCGGCGCCGCGATCCGGTTGCCGCCGACGAACTACCCATGGGCCTACGAGTTCCACGTGCAGGATCCCGACGGGCACGTGCTCCGGTTCGGATCGGACCAGAGGACCGACCGGCCGTTCGTCGACTGGGTCGAGTGGTACCGGGAGACGTGACCGACATGCACGTCGAACGGCACCGGGCGGAGAACATCGGCTGGCTCCGCGCCGCGGTTCTGGGCGCGAACGATGGGCTCATCTCCACGAGCAGCCTGGTCGTGGGCGTCGCCGCGGCGGAGCCGGGTCGCGCCGGTGTGCTGCTCGCCGCGCTCGCGGGGCTCGTGGCCGGTTCGCTGGCGATGGCCGCCGGCGAGTACGTCTCGGTGAGCTCGCAGCAGGACACCGAGAACGCCGACCTCGCGCGGGAGCGGAACGAGCTGGCGACGGAGCCCGAGTCCGAGCATGCGGAGCTGACCGGTATCTACGTACGACGAGGACTCACGAGTGAACTTGCCTCGCAGGTCGCGAGCCAGCTCATGGCGCACGACGCGCTCGGGGCGCACGCCCGCGACGAGCTGGGAATCCACGAACTCACGCGCGCGCGCCCGATCCAGGCGGCGCTCGCCTCGGCGGCGTCGTTCGCGCTCGGTGCCACGCTGCCGGCGCTGCTCGCCGCCGTGCTGCCGGCGCGATCGCTCCCCGTGGTGATCGGCGTGAGTTCCGTGCTGCTGCTCGGGGTGCTGGGTGGAGCGGCGGCGCGGCTCGGGGGTGCGTCGCTCGCTCGCGGTGCGCTGCGCGTCATGTTCTGGGGCGCCGTCGCCATGGGCTGCACGGCGGCGGCGGGGAGGCTGTTCGGCGGGAGGTTGTGACTAGTCGCTTCCCGCCACCCGGCTCCGTCGCTCCATGAACACGACGTCGCGCCAGCGGCCGAGGTGCCGGCCGATGCGCTCGCGCACGCCGAGCACGCGGAAACCGCAGGCCTCGTGCAGCGCGAGGCTCGTGGCGTTCTCGGGGAAGATGCCGGTCTGGAGCATCCAGATGCCCGCGGTCTCGGACTCGCGCACCATCGCCTCGAGGAGCGCGCGTCCCACACCCCGCCCGCGCGCGGACGCCGCGACGTACACGCTCTCCTCGACGACGCCGCGGTAGACCTTGCGCCTGGACACGGGGGAGAGCGCGCACCAGCCGAGCACCGTGCCGCTCGCATCCCTGGCCACGAGCCGCGGCGCCGCGAGATGTCCCGCGTCCCACTCGGCCCAACCCGGGATCTCCGTCTCGAACGTCGCGTGCCCCGTTGCGACGCCCTCCGCGTAGATCGCCAGCACGGCCGCGGCGTCCGCCGCCGTCATCGGCCCGATTTCTAACGAATCGCTCATGCTCGCTCCGCTCCGGCGGACGGCGAGCCCGGCTCGCCGCCGCCGTGGTTCAGCCCGGCGGTGCGGCCGCCAGCTCCGCGGGCAGCGCGCGGTCCTTCGCCGCCACCGCGACCTCGGTCGTCCCCAGCACGCCGTCCTCCACCACCACGCCGCGCAGCAGCGCCAGCGGCACCATTTCGAAGTAGACGTTCCGCGGCCGGACGCCGCGCGGGGCGTCCTCCCAGATCTCGGAGGCGGGCATCTCGGCGATGCCGAGTGCCGGGGTCGCGACCGGCATCAGCTTCCGGCGCACCGCGATCGCCCATGCGGGGACACCGTGCTCGCGCGCGGCGAGCGCCGCGGTGTACGAGCCGATCTTGTTGAACACGCCGATGTCGGTGACCGCGTCGGCGCCGATCCACAGCGCGCTCGCCTGCGACAGGAGCAGGGGCAGTGCGGCGTCCGCGACAAGCCACGCCTCGATGCCGGCCTCCGCCAGCGCCCGCGCGGTGTCTCGGCCCTCGAACCGGGGACGGCTCTCCGCGATCAGCACGCGCGGCTTCCGGCCGTCCGCGGCGAGCTTCCGGAGCGCACCGAGCACGCCCTCGCTCGCCGACAGCGTCGCGATCCACGGCTCCCGGTTCGTGACGAGCTGCGCCGCCACCGCGGCGGCATCGCGCATCGCGCGCTCGAGATCATCGCGCTCCGCGACACAGCTCGCGGCGACGTGCGCGCGAAGGTCCGCCGGCCGGTCGCCGCGTGCCACGCTCGTGTCGGCCACCGACAGCGCGCGCGCCGCGAGCTGGTGGACGAGCGCCATCGTCGGCTGCGCCGCCTGCGCCTCGCGCAGCCACGCCAGCAGCGCGGCCCGGAGCGCGCGGGCGTCCGGGGTCCGGTCGGTGCCCACGAAGCGCTCGAGCGAGTCGAGGAAGCCGCGCGCCACGCCGCCCGAGCCGGAGGTGCGGTCGCTCGTGAACCCCACGCTCATTTCCCGAACAGCTGCCGGAGCCAGGCCACGGTCGTCTGCCGGCCCAGCTCGCCGAACGCCTCGGTGAGCGGGATCTCCTTGGGGCACACCTCGACGCAGTTCTGCGCGTTCCCGCAGTCCACGATGCCGCCCCGGCCCATGATGCTGTCCAGCCGCTCCTGCGCGTTCATGCGCCCGGTGGGGTGCGAGTTGAACAGGCGCACCTGCGCGAGCGGCGCCGGCCCGATGAACTCGGAGCTGTCGTTGTACTGCGGGCATACTTCCATGCAACACCCGCAGGTCATGCAGCGCGAGAACGCGTAGCTCACCTCCTGCTCGGCGGCCGACAGCCGCGGCCCGGGCCCCAGGTCGTACGAGCCATCGATCGGAATCCACGCCTTCACGCGCTTCAACGCATCGAACATGGGCGAGCGGTCCACCTGGAGATCCCGCACCACCGGGAACTTGGTGAGCGGCTCGAGCGTCACCACGCCGTCGCCCAGCGCGTCGATCAGCGTCGCGCACGACTGCCTCGGCTTGCCGTTCACGAGCATGGTGCACGAGCCGCAGACTTCCTCGAGGCACGACGATTCCCAGTGAACGGGCGTGGTGGACTGTCCCTGCCGGGTGACCGGGTTCTTCCGGATCTCCATCAGGCACGAGATCACGTTCATGTTGGGCAGCCACGGCAGCGAGAACTCCTCCCAGCGCGGCGAAGCGGTGGGCGAGTCCTGTCGCTTGATCTTCAGCTCGATCGTCTGGCGCGCCATCGGCATCTCCTAATCGTACCGGCGCTCGACCGGGGAGTAGAGCGAGACATCCACCGGGTCGTAGCGGAAACGCGGGCCCTCGGGATCGAACGAAGCGACCGTGCTCTTCAGCCAGTTCGCGTCGTCGCGCTTGGGGAACTCCGGCTTGTAGTGCGCGCCGCGGCTCTCGTTCCGGCGGAGCGCGCCGAGCGTGATGACGCGCGCGAGCTCGAGCATGTTCCAGAGCTGACGGACGAACGAGACCTCGTGGTTCGCCCAGCGGCCGCGGTCCGACAGCCCGATGCTTCCCCAGCGGTCGCGCAGCTCGCGGAGCTTGTCGTCGGTCTCCTGGAGCTTCCGGTTCTCCCGGATGACCGTGACGTTCGCCGTCATCCACTCGCCCATCTCGCGCGCGAGCGCGTACGCGTTCTCCCTGCCTTCCATCCGCATGATCCGGGCATAGACGTCGGCCTGGCGCTTCGCCT
>CAYSWZ010000065.1:0-19449 GCA_964434945.1 uncultured bacterium | reverse complement strand
CGTCTTCAGCGTGCGGGCGCGGGCGAGCCGCGTCGGCCGCCCGCGCAAGAACCCGGCGAACGCCAGCTCGTCGATCCCCTCGGGCAGCGGCGCCACCGCCGAGAGCAGTGTGGCGGGATCCGCGCCCACCGCCACCGCCACCTCGAGCGCCTCGCCACGCGCCTCCGCCCGATGGAAGTGGAACCCGCCGCCCTTCCCGATCTGCCAGTGCATGCCGGTCGTGTTCGCGTCGTACACCTGCATGCGGTAGATCCCGAGATTGCGCTGGTGCGTCACGGGATCCTGGGTGGAGACGAGTGGAAACGTGACGAAACGGCCGCCGTCCGCGGGCCAGAGCTGGAGGATGGGGAGGGTCTCCAGCGACGCCAACGGCGCGACCTCCTGTGCCGGACCGGCGTCCACGTGGGCGATCCGTGACGCCAGCGCCCGCCCGGCGTGGCGGCGGAGCGCCCACACGCCGGAGAGCGACCGGGGCGGGAGCGCGCGGAAGATCTCCTCGACCTGGGCGCCCACCGCACGCGCGCTGCGCCCGAGCGCCCATTCGATGCGGCGCGTCGCCGCGAGCACGTTGACGGCGAGCGGGAACCGCGCGCCGCGGACGTTCTCGAACAGCAACAGCGGGCCCTGCGCCCGGGCCTCGCGGCAGGCGATCTCGGTGACCTCGTAGCGCCAGTCCACCTCGCGCGTGATGCGCTTGACGTCGCCCCGCGCCTCGCAAGCCGAGACGAACTCCCCGAGCGAGCGGAAGCTCACTCGAGCTCGCCTTCGCGCCAGCCTTCGCCTGCGGGCTCGCCGAGCAGGTGCAGGACCTTGTCGGTGAACCCGGACACGAGCTGCGACAGGTCGTGCGGGCGGCCGTACCAGGGCGGCGACACCGGCATGATCACCGCGCCCTCGCGCGACAGGCGCAGCATGTTCTCGAGCGCGATGCCGGAGAGCGGCGTCTCGCGCACGCACACGACGAGCCGCATGCGCTCCTTCAACGCCACCGCTGCGGCGCGCGTGATGAGCGTGTCGGCGATGCCGGTCGCGATCTTCGCGAGCGTGGAGACACTGCACGGCAGGATCACCAGGGCGTCGTAGCGATTGCTGCCCGAGCTGAACGGCGCGGCGAGGTCGTCGTCGCGGAACACCTTCTTCACGTGCGCGTCGAGCGCGCCCGGCTTCATCGCGAGCTCGCTCTGCAGCACGTGGCGCGCCCAGTCGGACAGGATCAGGTACTTCTCGCCCGGACAGCGCTTCACGAAGTCGACGCCGTAGGCGGCGCCGCTCGCACCGGTCATGGCGATCAGGTAGCGCGCCATGTCACAGGCCTCCACTCGCCATGCGCGCGCTCAGCACCGTGGCGAGGACGAGGAACCCGACGGCGACGTTGGTCTTGAAGAACGCGAGGTTGACATCCTCGGCCCAGCGCTGCTCGAGCCACAGCAGCAGCACGGTGCCGATGAAGCAGGCGAGCGCGATCGCACCCCAGAGCGGGCCCGGGGTGCCCGCGGCGAACGCCACGCGCCATGCGGCCCAGCCGAGCGCCGCCATCGCGACCAGGTGGAGCAGCCACGACACGCGCAGTGCGCGCACGCGCCCGAGCCACACCACCATGCTGTGCACGCCGTGCGTGCGATCGAACGCCTCGTCGAGCGTGGCGTAGATGATGTCGAACCCGGTCACCCAGCCGAGCGCGAACGTCGCGAGCGCGATCGCCACGCCGCTGCCACGGAGATCGGCGTGCGCCGCGGCGAAGCCCGCGAGCGGCGCCAGCGCGAGCGCGAGACCGACGCCGGCGTGGCAGAGCGGCGTGAAGCGCTTGAGGTAGGGATAGAGCGCGAACACCCCGAACGGCACGACCGCAACGCGAACGTACCAGGGACCGAGCGCCGCGCACGCCGCCACGTACACTCCCGTGCTCACCGCCAGGAGGGCGAGCGCCTCGGCCAGCTTCATGCGCCCGGCCGGCAACTCGCGCGACAACGTGCGCGGATTTCTCGCATCCATGTGCCGGTCGATCACCCGGTTCAACGTCATGGCGGCGGTGCGCGCGCCGACGGCGGCGACCGCCACGAGCAGCCAGCGCATCGCGCCGAGCGCCGGTCCCGGCACCGAGAACACCCCGGCGAGGATGAGTGGCAACGAGAACAACGTGTGCTCGAAGCGCACGAACGATGCGTACGTGCGCAGTCGACCGGGGGCGGGGATGGCGGAGGCGGAGGTCATGGGCGGGCGCGGGCGGGAACCCGGCGCGGGCGCGCAGTCTAGCGGGGTCCTGCCGGGGGACCAACCCGCCCGGACGCGTGCGCTCGGATGCGTGCGGCGCGCGTCCGGGCGGGTCGGCCCCGCCGGGGAGTGCTGCGACCGACGCGCCCGGCGACGGCAAATCGCCACTGGCAATGTCCCGTTCGCATGTGGTCGAATCTGCGGCCCGACCATGCCCCGCCTTCCTCTCTACCTGTGCGTGATCCTCGTGCTCCCGCGTCCGGAGCCCGCCCGGGCCGGCATTCCGGTCCTGGTCGTCCCGGCCGCGGTCCGCGCCGGCGAGCGGGTGGAGATCCGCTGGGACAACCTGCCCGCCTCCGCGCAGGAGGTCGAGCTGGAGCTGAGTCTCGACGGCGGGCGCTGGGTGCGCATCTCTCCCGAGCTCGAGGCGCACGAGCGGCACTTCCTGTGGAGCGTGCCGCCCACGGGCAGCGCAGGCGCGCGTCTCCGCCTGCGCGCGGGGGGCAGCGATGCCGGCGGGGACTTCGAGGACGAGGTCACGGTGAGCGACGGGTTCCGGATCGAATGCTCCGGGCCGGCGATCGTCGGCCGGCCCGGGGCGCTCGACTGGTGGCAGGTCGGCTCGCGTTCGCGAGCCCCCGGGTGGGAGCATGCCCTTCCCGAAGTGAGGGAGTGTGGCGAATGCGGCCTGGTCGTCGCGGGGCCGGACACGCGCTCGCAGACCCTCGCGCCCGCGACGGCACGCGAGTCCTCCCGCGTCGACAATCGCATCGCAGGCACGGAGCCCCGCCCCGCGAACGCAGGGCACACCGCCACCCGCGGTCGGCCGCTCCGCCTCTGAGACGTCCTCGTCTCATCCGCGCTCGAGCTTCCCACCGGATCGCCCGGCCGCCGTATTGCGTTCCGCCGCCTTCGAGAACGCCTGGAACGAGGAGAGCCTGCCATGAATTGGATCCGCAGAATGCCGTCGGTGATCGCGTTCGCGCTCGCAATGCTGCTCGCGGGAATGGACGCGTCGCGAGCGGGGACCCTGAGCGGAACGGTCTCCGGCGGCGGAACCGCGCTCGTCGGTGCGACGGTCCGCCTGCTGGAGCTGGATCGGGTGCAGCACACCGGCGCCGCCGGGACGTTCACGTTCACCAGCGTGCCGAAGGGCACCTACCACGTGTTCGCGAGCGTGATCGGCCATGCCTCCGCGACCCATGTCGTCGAGGTCCTGGGCGACGAGGCGAAGACATCCTTCGATCTCGCGATCACCGCCATCCCGATCGAGGAGATCGTCGTGTCGGCGTCACCCTACCCGCGCCCCGCGGACGACCTCTACCAATCCGCCGAATCGAAATCGCGGGTGGACTTCGCGAATGGAACGGGGATGAACTTCGCCGAGAAGCTCTCCGACCTGCCGGGGGTGAACGTGCGCGGCAACGGCTCCGCGCCCAACCGACCGGTGCTGCGCGGACTCTCCGACAATCGCGTGCTGGTGCTCGAGAACGGGCTCCGAAACGGCGACATCTCGACCTACGACCCGGCACACGCGACGCCGATCGAAGCGATGAGCATCTCGCAGATCGACGTGGTCCGCGGACCCGCCAGCATCCTCTACGGGCCGAGCACGATCGGCGGACTCGTCAACGCGATCACGAACCTCGTGCCCAGCATCTCCGACCGGCCCGTCTCGGGCACGGCATCGGTCGAGGGCAACTCGGTGGCCGACGAGTACACCGGCTACTTCAACACGGTGTTCAGCAGCCGCACCCAGGCGCTGCGCCTGTCGGCGGGCGGGCTCCACTCGCAGGACATCCGGATCCCCTCCACCACCACGACGGATCCCGCCACCGGCCGCGTCTTCGAACTGGACCGCATCCCGCAGACGTTCGACCGCAGCTCCGAAGCAGGGCTCGGGTACACGTACCAGGGCGGGTTCGGCTCCGTCGGCGTCGGAGGCAAGCACTACGAGACGAACTACGGCATTCCGGGCGTGCCGCCGAATCCGGACTTCGACGCCTCGACCTCGCGCATCGAGCAGCGGAGGAACACGCTGGAGCTCCACGGGCTGTTCACGCCCGCCGGCTCGCTGCTCAAGCAGTGGCGGATCGACGCCAACTACAACGACTACAATCATTCCGAGTTCCCCACCGCGCAGGATCCCGTCACGGGCGAGGTCTCGGAGCCGCAGGCGAACCATTTCCACAAGCGTTCGTTCAACGGCGTGCTCCAATTCCAGCATCGCCCCATCGGCAAGCTGCACGGCGTCGTCGGACTGTGGTCGAACATCGAGGACCTGACCATCGACGGCGAGCAGCCGCTGGGCCCGAACTCGCTGACGACCGGCTATGCGGCGTACGCGTTCGAGGAATACGCCGCGGCCCGGAACACGGATCTTCAGGTCGGCGTGCGCTACGACTACAACAAGATCCAGACGAACCCGAGCCCCACCTCGACCGACTCGGTGTTCCAGACGCTCGACACGTCGCGACTCACGAATGCCGCGACGGCGTCCGTCGGGCTGATCCAGCGCTTCAGCTCCGAGCTCACGGGATCGGTGAGCTTCGCACGCTCGTTCCGCGCCCCGACGGTGCAGGAGTTGTTCGCGAACGGGCTCGATGCCCCGAGCGGAACCTACTCGATCGGCAACGCCGACCTCGGCCCGGAGACGGGGTACGGGATCGACGCCTCGATCAAGGGCCGCTTTCCGAGCGTCGTCTTCGAACTGTCGCCGTACGTCAACATCATCCATGACTACATCTACGCGTTCCTGCGCGGTGACACGATCCAGGCGTTCCCGGTCCGCGAGTTCGCCGCGACGGACGCGCGCCTGGCCGGCTTCGAGGCGAGCATCACCGTGCAACCGAGGACGCACATCGCGCTGCTCGCCAGCTCGGACTACGTGAGAGGGGACGACACCCGGCTCGACGTGCCGCTGCCGTTCACGCCCCCGCTGCGCGGCTTGTTGCGCGCGACCTGGCAGGACGCGCACGCGATGGGGATGGTCGAATGGCGTGGAGCGGCGGACCAGGACCGGCTGGGCGATGGCGACACGCCGACGAAGGGCTGGGGCATCGTGAATCTCGGACTGGGGGTCCGGCTGGCGAGTGGCTCCATCGTGCACAACGTGAGCGTGCACTGCGACAACCTGTTCGACCGCGCCTACCAGGATCACCTGTCCGTGATCAAGGACTTCGTCCCGCAGCCCGGGCGGGGAGTCCGACTGAACTACGACATGCAGTTCTGATCGTGAGCGGCCCGGACCGGCGCGCGGGACGGCGCCGGTCCGGGCACGACCCGCGGGACAGGCGGCAAGCGCGCGCGGCGCTTCGGGCGGTCGGCCCCCGATGAACGACCCCCTCCGCTGCCCGCGGCCACCGCCTGTTCCCACGGCCACCCACTGCCGGAGCCCGGACGCTCGCGCCCGGACGCCCCCGGAGCCTAGGTATCGCTCCGCCGACTCCAGTCTCACCCCGGCCTCAGTTGATTGGGTTCTGCCGCCACCCGGCGCGGCCGGTCAACGCTTCCTCGGATCGGCCCCCGATTGCGACCTCTGGTCGCGCCAGCCGAGCCGGCGCCTGGCGGCGGTCGGAGCCTTGCGGCTCCTGCGAACCGCCAATGCAATCCCGGGGCCATGGGCGATCCCCCCCGGGCAAGCGCTGGAAACGCAGTGGAACGGCGCTGGAGATGGGTTCGAGGACCGTCCGCGATCCGACGGGGGCGTGATGCCCGCGACGCGAGCCGCGGCCCGCTCGAGGCAGCCGCGCCGAGTGCAACCGGCCGGCCCGGCGGCGCGCGGCCCGTCGGGTCGACGGTGGGCGGCCGCCGGGTCGACCGGAACCCACGACATTATTCACCTTGACGCGCTGCACGCCTGTGCAGTAGGGTGCTCGCCGTGCCAGGTTCGCGACGCGAACCTATTCGAGAAGGACCTCAAGATGCTCAATGAACGCGCCCGAGAGATCCATTCGTTCATCCAGCGCTTCCGCCGCGAGAAGGGCTCGGCGCCGACCATCCGCGAGATCGGCCGGCACTTCGAGATCTCGTCCACGAACGGGGTGCGCTACTACCTGAACCTGCTCGAGAAGGCGGGTTACATCCGCCGCACCGGCGGAATCTCGCGCGGCATCGGGCCCTCCACCGCCACGGCGACCCCCGGCATCCCCATCCTCGGCCGGGTGGCCGCCGGCCAGCCGATCCTCGCCGAGGAGAACTGGAGCGGCACACTGGAACTGGCGGACATGTTCGGCCAGACCGAGTCGCTCTTCGCGCTTCGCGTCCAGGGGGACAGCATGATCGACGCGGGCATCCTCGAGGGCGACCACGTGATCGTGCTCAAGCAGGAGACCGCACGTCCCGGCGAGATCGTGGTCGCCTGCCTGAACGACGAGGCCACGGTCAAGTACTACCAGCCCCGCAAGTCCCACATCGAACTGGTCGCCGCCAACGCGAAATACCAGCCGATCGTGGTCGGCGAGGACTCGGACTTCCGCATCCTCGGCACGGTGCGCGGCGTCGTTCGCACCGTGAGGAAAATCTAGTTCCACCGGGCGGGAGCGCGACGCGCTCCCGTTCTTCATGCAGTTCTGCTGCACATCTGTTCACCGCCGTCCCCGCAGGAGGAAACACCGTGGATACGAATCTGGCTCCCCCCGTCCATCAGGCCCTGTTGCAGCGTTGGGAGCCCCTGTATCGCAGCCATCTCCACTACCTGGTCACGTGGAGCACGCGGGGACGCCGTCCGGTGCTGAAGGAAAGACATCTGCAGGCGCTTCGATCGCTCATCCGCACCGCCTGCGAGGAGCGTGGCTTCGGCCTGGTCGAAGTGGTCGCGGGGCACGATCACGTCCATGTCCTGTTCGGGCTCAAGCCAGCACAGAGCGTGGCGAGCGCGGTCCGCGAGCTGAAAGGAAGGAGCAGCATGACGCTGCTCGAGCGCTTCCCCGAGCTGCGCGTGTGGCTCCGGGGCAATCTCGTCTGGGACGAGCGCTACGCGGTCGAGACGGTGAGTCCGCTGCGCGTGGACCGGATCCGCGAGCGGCTGGCACAGACGCACGGCTCGCCGTTCGACGAGGACCACCGCGAGGACTTCGCGGCCGCAAGCTGACGCTCTGGAATCTCCCGGCCGGCCGTGGCGCGCACCCGCGCCTCTCAACCTGACGCCGCGGCCGGCGGGAACTCCAGGCGCCGGGAGCCGGGGGGGTTCAGCCGCCGGAAGCAGTGCGAAGGTCGCGGCCGTTCGCCGCCACCATGATCCGCGGTTGCACGTCGGTCATGGCGAGGAGGTGCCCGGAGCGTTGCTGCTTGGTGCGCAGGTAGGCCGCATTGTGCCGATTCGCCGCCGCGACCAGCGGCATGCGTCCCGTCACCTCGACGCCGTGACCACGGAGCCCCTCGAGCTTCCGCGGATTGTTCGTCATGAGCCGTACGCTCTCGATGCCCAGGGCGCGCACGATGTCCGCGGCGACACGGTAGTCGCGCTCGTCGTCACCGAAACCGAGCAGGTGGTTCGCGTCCACGGTGTCGTGTCCGCAATCTTGCAGTGCGTAGGCGCGGATCTTGTTGGTGAGGCCGATCCCGCGGCCCTCCTGGCGGAGGTAGAGGAGTGCCCCGACCGGCATCGCCCCAAGTTGCTCGAGCGCCGCGCTCAACTGGTCGCGGCAATCGCAGCGAAGCGACCCCAGCACGTCGCCGGTGAGGCATTCGGAGTGGATCCGCGTCGGCACGTCCACACGCCCGCGCACCTGACCACGAACGATGGCGAGATGTTCGTCACCGTGCTGGTCGGAGGTGAACGCGGCCACGCGGAAATCGCCGTGGCGGGTCGGGAGATTGGCGACCGACACGAGTTGCAGCGGCTGGGCGGCCTCGGGTGAGTGCGGCTGGGGCGGGAAGTGTCGCTGCCGGCGAGCCTTCATCGGAGTCTCCTGGGCGGATTCCACCATCTTCGCCTTCGATGCGGCCTTCTGGAAAACGACTCACGACACACACTTGTGCGAGTACCGCTGCGTCACCGTGCGCCGGGCGGCTGGAGGCCGTTGGCTAGCTGCGCTCGACGCTTGCCGCCACGGTCTCGGGCTGGTCGCTCGATGCCAGCACGGCGGCCACGATCACCAGCGTAGCGCCAACCAACTGCAAGGGCCGCAACGACTCCCCAATAAACAGAGCGGCTGACGCGATCGCCACGACGGGTTCGCTCGTCGAGATGACCGCCGCCTCGGTGGCCGGTAATCGTTTGAGGCCGGCATAGAAGCAGCGGAACGGAACGAGCGTCGAGAAGATCCCGAGCAAGGCGAACCGCAGCCACAGGCCGGGAGAATATCCTGCCCTGACGATCTGCCATGGAGGCGTCACGATCGCCCAGAACGTGGCGGCGATCGCGAACGTGTAGAAGAGCACCGTCTCGGGCGCGTAGCGCGCGAGCCCGCGCTTCGAGTAGACCACGTAGAACGCGAAGATGAACGCGGACGAAAAACCGATCGTCCAGTCGATCACGCTTGCATGCAGTGCGCGCGGGTCGACGCCGTTCACGAGGAGTGCGGTACCCGCGAGCGCGAGGCCGACGGCGATCAGCATGCCGGCCGACGGCCTCCGTCCGCGCGCAAGATCCCACAGTACGATGAGCGATGGGGCGACGTATTGGAGCAGGATCGCGAGACCGACACCGAGGTGCGCGATCGAGTAGTAGTAGCTCCCCTGGACCGCGGCCACCCCGCACAGCCCGAGTACGGCGAAGTACCCGAAGTCCGCGCGTGCTACGCGCAGCGCGGGCCGCCTTCGGAGCGCGAGCCAGGCGAGGAGCAGCGTGGCGGCGAACACGAGCCGCAGCTCCACGACGGTGAGCGCGGGCACGCCGCTGTCGCGGAACACGGAGCGCGCGAGCGTCGCGGTGGTGCCCCAGAAGCAGGTCGCCAGGAATACCAACCATCGCCCCGCGACCCGCTGCCGTGCTGGGGCGGTGGTCACATCCAAGCGCGGCCGACGATTTTGGCGTAATTCAGTAACCGCTTGGGATGCATGACATCAGCTTCCAAGAATCAACGCGATCTCACGCCCCCGGTCAGTTCGACGGCGTCGCTCTCGGACTCGAGCATCGTGCACCGGCCGGTGAAATGAACGCCCTGTTCCATGGCGATCGTCATCCCGGCCAGGTCGCCCTCGACACGAGCGCCCGACTTCATCTCGATGGCGCCGCGCGCGCGGATGTTGCCATAGACACGGCCGAGCACGAGCGCTTCCTTAACCTCGACGTCCGCACGCATGATGCCGTGTTCGCCGATCTCGAGCCGCTCGCAGTTCAGGATGTCCCCTTCGAACTCCCCGTCGATGTGCAGCGTTCCCGTCACCATGAGCGTGCCTCGGAATGTCGAGCTCACGCCGATCACCGTGTTCGGTGTTTGAGGTTCTTCCTGAGGTTGTGCTGATCTGAACTTGAGCATGTGCATCTCCCTGTGTTCGCCGGCAGCGCGGCTAGAGGACACCCCACGCCTCGAGGAGCCGCTCGAGGTCTTCCTGACCGTAATATTCGAACGTCACCTTGCCACCCTTCCGCCCGGGGCTGATCGCGACCTGCGTTGAGAACTGCTGTTGGAGCTTGTTCTCCCACTCGGTGAGTCCGCCGGCTTTCACGGTCCGCTGCCGGCTGTGCCCCGCGCGGTGCTTGCGGCGCACGTACGACTCGGTCCTGCGGACGGAGAAGCCTTTCGCCGCAACATAGCGCGCCGCCGCCAACTGGTCGCCGCGATTCTCGAGCCCGAGCAAGGCCCTGGCGTGGCCGCCGGACAATGTTCCACGTGAAACCATGTCCATGACCTCGGGAGGAAGCGCCAGCAGGCGCAATGAGTTGGTGATCGTCGCGCGCTGCTTTCCGACGCGCTCCGAGAGCTGATCGTGCGTCAGCCCGACGTTCTCGATGAGCGCGTGGTAGGCCTTGGCCTCATCGATCGGATTCAGGTCCTCGCGCTGGATGTTCTCGATCAACGCCAGCTCCATCATGGCCCGATCGTCGAACTCCTTCACGATGACGGGCACGTTGACGAGCCCCGCCAGCTGCGCGGCGCGCAGCCGGCGCTCGCCCGCCACCAACTGGTAGTTCCCTGGCCCCACACGCCGCACGAGGAGCGGCTGCAGTACGCCGGCCGAGCGGATCGAATCAGCAAGCTCCTTCAGGCCCGACTCGTCGAACCGCGTACGGGGCTGGAACGGGTTCGAGGCAATGACGTCGACCGTCAATTCGAACGTTCCTCCGGGGGCCGCTCGGCCCTCTGTCGCCACGGCGGCGCTGTCGGTCGAGATCAGGGCCTCGAGACCGCGCCCGAGCACTTTCCTAGTCATGTCCGAGAACCTCCCTTGCCAGCTCGCGGTAGCTCTCCGCCCCGGAGCTGTGCGGGTCATAGAGAACGATGGGCTTGCCGAACGATGGGGCTTCGCTGAGCCGAACGTTCCGCGGAATCACGGCCTTGTAAACCCTGTCGGCAAAGAACTTACGCGCTTCGTCCGCGACCTGCTTGGACAGGCTGAGGCGCGCGTCGTACATCGTCAGCAGCACACCCTCGATGCGCAGCGACGGGTTCAGATGGTCCTGGACCAGCCTGATCGCAGTGATGAGTTGCGTCAGCCCCTCGAGCGCCAGGTACTCGCACTGGAGCGGGATGATCACCGAGTCGGAGGCCGTGAGTGAATTGACCGTGAGGAGCCCGAGCGACGGGGGGCTGTCGATGAGGATGAAATCGTACTCGTCGCGGACCCGGGCCAGGCAGGTCCGCAGCCGTGTCTCCCGCGCGATCATGCCGACCAGCTCGACCTCGCCCCCCGAGAGTCGTTGGCCCGTGGGGAGGAGATCCATCGATGCGAGCGCCGTCGGGATGATCGCGTCCTTGGCCTCCGCCTGCCCGATCAGGACCTCGTACGTGCCGACCCGCTGGTCGTTGCCGTTGATCCCCATGCCGCTCGTCGCGTTTCCTTGCGGGTCGATGTCGACCAGGAGCACGCGCCGGCTCTCTTGCGCCAGGCAGGCGCCGAGGTTGATGGCGGTCGTGGTCTTGCCGACGCCGCCCTTCTGACTGGCGATGGAGATGACGCGTCCCATTCCCTTGGCTCGCTCGCGTCCCACGTACGTGGGTCATGCCCGGCGGTCGGCATCCCGCTGCCAAACCGCATCACTCGGGGTCAGCGGCAGGCAGGAAGGTCGCGCCGACCGCGTGAACCGGCTCGGAACCTAACAACTGCGCGGGCCGGCGACAAGCGAAGCGATATGTTCCACGTGGAACCAGCAGTAACATAATCACACAACGTCATTGTCGCCTTTTGAATACGGATATTGTATTCGGTCCGTTCTCGATCGTGTGCACCGCGGGTTCCATCCAGTTGGCCTGCCACTCCTCGGCGGTCGCCGTCAGCTCCTCCTGGAAGCCACTGCCCTTCCAGAGCACGGCATGACCGCCCGGCTCAACGACTGCGGCCGCGAGCTTCAGCGTCGGCCCGAGCTTCATGGTTGCGCGCGATGTGAACCCGTCGCAGCGGAGGGCCCCCCGATCCTCTTCGATCAGGATTTCCAGGCGCCCGGTGATCACATCGATCGTGCCGCCCAAGCTCAACTCCTGAACCGCGCGGCGAAGGAACAGTGTCTTGTTCCGGCGCGACTCCACGAGCGTCCAGTGCTTGCCCACACCCGCCAACGCGAGCGGAAACGCCGGGAATCCTCCGCCTGAGCCGAAATCAAGCAACCTGCTGCAGCCAAATCTGTTGATTATACTTGCACCGGCGAGTGACTCGGCGATGTGGCGATCCACGAGCCGGGGCTCGTCGTTGTGCGAGATCAGGTTGGAGACGCCCTGGCTCCAGCGCAGGAGCTCGACCGCGAATACCTTGAGCCGGGAAAGCGTGAACTCCGTGTCCGCTTCGCCTCCCGCGAGCCACGGTCGGAGCGACCCCCAATCCATGCGCTCGACCATGCGAAGTGGATCGCGCCGAGGTCCGGAGGATCGCTCCGGGACGCGGCGCTGCGTCGCCGGCGGCCGTGGCGCAGCCGGCCGCCGCCCCGAACGCCCACGGCCCGCTTGGCTCCCGGCCCGAGCATCGCTCGAGCCCCGGGCGCCATTCCATCGCGGGCGCGCACTCGTTCCAGCGGCTGTTCCCGACCTTCGCGATCGCGATGGATCCCGGGCGGCGGGTCCACGCCCGCGCGCTTCCGCACCCGGCGGCGAGCCCGGCACGGGCCGCGCCGGATCGGTCGGCCTTCGCGGGGCCGCAGTTCGTCCTCGCGAGTCCGTTGTCCGGCCTGCACCGGCACGGCCCCGCGGCCGCGCGGAAGCGCCCGGACTTCGTCTCGAGCTCGCCGGCACTTTCTTCGGCTGATCCATGGGCGTCGGACGATACTCGACTTCCCCGGCCGACGACACCGAGCCCGCCGAGGCCTCGAGAGCGTTGGCCGAGATTCTTGCGGTACCCTCGTCGAACAGCTACGGCTTCGCCGTCCGCACAGGTGCGGGCGGCATCGCCCCGAACCGGCGCGCGTGCACCAGGAGCACGGCCACATCCGAAGGCGACACGCCGGCGATCCGGGACGCCATGCCGACGGTTCCAGGGCGCCAGCGGCGCAGCTTCTCGCGCGCCTCCTTCGAGAGCCCCGGGAGCTCCTCGTCCCAGAGCGCCACGGGCAATGCCATCGCGTCCATGGCCGCCGCGGCCGCAGCCGTCCGCTGCTGCCGCTCGATGTAGCCGCGATAGCGCACGCGCACCTCGAGCGGCGCCCGCAACTCCCGCGGCAACGGTGCCGCGACGCCGAGCCCCGGCAGGTCCTCGTAGCGCCCCTCGGGCCGTGCCAGCCAGTCCACGGCCCGCACCGAGCGCGGGCCTGCAGGAGCGGACGTCACCGTCACGCTCACCCGCGAGAGCCGAACCTCCTCCGCCTCGATCGCGGCCCAGCGCTCGCGGGTGCGTTCCAGCTGCGCGTCGTCGAGCAGTCCCAGCGCATGGCCGGTCGCGACCAGGCGCTCGTCCGCGTTCTCGGCCCGCAGGAGCAGCCGATGCTCCGCCGCGGAGGTGAACATGCGATAGGGCTCGCGGTGTTCGCGCGTGACCAGGTCGTCGACGAGCACCCCGACGTAGGCCTCATCCCGCCGCAGCACGAACGGGTCCTCGCCGCGCACCGAGCGCGCCGCGTTCACGCCCGCCACGAACCCCTGCGCCGCCGCCTCCTCGTAGCCCGACGTGCCGCAGATCTGTCCGGCGAGCCACAGGCCCGGCGTGTGCCGGCTCTGCAGCGTCGCATCGAGCTGGTGGGGCAGCACGAAGTCGTACTCCACGGCATAGCCCGGCCGCAGCATCTCCGCGCGCTCGAGCCCGCGGATGGTCCGGATGAATGCGAGCTGGACCTCCTCCGGCATGCTGGTCGAGACGCCGTTGACGTAGATCTCGTCCACCTCGCGACCCTCGGGCTCGAGGAAGATGTGGTGCTGCTCGCGCTCCGGGAACTTCACCACCTTGTCCTCGAGCGACGGGCAGTAGCGCGGCCCGCTGCCGGTGATGGCGCCCGAATAGAGCGGCGAGCGTGCCAGGTTGTCGCGGATCACGGCGTGCGTGCGCGCATTCGTGTGCGTGAGCCAGCACGGCACCTGCTCCACGTCGAGCGCGTCGGTCCAGTGCGAGAACGGTTCCGGCGGATCGTCACCCAACGCCAGCTCGAGCAGGTCCAGGTCGAGCGTCGAGCGGTGGAGCCGCGGCGGCGTCCCGGTCTTCAACCGGCCGCGCTCGAACCCGAGCCCCGCCAGGCATTCGGACAGCGCACGCGCCGCGTGCTCGCCGAGGCGGCCACCCGCGAGTTGCCGCTCGCCGATGTGCAGGACCCCGTTCAGGAACGTGCCCGGCGTGATCACCACGGCGCGCGCGCCGAGGAAGCGCCCGTCCAGGAGCTCGACGCCCGCGGCGCGACCGCGGTCGAGGCGCACGCGCTGCGCCACGCCCTCCACGAACTCGAGGTTCGCGAGCGTGTCGAGGAGCCCCAGCATCTCGACCGAGTAGAGTGCCTTGTCGCACTGGGCGCGCGGCGACCACACGGCAGGGCCGCGGCCGCGGTTGAGCATCTTGAACTGGATGCCGGCGCCGTCGGTGACACGGCCCATGACGCCGCCGAGCGCGTCCAGCTCCCGCACCATGTGGCCCTTCGCCACGCCACCGATCGCGGGATTGCACGACATTTTTGCGACGTCGGTCAGCTTGACCGTCAGGAGTGCGGTCGCGAGACCCATTCGCGCGCTCGCGTGCGCCGCTTCGCAGCCCGCATGACCGGCACCCACCACCACCACGTCGAAACGCGCTTCGCTCCGGTCGGCGTCATGGGCACGCAGGGGCACGGCGCGCGCAGGTGCGCCTGGCGATGCGGAAAAATGCGCCGACGATTCCTCGAGCGGACGGTCGCGCATCACTTGCCGATGCAGAAGCGCGCGAAGATGCGCTCCAGCAGCTCCTCGCTCGCATTCCGTCCCGAGACCTCGCCCATGGCCGCCAGCGACTCGCGCAACTCGAGCGCCACGATCTCTCCCGGCGCGCCCGCGTCGGCTGCCGCGGCCGCACGCCCGAGCGCGGCGCGGGCACGCGACAGGGCGTCGGCGTGACGCGGGTTCGCGACCGCGCCCGCGAGCCCTCCCTCGCGATCCGCGCCGAGGAGCGCCGCGAGGGCGTCGCGAAGTTCCGCGAGGCCCTCCCCGCTCAGGCACGAGACGCGGAGCGCGCGCGCGTCGCCGGCCCCGAGCAGCGCGAGCGCCTGCCCGGGCGTGATCGCGGGAGGCAGGTCCGACTTGTTGAGCGCCACCAACACGCGCCGACCGCGCAGGCCGGCCACCAGCTCGTCGTCCGCATCGGGCGGCGGCTGCGAGGCGTCCACCACCCAGACCACGACCGCCGCTCCGTCGAGGGCTCCAAGCGCGCGGGCCACACCCATCGCCTCGGTCGCGCTCGTGGCGGCTCGCACGCCCGCGGTGTCCGACAGCGTCACGGGGACGCCGGCGATGGCGAGCCGTTCGCTCACGCGGTCGCGTGTCGTGCCCGGCTCGGCGGTGACGATGGCGCGGTCCTCGCCGAGGAGCGCGTTGAACAGTGACGACTTCCCGGCGTTCGGCCGGCCGAGCAGCGGCACGCGCACGCCCTCGCGCACCGCGCGCGCCCAGGGGGCGCCGGCGAGCAGGCTGTCGAGCTCGCCGCTCACCGCCGCGATCGCGGCACGCACGTGCGCCGGCGACTCGACCCCGCCCACGTCGTCGGCGAAGTCGACGCGGGCTTCCACCTCGGCGGTCGCGTCGGTGATCCGGTTCTCGATCGCCGCGAGGCGTTCCGACAGCCGGCCCGCGAGTTGCGCGAGCGCGAGATCGCCCGCGCTCTCCGTTTCGGCGTGCACCAGGTCGGCCACCGCTTCGGCCTGGGCGAGGTCGAGCCGTCCGCGCAGGAACGCGCGGAGCGTGAATTCTCCCGGACCCGCGAGGCGAGCGCCCGAGGCGAGGAGAGCGCCGAGCACGCGCCGTGCCGGAACGCCGCCGCCGTGGCACGAGAACTCCACCGTGTCCTCGCCCGTGTAGGAGCGCGGAGCGCGGAACACCGCGGCGACCACCTCGTCGAGCCGCGTCAGCTCGCCCGCGGGGCCGGACCGTCGCGTGTCCACCGCCCAGCCGTGGTGCAGCGTGTGGCCCGCCGCGACCGCGAGCGGCCGCACACCCTCGAACACGGCGTCGGCGATCGCCAGCGCATCGGGTCCGCTCACGCGCACGACCGCGAGCCCGGCGGCGCCGGGAGCTGTGGCGATGGCGGCGATGCTGTCCTCGAGGGACTGGAGTGACGACACGGGACTCCCTCTCAAAGCCGAGCGCCCGGCTCGGTGCGAAGCCGAGCCGGGCGCCGTGGATGGGGCGGGCGGCTCAGCTCGCGGGCTCGTCTTCCGATCTCTCCGGGAACGAGGCCGGCGCCACGGCGACACGTTTCACCATTCCGGTGCCGAGCGAGAACGTCCGCACGCGGCTGTCCTCCTTGAGCGTCACGTGCAGGATGCGGCGTTCCTGCGAGTTCAGGTAGTCGCTCACGATTTCGGAATTCGTGGTGACGGCCTCGTCTGCGAGTTTGCGCGCCAGCTCCTCGAGTTCGACCTCGCGCCGCTGCCAGAAGTCGTTCACCTCGAGCTGCAGGTGGTAGCGCGAGCCGTCGCCCTTGTTGAGGAAGCGATTGAGCAGGTGCTGCAACGACTGCCGGGTCTCGCCCTGCCGGCCGTTCAGCAGGTCGTCGTCGCGGTCCACCTCGACGGTCACGTCCACGCGGTTGCCCTCGACGCGCACGCTGACCCTGGGCTCGAAGCCCATCCTGGTGAGCAGCTCCTCGGTGAGCCGCTTGCTCGTCGCGGACAGTTCGTCGGCATTCATGTCGGGGGCTCCGGAGGCTTCGCCGGCTGCTTCGGCTCCGTGGCGCGCGTGGCGCTGCGAGCGGAATCGGTCACCGCGGTCGTCACGATGCTCGCGCGGTTCGTGGCGTTCGTGAAGGACATTCTCCTCCGCGACCGGGGCCGGCTCGAACTCGTTCGCCGC
The DNA here is from genome assembly GCA_964434945.1 of uncultured bacterium. Classification (GTDB taxonomy): domain Bacteria; phylum Eisenbacteria; class RBG-16-71-46; order RBG-16-71-46; family RBG-16-71-46; genus JAIOPA01. Next base: position 2,689 of record CAYSWZ010000065.1, on the reverse strand, counting down.
CGGCGGCGCCTCGAGGTCGGCCGCCCGTGCGACGGGCTCCGGCTCGGAGCGCTCGGCGTGCGGCACGCGGGCCGCGACGGGTGACGCCTCCGGCTCGGCGACGGCCTGCGAGTACGAGGTCTCGGATCCGTTACCGCTCATCGGTTCGGACTCGCGCGGCACGCGTGGCTCGAACCCGGCCTCACCCTCGCCCTCCGCACCGCCCCGACGGCGGCCCCGGCCACCCCTGCGGCCGCGGCGGCGGCGCTTGCGCGGCAACTCCCCGCCGGCCTCCTCCGTGACCGAGGGTGGGGCGGGGGCGTTGGTCGCGACGGGCGTGGGTTGTGGGCGGCGCTCCTCGCGGGGCGCGCGTTCGCGGCGAGTCTCGCGGCCTTCCTCGTGGCCCTCTCCACGTCCTTCCTGGCGTCCCTCTTGGCGTCCCTCCTGGCGTCCTTCTTGCCGTCCTTCCTGGCGCCCGCCACGGCTTTCGCGACCGCCGCGCTCCTCGCGGCCGGAGCGTTCCTCGCGCGACGGACGTTCGTCCCGCCCGGCGCGCGTCGGCGCAGGGGAGGCCGCGACCGGCTGCCGATCGCGCGCGCCACGGTCCTCGCGGCCGCCGCGCTCCTCGCGCGGGGGACGCTCTTCGCGGCCGCCCCGGCCCGCGCGTTCCTCCCTGCCACCGCGACCGCCACGTTCGCCGCGCGCGGCCGCGGGTTCGGTGCGGCCCGCTCGTCCGCCCCGCTCGCCACCCCGCGCCGGGCGCTCCTCGCGGCCGCCGCGGCGGCCGCCGCGCCGGTCGTCGGATGCGGCGCCTCCGGCAGCCCGCTCGGCCGGCTCCTTGATCGCGCCGCCCGGGCGACGCGCAACGCTCACCCTGAACGGGCGCGACCCGATCCCCAGGAATCCGCCCTTTCCTTCCTCGATGGTGGTGATCACCGCCTCGGCGCGCGCCAGTCGGAGCGCCTCGAGACCCTTGCGGACCGCCTCATCGAACGTCTTGCCCTCATACACTGAACCAGCCATTGCATACCCCTGCCGGACGCGCGCCATCGCGCTCCATGCCGGCGCCAACGCGCTGGCACGGCGCGCGCCGGGGCGCTGCGTCCCGGTGCGGGTGGGAGTGATGCTCCGTGGCGCACATCGCGCGCGGCGCGAGGGAGCTCCCACGGGGAGTGCCTCGCCGCCGGCGCGCGGGTGAGCTCGCGGCCCGTCGCACATCAGCGATGCGCGCCGGGCATGCGAGCCGTGCGGCCCGCGAAGCCGTATCGAAACGACGGGGAATCTACTTCGCCGCGGCTCCCGTCCGCCACGGCGAAGGTCGTGTCCCCGGTCGCCCGCATTGCCGCGGGACTCGCGGCAGCGCTGCGCCCGGTCCGCGCCTCAGGTCTTCACGCGCGGGGAACCTGCCACGACGGGCACGACGACTCCGTCGTCACCGCGGATCGCCAGCCACTGCTGGAGCGCGGTGTACAGGTTCATCACCGTCCAGTAGAACACCAAGCCGGACGGCAAACCATAGAAGATGAACAGCATGAAGAAATTCATCATGTACATCGTGGACGCCTGCTGGGCCGGCGTGGGCGTGAGCTTCTGCTGCAGGAAGCCCGTGCCCGCCATGATCAACGGCAGCAGGTGAATGGGGAACCCGGCGATCGAGAACAGGTGATCGGGGGCCGACAGGTCGTGGATCCAGCCGACGAACGGCGCCTGGCGCAGGTCGATGGCGCTGTTGAGCACCGCATAGAGCGCGAAGAACAGCGGCATCTGCAACAGCATCGGCAGGCAGCCGCCCGCCGGGTTGACCTTGTTCTCTTTGTAGAGCGCCATCACCGCCGTATTGAGCGCCTCCGGCTTGTTCTTGTACTTCTCGCGGATGCGCTCCATCTCGGGCTGCAGTCGCTGCATGGCGCGCATGCTCTTCATGCTGCTCATGTTGAGCGGGTGGAGCACGAGCCGCACCAGCGTCGCGAGGAGGAAGATGGCGAGTCCGTAGTTCCCGACCCAGCTGTAGAGGAGGCGCAGCAACTGGAGCAGCGGATAGCTGAAGGGCATGAGCCAGGCCGCGCCCAGGTCGACGGCCTTCTCGAGCTGCAGGCTGCCGGGCCGCCCGGCACCGGACAGTTTCGCGATCGAGAAGTAATCCGCGGGACCGAAGTAGACGGCGAAGCGCTGGTGGCCGGAGGACGGCTCCGACATGACGAGCGTGCCCTGGGCGATCGGATGCACCGTCTTGCTGTTCCGCGGCAGGCGCGCGATCTCGTCCGGGGCGAGCGCGTAGGTGCCGCCGCGCGACACCGTGCCGCGGCCCTCGGCGCCGACCGGGGCGACCACGCCGAGGAAGTAGTGCGACTGCACCCCCGCCCAGTGGGCCGCGCCCTCGTGCGGCCGGTCGCTCTTGCCGACGAGCCCCTGCGCCGCGTCGCGATGCAGGTCCTTGCCGACGAGGCTGATGGAACGCACGAGGCGCATCTCGAGGTCGGGATTCGCCTCGGACATGAGCGGCCAGGACCGCGTCGTGAGCGACCAGTCGCGGGCATCAGAGGGCGCGCCCGCCACCCAGACGTCGTAGTCGAGCAGGTAGGACTCGGGGTGCGGGCGCCAGGTCTGGCGCACCTCGAAGCCCGCGGAGTCGCGGGCGACGAACGTGAGCGCGGCCGTCGCTCCCGAGGCGTCCGTGCTCTCCTGCACCGCGAACGGCGTGGTGGCGAGC
>CAYSWZ010000064.1:0-21111 GCA_964434945.1 uncultured bacterium | reverse complement strand
GTTGTGTTATAACATCCGTATATACATGGGAGGGACCATGTTCCGGCTCAAGATCCGCAAGGTCGGCAACTCGTTGGGCCTCACGCTGCCCGGGGACGCCGCACGAGAGCTCCAGGTCCGGGAGGGAGATCCCGTCTACCTCGCCCGGACGCCGGACGGCTTCCTGCTCACGGCGAACGACCCCGGGTTCGCGGACGCCCTGGAGGCAGCGGAGGGATTCATGGCACGGTACCGGAACGCGCTGCGCGCGCTCGCGAAATGACCCGCGAGCCCGCCTGGCTCTCACCCGCGGTCGCGTCCGCGATCCACGCCCGGCTCGTGGCCGCGCACTCCGGCGTCGCCGATCGGCCCGATCGGGCGTGGTTCGAGGCGGTGCTCGCCCGGCCGCGACGGCTTCAGAACGACACGGGCCCCGGGGGGCGCCCCGACATCTTCCGGATCGCCGCGGCGCACGCGTTCGGGATCGCGCGCGATCGCCCGCTACACGACGGTAACGAACGGCTGGCGCTCACGCTGGCGGGCGTGTTCCTGGAAGTGAACGGCTGGAGTCTCGAGGCAACGGAGGCGGATGCGGTGAACGTGACCCGCGCGCTCGCGACGGGAGAACTGGACGAGGGCGGCTATGCGCTCTGGCTCGAGGAGGCGTGCGCGAGGCGGCGGCCATTCGAGCCGGCGTCCAAGCCGCCGTCGCCGCGCTGATGGCCACGACGGCGGCCCGGACGCCGGCTCGCGGCCCTGTGCTAACCTCCCGCGCCATGCTCCGATACCCCCCGCTCCGCGCGTCCGCGCTTGCCGCATTACTGGCCGTCCTCACGCTCCCGGCCCACGCCCAGGGTCTCCGCCTCACCCGCCCCGGACCCTGGACGCCCGACTCGACCGTGAAGGCGGTGATCACCGGGGGCTCGGCGCAGCTCACGCCCGACCCGCCCGTGGACGAGACCATCCCACGCATCTGGCTCACCCGCGCCGAGCGCACGAAGTGGAAGCAGACCTCGGACTACGACGAGACCATGCGCTTCTGCCACGAGCTCGAGGCGGGTTCGCGCTGGATCAAGCTGGATTCGTTCGGGCGCACCGGCCAGGGCCGTGACCTGCCGCTCCTCATCCTCTCCAAGGACCGCCTGTTCACGCCCGAAGCGGCGCGCGCGCGCGGGCTCCCGATCCTCCTCATCCAGAACGGCATCCACTCCGGCGAGATCGAGGGCAAGGACGCGTCGCTCATGCTGGCGCGCGACCTCGCCGTCCAGCACCAGCACGACGAGCTGCTCGACTCGGTCATCGTGCTGATCGTGCCCATGTTCTCCGCCGACGCTCTGGAGCGGAGGAGCCGCTACAACCGCATCAACCAGAACGGGCCCGACGAGATGGGCTGGCGACACACGCCGATCGGGCTCAACCTGAACCGCGACTACACCAAGCTCGACGCGCCGGAGATGCGCGCGCTGATCGCCAACGTGTACACCCGCTGGTGGCCCGACCTGCTGGTGGACAACCACACCACCGACGGCGCGGACTATCGCTACGACGTCACCTATGCCGTGAACCACGGGGCCGGCGTGCCCCAGGCGCTCGACCGCTGGATGACGGACGCGATCGAGCACGGAATGGTCGACCGGCTGGCGGCCCGCGGTCACCTGGTGGCGCCCTACCTCGACTTCCGCGGCGGCGGCAACGACCCGGCCGCGGGGATCGAGTACGGGAACAGCCCGCCGCGTTTCTCCACCGGCTATGCGCCGCTCCAGTCGCGCGCGGCGCTGCTCGTGGAAACCCACATGCTCAAGCCCTACGGCGCGCGGGTGAAGGCGACCTACGACCTCCTCCTGTCGCTCGTCGAGGAGCTGCACGCGCACCCCGCGGCGCTCACCCGGGCGGTGCGCGACGCCGAGGCCGAGATGGTGACCCGCGCGCGCGCCACCGACCCGGCCAAGCGCCTGCTGGTGCTCGCGACCACCGTCTCCGACCACGCCGCGCCGTTCGCGTGGAAGGGCGTGCGCACGACGTGGGAGCAGAGCGACATCACCGGCTCGCGCGTGCCGCGCTACTCGAGCGAGCCGTGGGACACCACGGTGACGATCTACCGCGAGACCCAGCCGTCGCTGACCGTGCGCATGCCGGGGGGCGGCTACCTGATTCCCCAGGAATGGACCGAGGTGCTCGAGCGGATCGCGCTCCACGGCATCCAGACGCGGCGGCTCGCGCGCGCGTGGAGCGACACGGTGGAAATGACGCGCGTCACCGACCACACCAGCGCCGCCGAAGGATTCGAGGGCCGGCACGCCGTGCGCGTGCTGGCGGTGCGCCTCGAGCGCCAGATGCGGACGTTCCGCGCCGGCGACGTGTGGGTGCCGTGCGACCAGCGCGGTGGCGCGCTGGCGGTGAACCTGCTCGAGGCGCAGGCGCCGGACGGGTTCATGGCGTGGGGCTTCTTCGAGACCGTGTTCCAGAAGAAGGAGTACGGCGGCGACTACGTGGTCGAGCCCATGGCTCGCGCGATGATGGCGCACGACCCGAAGCTGGCCGCGGACTTCAAGGCGAAGCTCGCCGCGGACACGGCGTTCGCCGGCGACCCCAACGCGCGCACGGACTGGTTCTACCGCCGCTCCCCGTGGGCCGACCCCGAACAGGACATGCACCCGATCGCGCGCGCGCCGCGACCGGTGCCCGAGGCGTTCCTCGTGCCGTTGGCGGGCGCCGGCCCGCCGCCACCGCCACCCGGCAAGCACTGACCGCAGTCCCCTCCCCGGAGGCCCGACATGCCGCGCCGCATTTCCGCCACCCTGGTCGTCCGACTGTGCTCGGTCCCGCTCGCGTCCCTGATCGCCGCCTCCGCGCTCGCGGCCGACTTCACCGTCAACGTGGACGCGCGCGACACGGCGCGTGGCCTGCTGCACGTGACGCAGTCGTTCCCGGCGCGCACGGGTACGATGGCGCTGTCCTACCCGCGCTGGATCCCGGGCGAGCACGGGCCGACCGGCCCCAACGTCGACGTCGCCGGGCTGGTGATCCGCGCGAACGGGCAGACGCTCGCGTGGACGCGCGATGCCGTGGACATGAACACCGTGCGCGTCAACGTGCCCGCGGGCGCCAAGGACGTCTCGCTGGCGTTCGACTTCCTGCTCGACAACGGCACGCAGGGGTTCACCTCCGCCGCGTGCAGCACGCCCAACCTGCTGCTGCTGTCGTGGAACGAGGTCGCGTTCTACCCGGCCGGCGAGAAGTCCGATGCGCTCACCTGCAAGGCGTCGCTCACGCTGCCCGACCGCTGGCAGCACGCCTCGGCGCTCGACGAGGAGGCCGCCACCGGCGCCGCGATCCACTTCCGAGCGTGCTCGTTCACCACGCTCGTGGACTCCCCGGTGCTGTCCGGCAGCCACTTCCGCACCCTGGAGCTCACGCCCGGCGACAGCGTGCCGATCCGCGTCCGGATGGCGTGCGACTCGGAGGAAGGGCTCAAGGTCCCCGACGACCAGGTCCAGGCGCTCCGGAATCTCGCGCGCGAGGCGCCGGCGCTGTTCGGGACGAAACACTTCCGGCACTACGACTTCCTCGTCACCCTTTCGGATCACACCGCGCACTTCGGACTCGAGCACCACCAGTCGAGCGACGATCGCGGCTCCGAACGCTGGTGGCTCGAGGAACCGCTGCGGAAGGATCACACGAACCTCCTCTCGCACGAGTTCGTGCACTCCTGGAACGGCAAGTTCCGCCGCCCCGCCGGGCTCGCGACCGGGGACTACTTCACGCCCATGCAGGGCGAGCTGTTGTGGGTGTACGAGGGCCTCACCCAGTACCTGGGCTTCGTGCTGTCGGCGCGCTCCGGGATCCGCTCGCCCGCGGAGGCACGCGACGCGCTCGCCCGCGCCGCCGCCGAGATCGAGAACAACCGCGGCCGCACCTGGCGCCCGCTCGTGGATACCGGCACCGAGGCGCAACTCCTCTACGACGGCCGACACGCGTGGGAGCACTGGCGGCGGGGCGTGGACTTCTACGACGAGGGGCTGTTGCTTTGGCTCGACGCCGACGTCGTCATCCGCAAGCTGTCGAAGGGAACGAAGTCGCTCGACGACTTCTGCCAGCGGTTCCACGGCGGCCCGAACCGCGGCCCGGAAGTGAAGCCCTACACGCTCCCCGACGTCGTGGCCGCGCTCAATGCGACCTGGCCCTACGACTGGGCGGGCTTCCTCCACGACCGCGTCTACGCGGTGGCGCCCCATGCGCCCACGAACGGCATCACCGCCGGCGGCTGGCGCATGGCGTGGACCGACTCGCTCGGCCCGCTGCAGGCCGCGCACGAGAAGGCGGACAAGGAAGTGGTGGAGGACTACTCGCTCGGAATCAAATTGAAGGACCCGGAGGGCACCGTGGTGGACGTGGTGCCCGGCATGCCTGCCGACGCCGCGGGGGTCGCGCCCGACATGGTGGTGGTGGCGGTGAACGGCCGGCGCTACAACGCCGACGTGCTGCGTGACGCCATCGCCGCGAGCAAGCAGAACGGCAAGGTCGAGCTGCTGTGCGAGAACAAGGAGTTCTTCCGAGCGTACACGCTCAACTATCGCGAGGGCCGCCGCCACCCGGTGCTGGTGCGCGACAACGGCGTGCGCGACTTCGTGAGCGAGATCCTGGCGCCGCGCACGCGCTGACCCGCGCCGCGCACCCGCTTCCCGACGCGGCCGGTGTCGTCCCGGGCGATCCCGGCCGCGGACGCGCTCGCAGCATGCCGCACGACCCCCGTGCAATCCGCACGGATGCGTGCTGCCGTGGCGGCGCGCCACACGCTGCGGCGGGCGCGACACGCCCCCCAGCCGCCGCTCACGCGCGCAAGTCGTTGCCCGGCGGGCGGTGAGCGCTTCCGCCGGCCGCGGCACGCGGCGTGCAATGGCTGCCGCCGGCCACGGGGGACGCGCGAACCACCCCCGGGGCCCATCCCGCGGGCCGGGGCCCGGATTCCCCGGCCCGCACCCCCTTTTCGAGCGCGTCGCGTCCGCGACGTGGCGACGGGGCCAAGGAGGAAGACATGCCTGGGCTGATGCATAAGCACTTCGGGAATCGTTCCGCTTCCAGGACCTCTCGTCTCATCGCCGGCGCGCTGCTGCTGTGCGGCGCAGCGCTCGGCGCGCCGCGTGTGTACGCCGCGGAGATCATCCCGTCGCTGGGCATGACGCGCAATCCCGCGAACAGCGACAACACGCAGATCGCATACGGCCTCGCGGTGCGCAGCAGCATCGTGCCCATGGTCGCGGCCGAGCTCGGCATCTCGTACCGGCAGGACAAGCTCTTCAACGGCCAGGTGGAGTCGAAGCAGTGGCCGGTGACCGCGTCGCTGTGGTTGAAGGCGATGCCGATGCTCTACCTCGGCGGTGGCGTGGGCTGGTACAACACGACGCTCCACTACCCGAACACGCCGCTGCTCGTGAGCTCGACCTCGCAGCAGTTCGGCGTGCACCTCGGCGGTGGGATCTCGCTCCCCATGGTGCCGGGCGTGGCGTCCGCGGAGCTGAGCGGCCGCTATGTCTACCTCGGCGACCAGAAGAGCGACCTGCCCCCGAACAACTTCAAGGCGGATTACTGGACGACGACGCTCGGCGTGGCGTTCCATTTCTAGAAGCGCGCCGCATTCGGAGTTCGACACGGCGGCCCCGGGGCAACCCGGGGCCGCCGGCCATTAGGCGGCCGAGGATCTCCGGACCCGACTTGGGCCCGCCGGCCCGCGGGCGGGGCGGCTGTGCGCCGCTTGACCGGTGCCTCCACGGGGCGGACGCTCTCGTGTGCAGGTTGTCTGCTGCTCCACGCAGTCCGACGCCCGGGAGGCTTCCCATGCATTCAACAGCCACTCGTCCGCAGATGTTGAATCGATATGCACTCCTGATTCTCTGCCTCGCCCTTCCCGCCGCCGGGTGCGGCGTCTCCAAGGCGAAGTACCTGGGGATGACCCAGGACCGTGACGCGCTCGCGCTCAAAAACTCCGGACTCCAGGCGAGCCTGGATTCGGTCAAGACGGTCAACGCGGCGCTCGAGAGCCACGCCAAGGACATGGAGGCCACCTCGGAACAGCTCGCGAACCAGTTGAAGGAGCAGCAGGCCCAGACGGCGGAGGTCCACGCGACCTACGAATCGATGGTGGGCCGGCTGCAGGGCGAGTTGAGCAGCGGCCAGGTCGAGGTGCAGCAGCTCCGCGACGGGATCAGCGTCAACCTGGCCCAGGACATCCTGTTCAAGTCCGGTTCGGCCGATCTCGACAAGGCGGGCCGCGACCTGCTGCTCAAGGTCGCGGAGGAGTTCAAGGCCTCGAAGTACCAGGTCGTCGTCACGGGGCACACGGACGACCAGAAGATCGGTCCCGGGCTGGCCGGCCGCTACCCGACCAACTGGGAGCTGGGCGGGGCGCGTGCGGCGCGCATCGTTCGCCTGTTCGAGGAGTCCGGGCTCGAGAAGGGCCGGCTTGCCGCCGTCTCGTTTGCCGACAGCCGGCCGCGAGAGAGCAACGACACACCGGCGGGTCGCGCGAAGAACCGGCGCATCGAAATCCGGCTTCGCCCGACGGAACCGGTCGCGACCGCGGGGAATTGACCGCGTTCCATCCAAACGGCGCTTGCCGGACGGACGGTCCGGACCTTTCCGGGCGCACGCGGACAAGTGGTGGACTGGCGGCCCCGGGGAAGCCCGGGGTCGCCGGCCGTTTCTACCGCCAGCCTTCCCGCACCGCGCGCTCGTACGCTGGCCAGTACGGGTCCGGCAGCGGTTGGTCGAACGTGCTGACGGCACCGTCGGGCTCCGCCACCCACAGCCGGCCGCGGCCCGCGAGCACCTCGCCCGCGAGCGCCGCGGCGATGCCGTCCTCCGCGAGCTCGTGCAGCACGAGCTCCGCCCGCTCGGGCGCGGCACACGCGATGAGCGTGCCCTCGCTCAGCGACCAGTAGGGATCGACGCCCAGCGCCTCGCACGCGCCCGCCACCGCCGGCGAGAGCGGGAGGCGCGTGCGCTCGATCCGCACGTCGTGGCCGCACGCCTCCGCCAGTTCGACCAGTCCGCCCAGCACGCCGCCCTCGGTCGCATCGTGCAGTGCGGTCACGCCGCGCTCGCGTACGCCCGCGCGCAGCGCCGCGCGGCAGTCGGCCACCACGCTCACCTTGCGCTCGAGCGCGCGCAGCGTGGCGAACCCCTCCTCGTCCACGTGCTGGCGCACCCGCTCGGGGCAGAGCCACGCCGCGATGGCCGCGGTCTCGATGGCGCAGCCCTTGGTCACGATGACGCGGTCACCGGGCCGCGCCATGCCCGGCACCACGTAGCGCCCCTCGTCCCCAACGCCGATCAATGTTGCGGCTCCGAGAATCCCCTCGCTGCAACCCGCGTGTCGCCCGGTATGCCCGGTGATCACCGCGACGCCCAGCTCCGCCCACGTGTCGCTCATCACCCGCCAGTAACACGCGAACTCGTCGTCGCCGAACGACGGCGGCAGGTTGAAGTCCACGCTCACGTAGGCGGGCGGAATGCCGGTGGTCCACAGGTCCGAGGCCACGAGGTGGCACGCGAGCCGGGCCGAGCGCTCGAGGCCGAGGGCCGGGATCACCGAGAGCGGGTCCGTGGTCACGGCCATCACGCGACCGGCGCCGATGCGTACGATCGCCGCGTCGTGCCCGGCGCGCGGACCCACCGCCACCTCGGCGCGCGCGGCCCCGAGGTGCGGCGCGATGAGCCGGGTGAACGCCTCCGGCGACAGCTTGCCGAGCGGCGCCGGCGCGGGCGCCATCAGTCGAGCGCCGGCGCGTAGATCAGGGCGTTCAGGAGCAGGCGCTCGGTATTCCGCCAGTAGGCGCGGAACAGCACCGGGCCGGCCAGCATCACCACGTGACCCTCGCCGTTCGGCTCGTCCACCGCGTACACGGTGTGCGCGAGCCGCCGCTCGGTCTCGGGCCACGTCCAGCCGGTGGCGGTGAGAGGCGTGCGGTCGAAGCGGAGCGCGTTTGCACCTTCCTTGGTCGGCGTCAGCATGGTGTTGCCCTGGAGCATCACCGGGATGCGTCCGTCGCCGTAGCCCCACGTCAGCCACTGGAGCGGGTCGGGCGTGGCCCAGAAGATGCTGCCTGGGATGAACTGCGGACGGCGCGACGCCTCGGACGCCGTGCTGTCCGGATCCGGGATCTCCTCTTCGTCCTTGTCCTTCTTCTTCGCCGGAACGCCCACCACCTTGCAGCTCGAGAGCCCCACGCTCGCCAGGGTCGGGAGTTCCGCCGCGTCGTCCACGCACACCAGCGTGCCGCCGCGCGAGACCCACTCCTTCAACGTCGCCATGCCGCCACCGAGTGCGGAGGCCACGCCCGGACCACCGTCTGGGATGACCACGATGTTGTAGCGGTCGAGCTCGATCCCGCCGAGGCGGTCGGCGCGCACGGCGGTGAACCTCACTCCGAGCCGCCGCTCGAGCAGGAACCACAGCCAGCCGTAGGACTCCGCCGAGACCGGGCCATCCACCACGACGGCGATGCTCGGCTTCTTCAAGCTCACGACGTTCTCCGAACCCACGCCGGTGTCGCCGCGGTCGGTGAACGCCGTGTTCACCGCCAGCACCTGCACGCCGCTCGAGCGCGCGAGCTGCGCCACGCGCTTGTGCAGCGACGGATCGTTGCGCTCGACGCGCGCGATGAACGAGCCGCGCGGAAAGTCACGGCCCTGGGCGCGCAGCGGGTGCGCGGCGGTGGCGACCTTGTAGCCCTCCTGGAGCAGCCGCAGCGTGAGCCGCGCCGCGCCGTCCCCGCGGCAGCTCCAGACGTAGGCCGTGTTCGCCTCGCCGCCCTCGACGCTGCCGCGCGCGTCGAACACCACCGCTCCATGCGTGTCGTGCATGACGAGCGGCGCGATCCGCGAGATCCGGGCCGTGAACGGCACCCCGACGGCCATCGAATCGGGCAGGATGTCCACCGACTCGTCCGGCGCGTTGGGATCGGGGTCCGCGAGCTGGAATCCGTGCGCGGGCAGGTCGCTCACCGCGTACGCCGGCACGCCGTACGAGAGCGGCAGCGCCCACGACGTGATGTCGTAGAAGCTGTAGGGCTCGTCCGGCGCGTGCCGGCCGCGATGCACGTTGCGCGCGTATTTTTCGAGCTCGGCACGTGCGAAGGCGGAGTCCACCGAGCGATCGGCCTCGATGAGCGCGCGCGCGACGCGGCTGCCCGGCTGCGCCAGGTCCACGACGAACGCACCGTTCGCGAACGTGTGCGCGCCCGCCGGGCGGGACACCGGCGCGGGCGCGCCCGCGCGCTCGAGTCCCTTGCCGCCCGCCGGCGCCGGCTTCGAGCCCTCGTCCGCCCACAGCGCGCGCGCGGTCTTCGCGGTGAACGATTCCTGCACCCACTGCACCTCGACGCCCGCGTACTGGAGGTTCTCCGCCAGCGCCGCGGCCCGCACCCGGTCGGTGGCGTCGAGCACGTAGGCTCGAGGCGCGTCCTTCGCCGGGGTGCATGACGTGCGCGCGAACGAGGCCATGTCGGCCAGTCGCTCCTGCCGGAACTGGACCGCCGTCTGCAGGGTCGCGAGCGACGCGGTGAAGTGCCTCGCCATGCCGTCGCGCAGCGTCACGATCGTCTCGTCGTCGCGGCGGAACGCCAGGTTCCCGCCGCCGTCCGTCTCGTAGGTCATGCCGATCGCGCCCTGCAGCGTCGGCCACACGTCCCAGTAGCCCGTGGCGTGGAAGTCGAACACGTCGCGCACGTAGTATTCCCAGCCGTAGCGATCGAACGCGGCCGCGTTGCCGCGGCCGAACCGGTCGACCCACTTGTGGTAGTCGGCTGCGCCCAGCATGTGATTCGTGGGCTCGGAGGTGGGCGGGAAGAAGAACGACGCCACCTGGCCGTGATGATCCACGAGCACCTGCGGCCGCCAGCGGCGGATCTCGCGCGACATCTGCCGCGATTCGGGCTGGCTCATGGCGAGGGCGTCGCGGTTGGGATCGAACTGGTAGTGCGTGCGCCGGCCGCCGATGCCCCACGGCTGCGAGCGCTGCTGTTCGAGCGCCCAGTGCTCGGGGTTCCCCTGGCCGTGCGCATTGATCCAGGTGACGAAGCGCTCGTGTCCGTCCGGATTGTGCGCCGGGTTGATCAACACGACCGCGTTCCTGAGCAGCCGCTCGGTGAGCGAGTCGTCGCCGGCGACCAACTGGTAGGCCACCTGCATCATCGCCTCGAACGAGGCCGACTCGTCGCCGTGGATGCTGTAGTTGAGCCACACCGTGACCGGCAGCTCGCGCGCGAGCCGTTCGAGCTCCGCCGCGGGCACGCCGCGCGGATCGGCGAGTTTCGCGTTGCCCTCGCGGATCGTCTCCAGCTTCGCGAGATTCTCGGGTGCGGACACGATGAACAGCGCGCGCTCGCGCGACTCCACCGTGCGGCCGAACGGTTCGCGCTTCACGCGCTCCGGGCGCGCGCGCTCGATCGCGTCCAGCACGCGCTCCATGTTGCCGTAGGTGGTGTGGAACGTGCCCGGCTCGTAGCCGAGGATCTCCGAGGGCCTCGGCACGCCGGCGTGGTAGGGCCCGCGCGAGTAGAAGTCGAACGGGACCGGAGCGGCGAGCGCCGCGGGCGTGGGGAGGGCGAGGAACGCGGCGCAGCAGAGCGCGCCGAGCGTGGCGAGACGCAGGCGGGAACGACGCACGCGGCATCCTCCGGGGCGTAGGGAGTCCGGCAAGGCGGCAGGGGAAGCGGGCAGTGTACGCGAGGGACGGCCGGCGACGCAGCAGTGTTCGTGCGGCGCTGGGAGTGAGCGACGCCGCGTTCGGGCGTCAGTGCCGCGGCGGCAGCGGGCAGCACTCGGATCCGGACTCGCGAGGCAGGGTGACCCTATCCAACGCACCCGCGCCCGGCCGCTGCTTCGCGGCCGGGTGCGGGCGCTGGACCGGGGCTGTCCCGAACCCTGTGGCGTTCAGCTCACGCCGGCGTTTCGAACTTCGCGATCGCGAACGTCGCGCCCTGCGGGTCCGCGAGCACCGCGAAGCGCCCGATGCCCGGGATGTCCGTGGGCGGAACGTACGTCTGCGCGCCGAGCGATGCCGCCTTCGCCGCCGAGGCGTCCACGCTCGCCACCGCGAAGTACGGCAGCCAATTCGACGGCGCGGGAGCTTCCTTCGGCATCGGCATCATCCCACCCGCCTGGCCGTCGGACTTGAGCCAGGTGGTGTACATGCCGCCGCCCATCGCCGCCGGCATCTCCTCGTCCTGAACTTTCCAGCCCAATAGCGCGGGATAGAACTTCTTGGCGGCCGCGGGATCCCTGGCGTTCAACTGCGTCCATGCCAGCGAGCCCGGCTCGTACAACACTGCCGCGCCGATATGGTTCTTCGGCTGCCAGAGCGTGAACGTCGCGCCCTGCGGATCCTGGAGCACGACCATGCGCCCGTGCTCCATCACGTCCATCGGCGGGGCGATGACCGTGCCCCCCAGGCTCTTCGCCTTCTCCGCCGAGCGGTCGACGTTCTCCACGGTCACGTACGAACCCCAATAGGGCGGCACGCCCTGCTTCACCATGTCGGGCATCAGCGTGTAGAGCGCGGCGACGTCGCGGCCGTTCAGCGTGAAGATGGTGTACACGCCGTTCGGGCCCATGTCGGAGTCGTTGAATTGCCAGCCGAAGAGCGACGTGTAGAACTGCTTCGCGCCCTTGGTGTCGCTCGTCCCGAGCTCGGGCCAGCTGAACGTGCCGACGGTGTGTGCGGTGACGGTGGGCATCGTGTGCACTCCTGCGTGACCGGCATGGCGCACCCACGCGGGGGCGGGCCGAACCGGAGTGTGGGGGGCGCGTGGCCCCGGGCCTTCCATGGTGGGATGGGCGGTCGACCCGGCCCGCGCGCGAGGGACGTGCGGGGCACCCCGGGACCGATCGAATGGGGCCGAGACTAGCGAGGGAAGGGAGCGCCGCCAGCCGCCGCCGCCCAACGCTGGCGCCTGCACGACCAGCGCGGGCGGGCCGCCCGGGGCGTTCCGGCTACTCGCTCCGGAATCCGGCGCGCTCGTGGGAGTTGTCGCAGAACGGCTTCGCGCGCGACTGGCCGCAGCGGCAGAGCGCCGCGCTCGAGCCTGCGAGCATCGTCTTCCGGTCCGCGCTCGAAAGCGCGAACGGGCCCGACAGCTCGATCGGCCCGTTCGGCTTCGGGGTCACGCGCAGCGTGCCGCCGGCGACGGCGGCGTCAAGCGGCCCGTCCGCGTTCGCCACCGCGCCGGGATCGTGAAATCCGGCCTCGCGGTGCATGTTGTCGCACAGGGGCTTGTTGCGCGAGAGCCCGCATCGGCAGAGCGCGACGCGTGTGTCGCGCAGGCGGACGGCGCCCGCCTCGTCCGTGAGCGCGATGTCGCCGCGCAGGTACACCGGCCCATCGCGTGCGATCAGAACGGTGTTCGCGGTCGGTACCGGCTCGCCCGCGCCGCCTCCCCGCCGCTCGAAGTGGAGCGCGCCGCTCGGGCAGCGCATGACCACGCGCGCCACGGCATCGGCGGAAGCCTGCGTGGCGTCCACCCACGGCCTCCGCCCGGGTTCGAACACGGTGGGCAGGTTCATCACGCAGTCGGCGACATGGATGCAGCGCCGGCGCGACCACGTCACGGTGATGCCCGGCGCCTCGAACGCGTGCACGCGATCCCCGGGCGCGACGCCGTGCTCGGGCTCTCCCGCCGGCGCCGGCCGGGGCTCGACGCTGCCGGTGTCGCGTGCGTCGCTCATCGCGCTCTCCCGTGGAGTCTTCGTGCAGGCGGGCGGTGTCGCCCGCGGGGCCACGGAATGCACTCTCGCGCGGGAGCGCCCTCACCGCAAAGCAAGAAGGCCCCGGCGGGAGGGTCCGGAGCCTCTTGCGCTGACCCGACACCCTGGGGGAGAACTGGTGTCGGTCGTGTGAACTGTCTACCTCGACTTCGCCCACTGGCCTCGCCGGTCTGCCGGACCAGCGAAGCTTGTCCTGCGTGCTGGGAGCTGTGACTCCCTGGACAGGGCGGCTGCAGCATTGCCCCACGCTTGTCCATTGCAGGACGTGTGCCGGTCTCCGCCGACGCCCGCACGGTGGACCCTCCCGCGCGAGCCGTGTTGCGGCGCAAGAACTTCTGCCCGTGGCCGGCGAGCTTCGGATCGGGTCCACGGAGCCTCCGGGCCGGCTCGCTTCGCGCGCTCACCCACATGTCGCGAAATACTGCGCCACCTGACCCAACCCGGGCGGACGACGCGATCGCCGGAAGGTGCCGGCGGTGGTCGCGGTCAGGCGTCCGGCTTGAAGCGCCGGCCGCGGTCGGTCCGCTGGCGCTCGCGGACGACCTCCATGAGCGGCACGCCGTAGCCGCAGCTCGTCATGGTGCGCTCGACGTCGATCTCCACCACCTGGCGCGGGGACGACATGAGATGCCGTGCATTTCCGGCGAGCGCCTGCGCCAGCGCCGACTGGGCGAGCGGCACCACGCGCGCGTGACCGTAGAGCCGCACGATGGCGGCGTCGGCGCCGAAACTGCAGACCATCACCGTCACCGGCCCGCCGGCCGTGGCGTGGCGCGCGGTCTCGTTGCCGCTCCCGTTCGTGTCGAGGTAGGCGACGCGGTTCTCCGACAGCATGTGCAGCGTCACCCCGCCCTTCGGCGACAGGTTCACGGGTCCCACGCCCTCGGGACCGCTCGCGAGCCGCGGATCGGCCGACGCGACGAAGAACAGCGCACACGAGCGGATGAGTTCCGCCTGTTCGGGCGTGATCGCGGAGAACGTGCTCGCCATCGGATCCCCCGGGAGTACCGCGGGAGCTTCGCTCCCGTGCGCAAGTCCGGTGCGCGAGGCGCCGCGGCCGCCCGCGGCGCCCTCGCGCGCCGGACACTACTTCTTCCGCGCCTTCGGCCCGCGCGGCCGTGCGTCGTACTTGTGGAACAGCCGCGTCTGGCGCGATTCCATCGGCTCCAGCCGCCCGTTCAGGATGACCTGCTCGCAGTGCGTGGCCACGAGCAGCGGGTCGCCGTCGGTGATCTGCAGATCCGCCAGCTTCCCGACGTCGATCGAGCCGATCTTGTCGCCGGCGCCGAGGATCTGCGCCGGGTAGAGCGTCACCGACTTCAACGCCTCGTCGCGATCCAGTCCGAACGCCACCGCCATGGCCGCGTGGTGCGGGAGGTTGCGCGCGTTCGCCGCGGCGAAGCTGCCACCGTTGTCGGCGATGCAGAAGCGCACGCCGGCCTTGGACAGCTTGGCCGGCAGCGTGAACGCGTCGTCGTAGGGCTCGTAGCCGCGAGTCGGCAGGGCCAGCACGCCGCCCACGATCACCGCGATGTCGCGCCGCTTGAGTTCATCCGCCACCCGCCAGCTGTCGGCGCCCCCGAGCAGCACCACGTTCGTCAAGCCCTGCTTGTCGCAGAAGCGCAGCACCGCCCGGATCTGGCTCAGCGCGTCACAGTGGAAGATGACCGGGATCTCGCCCTTGAGAGCCTTACGCATGCCGTCCCAGCGCACGTCTTCGTCGTGCTTCGGCACGCCCGTGGTGCCCTCGGCATCGCGCGCCTTCCAGTAGGCGCGCGCGTCGTCGAACGCGTCGCTGATCGCCTGGATGGCCTGGTCCCGCGACTTGGCCTGGTCCTCGTCGCTGGCGAGAATGAAGAACGCGTGCACCGGCGTCATGTTCGGCCACTGGACGTGCAGGCCCACCGGCGCCCGCACGGTGATGTCCTCCTGCGTCCACCCGTCCAGGTGCATGAGCGCCGAGGTCCCGCGGATCGCGCCGCCGCCGGGGATCGTCAGCACGGTGGTGACGCCGTTCAGGCGCGTGACCGGCAGGAAATCGCTGTCCGGGTTGTACATCACCTCCGCGCGCTGGTTCGGGTTCACGTTCCCGCTCTCCTGCGTGTCGTCGGAACCCTGGATGGTGGAGATCTCCTGCAGCCCGAGCACGGTGTTCGCATGCACGAATCCGGGGTACACCTGCTTCCCGGTGCAGTCCACGACGTGGGCGCCCGCGGGCGCCGCGAGCCCGGCGGCGACGGCGGTGATGCGCGTGCCGTCCACGAGCACGGTGCCGTTCTCGATGACCGGGCCGCTCACGGTGTGCACGGTGCCGCCGGTCAGCGCCAGCACCTCGGCGCGGACCGGGGTCGCAGCCAGCAACGCGAGCGTGATGCCAATGGGCAGCGCGAGGGCCACGGCGCCCGCGCGGCGCGGTCGGGTGGAGCGGGTCGCGCGGATCATCGCGAGTCCTCCTCTCCGCTCTGCATCGCCTTGCGGTCCGCCTCGCCCAGGAACGGCATCGTGTGGCCGGCGTGGGCGCCGCAGTCGTTGCCGCTCTGGTCGGTGTCCTCGAGGTAGCGCGGCGGGAAGTTCCGGCGGCCGGCCATGGGCCCGCCCGAATCCGTCTTCGCCGCCTTCGCGGCCGCGATCAGCGCCGCGCGCTCCTGCTCGAGCGCTTCGCGCCCGGCGAGGTCCGCGGCGCGGTCGAAGTACTTGCGGCCCTCGATCCACGTCTGCTCGCACACCGAGTAGGGGGACAGCGGCTCGCCGCTCCAGATGGCGAAGTCCGCATCCTTGCCCGGCTCGAGCGAGCCCACGTACTGGTCGATCTTCAGCGACTTGGCGGGATTCAGCGTCACCATCTTCAACGCCTCCTCGCGCGGCACCCCGCCGTACTTGATCGCCTTGGCGGCCTCGGTGTTCAGCCGCCGCGCCAGCTCGTCGTCGTCGGAGTTGAAGCCCACGTTCACGCCGCGGTCCCACATCAGGTAGGCGTTCCACGGGATGGCGTCGATGACCTCCTGCTTGTAGCCCCACCAGTCGGTGAAGCCGAGGCCCGAGGCGCCGTGCACCGCCATCTCGTCGGCCACCTTGTAGCCCTCGAGGATGTGCGTGAACGTGTTGACGCGGATCCCGAACGACTCGGTGAGCCGCATGAGCATGAGGATCTCGTCCTGCCGGTAGCTGTGGCAGTGGATGAACCGCTTGCCGTTCAGGATCTCCGAGAGCGCATCCAGCTGCAGGTCGCGCCGCGGCGGGAGCGCGCGCCTGCCGGCCTTGTACTCGGCGAACGCGCGCTGGTAGTCCTGCGCGCGCACGAACGCCTCGCGGATCGTCTGCTCCACGCCGGCTCTCGTCTTGGGATACCGCGTCGTCCGCTCGGCTCCGAAGTTCGCTTGCTTCGGGTTCTCGCCCAAGGCGAACTTCACCGTGCCGGGAGCGGCGGCGTAGAACAGTTCGTCGGGCGGTGCACCCCACTTGTTCTTGATCACCGCGCACTGGCCGCCGATCGAGTTACACGAGCCGTGCAGCAGGTGCATGATCGTGCCGCCGCCGGCGAGCTGGCGGTACAGGTTCATGCTCTCGGAGTTGATGACGTCCTGGATGCGCACCTCGCACGTCACGCTGTTCGTGCACTCGTTGACGTTGCCGAGGATCGCCGAGTGGCTGTGCTCGTCGATGACGCCGGGCGCGACGTGTTTCCCGGTGCCGTCGATGATCACGGCGTTCGGGGGCGCCGCGAGATTCTTGCCCACCGCCGCGATCTTGCCCTTCTTCACGAGCAGGTCGGCGTTGGTGAGGATCCCCGCGGGTCCCGAGGTCCACACCGTCGCGTTCTTGACCAGGATCGCCGCCGGCTCGGCCGGACGCGGCATGCGCCACGCTTCGGAGTTGCCCATCACCACCGGCACCGGCACGAGCGCGTCCGGCTTCTTCGCCGCCTTCTCGTCCTTCGGCTTGGGTGCTGCGTTGACCGCGACACTCTTCGTGCCGTCGTTCGCCGTGCCGGTGAGCGCGTCGTTCGCGGCCTTCAGGTCCCAGGCCTGCGACTGGCCGCCCAGGTGCACCGTGAAGCGCAGGCGCTTGTCGTCCAGTTGCACGCCCACCGCCTTCGCGGTGTCGGCGTTCATCACCAGCGTGACGGTGGTGTCCTTGTCCGCCTTCACCGTCAGCGTCCCGCTCCGGCCGCCGGACGACAGCGTCCAGTCCCCCTTCGGGGTCGTCTCGTCCTTTGCCGCTTCGTAGCGATTGCCGTCCACCCACACCTCGCGCACCCTGGACGTCTCGCCGAACAGCGGCCCGCGCGTCACGGTGAGGTTCGCGATCGCGCCCGGCGCGATCACGCCGAGCTTGCCTTCCACGCCCAGCAGCTTCGCCGGCGTGGTGGTGACGGCGGCGAGCGCCTGCTCCTCGGAGAGCCCGCGAGCGATGGCCTTGGTCACCATGCCGCGGAACGTCTTCACGTCCTTCAAGCCGTTCGCGCTCAGCGCGAACGTGACGCCGGCCTTGGCGAGCGTGGCGGGGTTCCCCGGCGCCGCCTGCCAGTGCCGCAGCTCCTCGGTGCGGACTTCCAGCGCGTTCGCGTCGTCGGAGACGTCGGGCGGATCGGGGAAGTTGACCGGCACGACGAGCGAGCGCCCGGTGGCCGCGACCTGGGCCAGGCGCTTGTACTCGTCGCCTGCCGTCACGATGGTGGCGGAGACGCCCGCCTCGCTCGCGATCTTCGATGCCTGCAGCACCTCGAGCATCTCATCGGCCACCATGAACACGTTCTGCTGGCCCGCGATCACGGGCTGGAGCGCGGCCCACGCGAGGTTCTCGGGCACGCGCTCGGTCGTGGTGCGCTTCGCCGCCGCAGCGCGCGCGTCGCGATACCACTTGGCATCCAGGAACACCTGGCGCAGCACCGCGATGGCCCCCATCAGGGAACCCGGGTACTGGTTGCCGCGATTGGGCGCAAGCGCCATGACCATGGCCGCGTCGGGGCGCACGACGCTGGTATTGGCGCCGGTCGTGCCGAGGCCGACCACGGCACTCGAGCCGCGGACGATCCCCTGGCGCGGCGCCACCTGCGCCGCGGCGAAACCGGCGGCGCGCAGTGCCTCCGCCTGTGCGGCATCCAGCGGCAGGTTCTCGACCACGCGATACTCGGCGCGCACCGCCGCCAACTCGTGCACTGCGCCGCGCGGGGACTCCGGTGCCGGCTGCTGCGCGCCCTGCCGCCCACCGCCGGGCGTGCCGCCCGCGGGCGGCCCCGCCGGCAGGGCCGGCATCACGAACGCGTCGATCATGCCGGCATACACCGTGAGACTGTCGCCTTCCCAGATGCGCGCGTCGGCCGGGATCGCCACGTCGGGACCGACTGCGGTGATGATGCCGTCACGCATCACCACGTTGCCGCGAGGGATCACGTGCCCGGGCGAGGTGACGATGCGCGCGTTGCGGATGGCGTGCACGCGCGGCGTGACCGCGAGCGCCGGCGTCGCGCACGTGGTCGTGAGTGCGACGAGCAGCAGCGCGGCAAGCGCGCGGCGGTGGGACAGCGGGGAGCGGGACGGTCCGGCCGGTCGGGACATCGCGAACACCTCGGAGGGCGGGAAGGAATCGCACCCGCAATGCGGGGCCATGGGTGCGCAGGAGATCCAAGGACAGACGGCGGAGGTTAGGTGCGCGTGAAGTGTCACTCAAGACAGGAGCGCGGACGCCCGCAGGCGGCCGTACCGGCGAGGGGATTCCGCCCACCAATGCGGGGCCGGCTGCCCGTTTCCTGGCCGGGGCGGGCCGGCACTGTGCACCGTGCACGACGCTCGTCGCAGCCGGACACATGCGAGAAGCGAGGGTCAGTAACGAGCACTCATCGTGGCAACGCGTTGCGGTCCCCGGGCGCGTGGCACATGGCCTGCTTCCATCCTGCGTCCCGGCCGGCCCCCACCCGCCCCGCAAGGGGCCTCGGCGGCCAGGAACCCAAGGGAGGGACCCATGAAACGACTTTGGATGCTCGCGGCGGTGCTGGTGCTGTTCGTGCAGGCCGCGCCGCTGCATGCCGCGACTCAGACATGGTTCGGCTTCCAGATCGGCGTGAACGGCGGCAACGCACCGCCTCCCGTGTTCCGCACCGCGCCGCGCGTCATCGTGGTGAACGACGTGCAGGTGGTCGACGACACCCGCTGCGACGACGACGTGTTCTGCGCCGACCACATGTGGTGGCGCCTGCGCGGCGGCTACTGGTATCGCTCAGGCTCGTGGCGCGGGCCGTGGTATGCGGTCGACGTACGTCGCGTGCCGGAACGCGTGCTGGTGGTGCCGGCGAGGAACTGGAAGCACTACCCCCGCCATGACGAGCGCAGCGTGGTCGTGGTGCACAACGAGCGCGAGCGTTACGACCGGCACGACAACGGTGAGCACCGCGGCGACGATCGCGGCCGCGGACACAAGAAGGACCACGACGATCACGACGATCACGGGCACGACGGCGACGACCACTAGGCCCGATTCGGGAACGATCCGGCCCCCGCGGGCGCGAACCCGCGGGGGCTCTTCATTTCAGCGGACGCCCGGTGCCGGTGGCGGGTTCGCCGTACGCCGCAGGCGCCACGCCAGCAGCGGCGGCGTGACCAGCGTGGTGACCGCCACCATCACGACCATCGCCGAATAGACGGTGTCGTCGACGACGCGCTCCCCCCCGATGTGGAGCGTCCGGCCGATGCTGGCGAAGATGAGCCCCACCTCGCCGCGCGGAATCATGCCGAGCCCCACCGCGAGCCGGTCCACGCCCGGCCCGAACGCGCCCAGCGAGCAGAGTTGCTTTCCGAGCATCGCCACCACGGTGAGCGCCGCGGCGAATCCGAGCACGCCCGGGCGCGCGAACACCGACAGGTCCACACCCATGCCCATGAGCACGAAGAACACCGGCACGAGGAAGCCGGCGAGCGGCTCGAGCAGGCCATGGAGGCTCCGCCGCTGCGCATCGCGTGCGCGCAGGTCCTCGTAGTGGACGTCATCCAGCACCAGTCCCGCCGCGAACGCGCCGACGATGGGCGCGAGTCCCGCCCGGCCGGCCATGAACGACAGGAGGAAGCAGAATGCGAGCGCGAAGGACAGCAGCATCCCCTCGCCGGGCAGGCGCGCCGCGAGCCGGAAGGTGACGCGCGAGAGCCAGCGGCCCACGACCACGGCGAGCACCAGGAAACCGATCGCCTTCCCCACGATGGACGCGACGCCCAGCGCGTCGAACTTCCGCCCGGTGTCGGCGGCCTGGATGAGCCCGGCGACCACCGCCAGAACGAGGAGCCCGAGCACGTCGTCGATCACCGCGGCGCCGAGGATGATGCGGCCTTCGACGCTCGTCGATCGCCCGAGGTCGCCGAGCACGCGCGCCGTGATCCCGACGCTCGTCGCGGCGAGCGTCGCGCCGACGAACCAGTGCGCGAGCACGTGGTGACCCCTGAGGAACCACTCCGACACGCCGAGCCCGAGCAGGATGGGCGCGGCCACGCCGAGCACCGCGACCAGCGTCGCGGACCCGCCCACGGCGGCCATCCTGGCCAGGTCGGACTCGAGCCCGACCTGGAAGAGGAGGAACAGCACACCGATCTCGGCGAACGCCTCGACCACGGGCTGCGTGCGCAGCACGTCGAGCCCGTGGAATCCGATGAGCCCGAGATTGCCGATGACGATGCCGGCCATGAGTTCGCCGAGCACCGCGGGAAGCGCGAACCGCTCGAACAGTGCGCCGCCGAGCCGGGCGAGGACGAGGATCAGCGCCAGAGCCTCGAGCACCGGGAGCATGTCGACCCCGGCATGGCCCTCGCTCGCGGCGAGCGCGACCCGGGCGAGCAACGTGCCGATCGCGACGAGGAGGAACGACTTGCGGGATCCTCGGAAGCGGCGCATGCGAGCGAGTATCGTCACGGGAGCGCGCCGGTGTCGAGGCGGTCGCGCTTCGGCTTCAGGAGTCGGCGCCCCGGGTGCCTGCCCGGGCGTTCCGGGCCGCTACCGCATGGACGCGCCGGGTGCGGTTCGCACCTGCGCGCGGCCGATCGCGACCACGCGAACGCCGATCGCGTGTTCCGTGCAGAACACGTCCGTCACCTCGCGCTGGAAGATCGCGGCTTCCAGCGTCGGCAGCTCGTCGCTCGGCTGCAGTGCGTCCTGGAGACTCCGCTCCCAGGCCGAAACGCAGTCCTCGAGCGGGCGCTGCATCCTCCGCCGGACGGCGTCGCGGAGCGGCTCGAGCGCGGCGCGAACGGTCGGCCAGCGGGCCGCGCCGGCCGCTGCCCGGAGCGCCCGCTGGGATTCCTTCGACCACTCGAGATCCGGGCTCCCGAGCACGAAGTGTGGCGAGGCGACGCTCAGCGTCCCGACGAGCCACGCGGTGCCGGTCACCGG
>CAYSWZ010000063.1:0-8777 GCA_964434945.1 uncultured bacterium | reverse complement strand
CGTTCGCGGAGCGCCGTCGGGAAAGCCGCCGGGAATGACGAGCAGGTCGTAGGCGTCCGGATCGACCTGCTGGAACGTCTTCACGGGCTCGAGCGCGTAGCCGTGCTCGCCGTGGATGGGGTCCAGCGTGGGGGCGGCGATCTCCACGACCGCCCCTGCCTCCTGCAGCCGGAACATGGGATAGAAGACTTCCAGGTCCTCGAAGCCATCGGCGGTGAGGATCACGACGCGGAGCGGCGGTGTGGCGGGTGCCATGAGCGACTCCTCGGGTCAGAGGGTGCGACCGCGTGCCCGCAGGGCGCACTCGCGGGCGAAGCCGGTTCGGCTTGCCATTCTAGGGGCATTGGAAAAGGGGGACGAAACACCTCGCGGTCACCCAGTCGAACACGCTGCCACCGTGCCTCGTGAGCGCGCGGATCTCCGCCGGCTGCGCGGAAGGAGCCCTCGTCGTAGTATCGCCCGGATCCGGCGCCGATCTTCAATCCTCCGTCCGCCCTCCGGGAGAGCCCGATGCTCGCGATCCGTCTTGCCGCGACCTGCCTGCTCGTCGCCACCTCCGCCCTCGCGGCGCCCATCCATCCCGTCCTCTTCCAGGACCTGCACTGGCGGCTCGTCGGTCCGTTCCGGGGTGGGCGCGCGCTGGCGGTCTCGGGTGTTCCGCGCGAGCCGGACCACTTCTACTTTGGCTCGGTCAACGGCGGCGTATGGGAGAGCACGAACGCCGGGCGCACGTGGCGGCCGATCTTCGACTCGTCACCGATCGGCTCGATCGGCGCGATCGCGGTCGCGCCCTCGAATCCACGCGTGATCTACGTCGGCACGGGCGAGGCCGACATGCGCTCCGACATCGCCCAGGGCAAGGGGGTCTACCGCTCGGACGACGGCGGCGCCACCTGGCGATTCGTCGGTCTCGGCGATACGCAGCAGATCGGCCGCATCCAGGTGGATCCGCAGGACGCCGAGATCGCGTGGGTCGCGGCACTGGGGCACCCTTACGGCCCGAACGCGGAGCGCGGCGTCTTCCGGACGAAGGATGGCGGGGCGCACTGGACGAAGGTGCTCGGGCCCGACGCGAACACCGGCGCCATCGACGTGGTGCTCGCGCCCGACGATTCGCAGACGGCTTACGCCGCACTCTGGCAGACGCGGCGCACGCCGTGGAACATCTACCCGCCCTCGAACGGCCCCGGCTCGGGACTCTATCGGTCCACGGACGGTGGCGCGCACTGGTCGAAACTGACCGGAAGCGGCTTTCCAGCGGCTCCCGGCCGCATCGGCCTCGCCGTGGCGCCGAGCGACCCCGGGCGCGTCTACGCGCTGGTCGACGCCGACGACGGCGGGCTCTACCGCTCCGACGACCGCGGTGAACACTGGACGCGGGCCAGTTCCGACACGCGCATCTGGCAGCGCGGCTGGTATTTCGGCGGCGTCACCGTGGAGCCGAAAGACGCCGACGTGCTCTACGTGTGCAACACTCTGCTGCTGCGTTCGAGCGATGGCGGCAAGACGTTCGCCCCGGTCGAGGGCGACGCGACGGGAGACGACTTCCACACGCTGTGGATCGATCCCGAGAACCCCGACCACCGGGCGCTCGCGACCGACCAGGGAACGGTCGTGAGCACCGACGGCGGCCGAAGCTGGAGCTCCTGGTACAACCAGCCGACGGCGCAGCTCTACCACGTCTCCACCGACGACCGGTTCCCCTACTGGATCTACGGTCCGGCGCAGGACGCGGGCGCGGTGGGCCTGCCGAGCCGCACGAACACCGGCGACGGCATCACGCTCGAGCAGTTCCGCGAGATCACCCCGGGCGGCGAGTCCCAGAACGTGCTGCCCGACCCGCTCGATCCCGGAACGCTTTACGGCGGCACGGTGGATCGGTTCGACATGCGCACCGAGCAGACGCGCTCGATCGACCCGACGCTCGCCACTCCCGACCAGTGGCGGGGCACCTGGACGCTGCCGCTCGCCTTCTCGCACCGCGACCCGCACGTCCTCTACTTCGCGCGCCAGAGGATCTTCCGCACCAGCGACGGCGGAGAACACTGGGCCATGATCAGCCCCGACCTCACCCGCGCGGCTCCGGGCGTGCCCGCGAGCCTCGACCCGGCGAGCGCCGCGCACGACCTGGGCCTGGGGCCGAGGCGTGGTGTCGTCTACGCGCTCGCGCCTTCGTATCTCACCGACCGGGACCTCTGGGCGGGCACCGACGACGGATTGGTCTGGCGAACACGCGACGACGGGTCGCACTGGCAGAATGTCACGCCCAGCGCGCTCACGCCGTGGTCCAAGGTCGGGATCATCGAGCCCTCGCACTTCGACGCGGAGGCCGCCTACCTCGCGGTCGACCGGCACCGGCTCGACGACCGGCGTCCCTACGTCTACCGCACGCGCGACGGCGGGAAGAGCTGGCGACTGGTCGTGAGCGGCATCCCGGCGGACCATTTCGTCAACGCGGTGCGCGAGGATCCGGTGCGGAAGGGACTCCTCTACGCAGCGACCGAGGAAGGCGTGTGCGTCTCGTTCGACGACGGCGAGCACTGGCAGTCCCTGCAGCTCGGCATGCCGGTCACCTCGGTGCGCGACCTGGTCGTTCACGGCGACGACCTGGTGATCGCCACGCACGGTCGCGGCATCTGGATCCTCGACGGCGTGGGACCGCTGCGCCAGGCGACGCCCGAGGTGGCCGCCGCTCCCGCATGGCTCTTCCAGCCGGAGAAGACGTTCCGCGCGCGGCCCGCGCAGTTCACCGGCACGCCGATGCCCAAGGACGAGCCGACGGCGCCGAACCCGCCAGCCGGCGCGCGGATCGATTACGTGCTGGGCGCCACGGCGGTGCAGGCGGTGACGCTCGAGATTCACGACGAGGCCGGACAGCTCGTCCAGCACTGGTCGAGCGCCGACACGACGGCGCGGCCGGACCCCGCACAGATGCGCACCGCGCCGCAGTGGATCACACCGCCGCAGCGGCTCGCCGCGACCGCCGGCATGCACCGCTTCGTCTGGTCGCCGCGCTACGCGCCACAGGCGGCGGCCGGCGCCGGAGCCGGTGCCAGGCGCGGAAACGAGGGCGTGTGGGCCCCGCCGGGCGACTACACGGTGACGCTCTCCGTCGCGGGTCGGGCCCTGTCGCGCACGTTCGCGCTGGCTCCCGATCCGCGCGTGAAGCTCGAGCCCGCGGCCTACCGGGAACAATTCGAGCTCGCTCGCCGGATCGAGCTCATCTCGGCAAGGATCGCCCGGGCGACCGACACCGGCGGCAAGCTCCAGAAGGAGGTGACGGCGCGCCGCGTGGACGCGAAGGGCCCTGCCCTCGCGGCGCTCGACACCTACCAGGCGCGCCTCTCCGAGCTCTCGGGAAGCGAGCCCACGACCAATCCGGCGAACGCCTTTGCATTCCCACCCAAGCACATCGAGAGCCTGCGGTGGCTCGCGGGCGCGCTCGGCAACCTGCGCGAGGCGGTCGATGGCGCCGACGCCGCGCCATCCCCGGATGCGCGCGATGGCTTCACCCGGCTCTCGCCCATGGTCGACTCCACGCTCGCCGGGTGGGAGCGCTTGACCGGCGCCGACCTCCAGGCGTTGAACGCGAAGCTGGACGCAGGGGGGATGAAGCCGATCGTCCTCGGGCAGTAGCGGGTGCCGGGAGGGCCGCGGGGCCGGCGCGCCGGGAGCCCGCGACCACGGCCCTCGCGCGGGCCGCTACTGGCGCACGATCAGCCGGCCGGCCTTGATCACGAACCGGATGCTCGACGTGTTCTCGATCCTCGCGCTCGGGTCCGCCCCGAGCACCAGCAAGTTCGCGCGCTTGCCGGGCTCGATCGTGCCCACTTGGTTCGAGACGCCCGCCGCTTCCGCGCTCACGCGTGTCGCCGCCTGCAGCGCCTGCATGGGCGTGAATCCCGCCGAGACGAGCAGGCGCATCTCCTCGTGCAGGTTCGGGGGACCGCCCTCCTCGGGCACCATGTCATCGGTGCCGGCGGAGATCGCCACGCCCGCCGCGTGCGCCGCGCGCGTCGCCGCCAGCGCGAACGCCTGCGTGCCCCGCCAGTAGGCGTTCTTCGACGAATCGGTCGTCGTGGCCACCATCTCATGGCCCACGAACAGCGTGGCGTCGAGGATCGTGCCGCGCCGCTTCATCTCGGCGAAGAGCGACGCGAGCTTCGGTGAATCCGCCTCGGACGCCGGCAGCGGCGGCACGTCCCGGTGGGGGCCGAAGCGCGGGGGCACGCCCTTCGTGAGCTGCCACTGGAGCATGCTGGCGTGCGAGAGCACGTCGATGCCCGCGGCGAGCGCGTCCGAGGGCCGGCTCGGGAACACCGTCGCGTGGCTCCAGACACGGAGCCCGGCGGCGTGGGCCGCCCGGGTGACGCGCACGAGTTCGGCCGGAGGCAGGTCCGTGTAGATCTTGATCGCGCTCGCCCCCGCGCCCCGCGCCTCGAGCACCGCCTTCGCGACGTCGGTCGTCGGCCGGATCGCGCGCGCCCACGGCACCTCGCCCGGCACGGCGCCCTGGGTCACGTCGAGCACGCGAGGATCGGTGAAGAACGTCGCGCCTGCGAAGAGCGCCGAGTAGACGATGTCGGGTGAATCGATCTCGCCCAGCCACGCGTCGCGCTTGAGTCCCGCCAGCCGGCGCGCGTCGCCCGCCATGTCGCGCACCGTGGTGACGCCCCCGCGCAGCGCACGAGCGAGCGACTCCTCGGTGAGCCGGCGCGTCTGGTGGCTGATGTGGACGTGCGAGTCGATGAACCCGGGCACGAGCCAGCAGCCCTGCAAGTCCAGGACGAATGCGCTATCGGGCAGGCTCGCGGGCGCGTGGTCGAGCACCTCGGCGATCCGGGTGCCCCGGACGATCACGGTCATTCCCGAGCGAGCCGTGTCCGAGCGACCGTCGATCAGGTTGACGTTCTCGAGCACCAGGCTCGAGGTGGCGGGCGGCGCGGCCTGCGGCCGTGCCGGACCCGCCACCGCAAGCGCCAGAGCGAAGACGGCGAAAGAATGTGACCGGCGCGCCGGCATTACGCTACTTCGCAAGCTCGTACAGGTACTGCACGAACGACAGCACGGCGCCGTCCAGGCCCTGCACGCCCGGATTCGAGGACTCGATCACGTAGTACTCGTCCGGCGCGTGCGCTCCGCTGCCGTGGCCAAGGCCGAAGTGGCCGGAGGCGAGCTTCAAGGGCTCGCCGGTGAACACGTAGCCCGGGTACGAGCCCGCGTTGCGGGGCCACAACACCGGGTCGATGCCGGCGCGCTTCAGCACCGCGACCTGCGCCTGGATGAGGCGCGACTGCGACGAGGTGCTCGTCGGGTCGTAACCACCCGTCACGTTCACCTCGATGTCGCCGAAGCCGTGCGCCGCGAGGTGCGCCTTCAAGGCCGCGACCGCGTCGTCCTTCTTCATGTCGGGCACGAGCCGCATGTCGATCTTCGCCACCGCGCGGTGCGGGAGGATCGTCTTCCCGCCCGGGCCCGTGTAGCCACCCACCAGTCCCTCGATGTTGACCGTCGGCTGCGACTCCAGGCGCTCGTTCGCCTGGTCCCAGGGCAGGTCGTCGATCCAGTGCTGCACCGACAGCGATTTCTTGGAATTCGCCTCGCTCCGTCGCTTCGACGCCTCGGCGATCATCGCGCGCTCTTCGCCCGAGAGCGGGCGCGGCTTCGGGTAGTTCTCGATCGTGATCGTGTTGCCGTCCTCGGAGACCAGCGTCCCGAGCGCCTTGACCAGGTGCCACGCGGGGCTGTCGACCATGGCCTTGAGCGACGAGTGGATGTCCTTCCCCGGTCCGCGGCCCCACTTCTCGCCGCTCGAGACCAGCTCCAGCTCGACCACGCCCTTGGCGCCGAGGCTCACCGTGACCACGCCGTCCGGGTCCTGCGACGCCGCGGGCATGAACACACCCACGCACTTCCGGAGCGCGGCCTCGACCTCGGGCCGGTGTACGATCTGCCCGATGTGCGGCGAGCCGATCTCCTCCTCCCCCTCGGCCACCAGCACGAGGTTCACCGGCAGCTTCTTCCCCGTGCCGCGGAAGGCGTGCAGTGCCGCGAGGAACGCCGCCTCGGGACCCTTCTGGTTCACCGCGCCGCGGCCGACGACCGCCTCGCCGAAGCCCGGCTTGTCCACGATGCGCGCCTCGAGCGGCGGCGACGACCACTCCACGGGGTCGAACTGCTTGACGTCGTACATGAAGTAGAGGCCGACCGATTTCATCGCACCCGCGTCGAGCGTCGCGAACACGCCGGGCTTCCCGTCGGTGGGAACGACCGTCACCTTCTGGAAGCCGGCGTCGCGAAGGAGCTCTGCCATGCGCTCGGCGCCTGCCGCGGAGTTCAGGCTCTCGGCGGCGATCGAGGGCAGGGCGATCCAGTCTTGAAGCCGCTTGACCGACTCATCGTGCCGCTTGGCGATCTCGCGCTTGAAGTCGGCGAAGTCGTCGGCCGCACGGGCGATGCCCGGTGCGGCGAGCGCGAACGCGAAGAGGGCTGTGACAGTTCTGGTGCGAAGATCGAATCGAGCCATCGGGCACTCCTCGGGTCAGCCGGGGTTGCAACTCGCCTCCACACCACGCGGCCTGCGGGGCGGGAGGACGGAATCCAGACCATTCGAGGGGGCGGAGTCCAGGCCGCGAGACGGGCGCGCTCCAGCCTCCGGTCCGCGCGACAGGGCAATCGTGTGCCTGGCCGCACCGTCTCCGCCCCGCGTCGCAGCCGCCGGGCACCACCCCGGTCGGACTCCCTACTTCTTCTTCGACCAGTTTGCGATGACGCACACGGGCAGGAAACCGCCCTCCTTGATGATGTTGATCGCGCCGATCTGCACACCATCGAGTTTGCGCGCGTAGTTCACGAGCGCGAGCTGGAGTCCTCCGCCGTTCTCGGCGTAGTTGACCCCCGCCCACTGGAGACCGCTGGTCGTGCCCTTGTTGATATTGATGGCCGCGAGCTGAAGGCCGCTCTCCTTGCCCTCGGTGTAGTTGACGGCGCCCCACTGCAACCCGCTCGACAGGGTCGTCGTCTGATTCACCATGCCGAGGTCGACGACCTTGACCGAGGTGTTCTTGCCGTAGATCAAGTTGAAGCGAAATGCCGTGACCGCATCGTCCGCCTTCGCCAGCGAGATGGGCGTGAAGAGAGACAAGTTGACGGCCTTCTCGGCCGCCAGAGCGGGAAGCGCCATCAGTACCGTGGCCCACAGCGCCAGCCACGCGCCCATGCGAATCCGTGGAATCATCTCGCCCTCCCCTGCAGGTGGTCGGACCCTCCCTCACTTGGCCGCAAACAGCGCGGATCTCAGGATCATAGCGCATCAGCCGCGGGACTCCACTTCCGAGCAGGCCGGGGAAGCTTGATCCAACACGCGCTCGGCTCCCGGACGGTCCGCGCGAGCCCGCCAACCGCATCAATTGGACGCGGTTTGCCGTGCCGCCAGGGTGGCATGACCATGTTGCTGCGGGGACTCGAGTGCTTGCGCAGCCCCGATGTCGCGCCCAACGGGCGCGTCGCCGAAGCCATCGGCCCCCTGACGTCGAAGCGGTAAGACGACAAGTGCGCTCGAGACCCGGCACCTCGTCAGGATGTCGGTCGGGATGAGCGAGGGCGAGCGCCAGCCGCGCCCGTGGGACAACTTGTGCGCCCCAATGTGGCGGCGGAGGAAGCCTGCCTTGCCGACCGCGCCAGGACCGGGGCGGGGGGCGAGACCGATCCGGTTCATGGGTTCGCGGTCCCGGGCGCAAGGACCATGGCATCGCCTGGCCCTTTGGCATTCATGCAGCCGTCGGTGGTGATCACGACGGGCCGACCCAGGTGACCTGGTCTGCGCCGCGCTTGCGTCGTGCCCCGATTCGACCATTCGAATCATTACCGATCGTCTTCAGCTCACGCTCACATCGCTCGAACTGGAGGTGACGGCCGATGTGGACATCCGTGGCACGCTGGCCGTCGATCGGCAGGTTCCCGTCGGTTCTCAAGAGACGCGTTGCCGGGTCGTGATTCAGCCGGCCCCCGGGACTGACCCGCAGATGCTCGAAAAACTGCCCCCGGCGGCCGAGTGCAACTGCGTCAATCTCCAGTCTTGCGGTCGGGCGTGGCGGTGGGGACCAGGTTCCACGGCGACACGACTGATCAGTCGCGCCGGCTCGTGGATTGCCGAGCCTCGGTGCGGGCCCTTCCCGCTCGCTCGACAGCTGAGCGGCGGACTCGTCCGGGAACCTCACCGACGTCCGATCCATCGCCGGACACGGGCACGATAAGTTCCGTAATCGTTCCCGAATGCGACACCCAGTCGCGATTCTTCGTAGGGGATCACGATCCAGTTCATGTAGGCGAGCACCGGGGCCAGGGTGACGAGCGGCCAGAGCTGAGCCAGCACACCGGCCTCACCCAGATAGACCAGCGCCAGGCTCACGTACATGGGATTACGGCTGTATCGGTATGGCCCCCAGGTCACCAGGCTCGAGGAAATTCCGAACGGGATCGTGGTGGTGTGCTGCCTGCGAAAGATCACCAGGCACCAGACGGCGAGCGCCGCGCCTGTCGCGATAAGGACGATCCCCCCCGCATGAATCCAGTGACCCGCCGCTACCGGGGGGAGACGCTTCGGGAAGAGAAGCTGCAACCCCACGCCCGCGACGTAGGCCGCGACAAACACCCATGGCACGGGGATCCGCATGAGCGGATGAATGGGTGGCGCCCCACCGGGGATCCGACGCACTGGGAGGACCTCGACCAAGCGGCTCGACGTCAGGTGATTACTCGACTACCTCGGGAGCCGC
>CAYSWZ010000062.1:0-28037 GCA_964434945.1 uncultured bacterium | reverse complement strand
TCGGCGACGCACCGCCATCAGGACTGCGTCGAGCAACCGATGCATCATCTACGCGCTGAACACGTCCCGATGGGACTCGATGAACTCGTATGTCGCGCGGACTCCCCCGGCACGTGGCTTCGTGGACATCGGCATGGCCCTCGGGGCCGGCAAGATGCCGGCAACTTTCCACTGAACCTCGGGAACTCCAACCAACTTCCGCGTCGTGACAGCGGTCCGCGAGGGAGCTTGACGGAACAGCGGTGTTCCCCCCTCCGGGGGCTCAACCGACGCGCCCTGCGCGTGTCACACCTCCGTCAGTCGGTGCGATCTGGCGTGTGATATGTGACTCGCAATGCGACCCGGCTCCAGTCCCCTTTCGTCTTGACCGGTACCGCGCTAAGGCGGACGCTGAATACGGTCGAGGTTAGCGTACTCGTCATTTCCTGGCTCCGTGCCACCGTGCCGATTCCGGTGAACCTGCTCCCCGGAGGTGCAGCGTGTCCTTCTCGAGACGCATCGCGCGCCAATGGCTTCCGGTGATTGCGTTGGTCCTCGCAGCGCCCGCTGCACACGCTGCGTGGCCGAGCAACCCCACCGTCAACGTACCGGTCGCCCCAGAACCCGGTGCGATCCGGCGGGGGGCGAGCCTCGTTTCGGACGGCGCGGGCGGGGCGATCATCACCTGGACGGAGTGGTTTGGTGACCCCTACGGCTACAGCGCGTCTCCAGGTCCGGTTCATGTTCAGCGCGTGGATGCGGACGGGCAGTTCCCGTGGGGCCGCTACGGGGTGCCTCTCTTCAGTTATGGTCTCAACCCCTACCTTGTATCGGACAGTGCAGGCGGAGCGTACGTCGCATGTGGAGGCGTCCTCCAGCACGTGACTGCCGATGGCGCACCCTGGGGCCCTGCTGGCAAGACGATTTGTAGTGCATGCACATCCTCACTCATCCTCTCACCAGATGGATTGGGCGGAGTGATCTGTCTATCGTCGGCCGACAGCCCCATCCACGGGTACTACGCACAGCGGTTCGATGCGGCGGGGGCGGCGCAGTGGGGTGCGAACGACCTGGTCATTGGGCCCGCCGCCAAACCGCAGTTCGCCGAGTCGGCGTTATACCCCAACCAAGTGACCCCCGACGGCACGGGCGGCGCAATCTTCGCATGGGTGGACAACCGTAGTGACACGAGCCAGGACATCTACGCTCAGCGCGTGGACGCGTCGGGTGTGCCTCAGTGGGCTGCCGACGGGGTGGTGGTGTGCACGGGCAAGAACGCACCTCTGGGTGAGGCGGGTCCGGCCATCGTCTCGGACGGATCCGGGGGGGCGATTATCTGTTGGAATGACTGGCGCAACGGCTTGTCCAACAGTGCCAGCAACGGTTTCTATGCTCAGAGAGTGAGTGCGTCGGGCGTCCCGCAATGGAGCAACAACGGTATTGCGATTGCCTCCTATGGGAACACCACTCCTAATGTTCCGACGATTGCATCGGACGCTGCGGGAGGAGCGATTATCTCCTGGATCATCGCCAATGGCTTTGACACCGAGGTCCGCGCGCAGCGAGTGAACTCGGCGGGTGTGCCCCAGTGGACCGCTGACGGGGTGGAACTTTGTACCACCGGCATATGGTACTTGATGGTTCCCGAGACTCCGTCCGTGGTGGCAGATGGGTCGGGCGGAGCGATCGTCACTTGGGCGGACGGCCGGGGCGATGTTGATATCTATGCGCAGCGCGTAGACGCGGCCGGTGCACCGCAGTGGACAGCGACTGGCGTTGCAATCTCGACGGCGACCAACGTTCAAGACCTGCCCGCCATCGCTTCAGATGGTCAGGGCGGAGCGATCATCGCCTGGCAAGACGGGCGCGGTGGCATATGCTACTCGGAGGCCACTTGTCAGATGGACATCTATGCTCAGACCGTCAACGGCGACGGCAGCCTCGGCACAAAGACGACGGGGGTCACCTCACCGCCGCCCGCTTTCCGACTATGGGCGCCGAGACCGAATCCATCTCTCGGCACGAGCGAGATTCAGTTCTCCCAGCCGTTCGCCCGCGCTGTGGAGATCGAGCTCTTCGACCTGACCGGGCGGCGGGTGTGGTCCTGGCAATCTGGCGGCCAGCTGTCTGCTGGCTCCCACAGGGTCGTCTGGAACGGTCGTGATGGGACAGGCGCCCCGGTGCGCGGCGGCGTCTACTGGCTCAAACTGCGAGCCGGTCCGGACGAGAGCGTGAAGAAGCTGGTTCTTCAGCGCTGATCGCCCGGGCAGCGCTACCTCGCCCGTTCCCACACCGTCAGCGTGCCACTCCTGCCGGGTGCCGCATCGAGCCGGGTGGGCCTAGGCTCGCCGGGCGCCGCCATCAGGATCGTCAATCGTCCCGCTGCGAGCTCGTAGACGCCGAGCTGGGTCTTGCCCTTGTGCGCGCCGGCCGTGTGCACGTAATCGATCGTCTTCGGCGATTTCGCCGGGTCGCTCGTGAACTCGAATGCCATCAACACCTGGGGCCCCGCGTGCACGCTCGTCCGCCGGCCCTCCGTCACGCGCTTCACCCATTTCACCGCATCGTCCGCCATCGGCTGGCCGCCCATCACGCCCGAGACCATCCGCCACTCGCCTTCGAGCTCGCTTGCCGGCCCGCCGCCGGCCTTTTCGCCCGCGGCCGCCCTCGACCGCCCGGGCGCGGACGACGCTGCCGCGCCGGCGTCACCGCGGGTGAGCGTCTCGAGTGCGAAACCGCTCCCCGGGGGCGAGCGGAAGCTCGTCGGGCGGACGGAGCCGCGGGTCGCGATGCAGAGTTTCAGCGTGTCGCCGTCGAGCTCGTAGATGCAGGGATTCGTGTTCCCCTTCTCGGGGCCGGTCTCGAATCTCATGTCGAGCGCACGCGGCGCCTTGCCATTGCCGGGCACGAGAACGCCGCTGTACTCGGCGCCCATCCCGTGACTCACGAAGCGATCCCCGGTGATCACGATGTGCGCGCCCGCAAGCATGGCGGAGGGAAGGGGCTCGCCATCGAGGATCAGCGAGCGGATCATCCAGGCGCCCTGCAGGGCGTCGAGGGGTCGGGGCATGGGTCCCTCGCGGGAGAAGTGGGCGCTTGCGTTCTGGTGGATACCGGAACCGGCTTCCGGAGCCGCCCAGCGTATTGGGCTGGGGACAGCTCGTGCCCCTCATCCTCTCCGAACGAGCTGACGTTGCCAAACGACCGAGCGAGGACGGCCTCGCCCGCGAACTGTGCTGACGGTCCCACACACACCGCGGCAGTCCAGGCGGGCCGCCCGCCCGCTACCGATCTCAGAACTGCTGCGACTCCGTCGAGTTCTCGAGCGCCCGCGTCGCCGACTCACCCCCGGAGATCACCTCCTGGAGCGCGTCGAACCAGCCCGTGCCCACGAAGCTCTGGTGCTTCACCGCCGAGTAGCCGGCGGACGTCGCCTGCTCGAACTCGCGATCCTGCAGCTTCGCGTACGCGGTCATGCCCGAATCGCGGTAGCCGCTCGCCAGCTCGAACATGCTCAGGTTCAACGCATGGAAGCCGGCGAGCGTGACGAACTGGAACGCGTAGCCCATCGCGCCCAGCTCGCGCTGGAACTTGGCGATGCTCGCCGCGTCGAGCTTCTTCGACCAGTTGAACGACGGCGAGCAGTTGTACGCGAGCCGCTTGCCCGGGAACTTCGCGCGGATGGCCTCGGCGAACCGGCGCGCCTCGTCCAGGTCGGGCGTGCTGGTCTCGCACCAGAGAAGATCCGCGAATGGCGCGTAGCTCAACCCGCGATCGATCGCCATGTCGAGTCCGTTCCGGATGCGGTAGAACCCCTCGGCCGTGCGCTCGCCGGTGAGCCACGGGCGGTCGCGCGGGTCGATGTCGCTGGTGATCAGGTTCGCCGACTGGGCGTCGGTGCGGGCCACGAGGAGCGTGGGCACGTCGAGGACGTCGGCGGCGAGCCGCGCGGCGACCAGCTTCTGGATGAACTCACGCGTCGGCACCAGCACCTTGCCACCCATGTGGCCGCACTTCTTGACGGACGCGAGCTGGTCCTCGAAGTGCACTCCGGCGGCGCCGGCCTCGATCATGCCCTTCATGAGTTCGTAAGCGTTCAGGTCGCCGCCGAAACCGGCCTCGGCATCGGCGATGATCGGCGCCATCCAGTGCGTGCCCGTCCGCCCCTCGAGATGCGCGACCTGGTCGGCGCGCTGGAGCGCGTTGTTGATGCGGCGCACGACGGACGGCACCGAATCGGCGGGGTAGAGGCTCTGGTCGGGATACATCTGCCCGGCGGAGTTGGCATCGGCGGCCACCTGCCACCCGGAGAGATAGATGGCCTTCAAGCCGGCCTGGACCATCTCCACCGCCTGGTTGCCGGTGAGCGCCCCGAGCGCACGCACGGGCTCGCCGATCTGCAGCAGCTGCCAGAGCCGCTCCGCCCCGAGCCGCGCGAGCGAGTGCTCCACGTGCACGGTGCCGCGCACGCGCACCACGTCGTCCGCGCTGTAGCGGCGCGTCACGCCCTGCCAGCGCGCGTCGGCGGTCCAGCCCTGCTTCGTCTCGGCGGCGGATCTCGGCTTGGTCATCGGGAAGCCCTCGCGAATCCGGCCGGGGCCGGAGGGGTCAACAGCCGTCAGACCGGGTCGAACAGCCCGCGGTCGATCATCCATCGTGATTGCCGGCTCGCTTCGGTGAGCGTGGCGTCGTTGCCGGCGTCGCGGCCGAGCGGCAGCTCGGACACGAGCAGTGCGAGCGCCTCGTCGAAGCACCGGTCGAGCAGTGCCGCGTCGTGCGGCACGGGCCTGCCGTTCGCATCCAGCACGGTGACCTTGTCGGCATGGCGCAGGCGTTGCGCGAGCATGAGCCGGTAGATGCGGTCGGTGGCCAGGTCCTCCATGTAGCCGTCCAGCAGGCTCGCGCCCTTGCCGTTCAACAGGCCGTTCCGGTAGCGGATGACCGTGCGCACCGCGGCGCGTGTGCCGGCGAGCGTCCGCGTTCCCACGCCGGCCGGAACCGGCCGCAGATCGGGGTAGCGCTCCACGCGTTCGGGACGCGCCCCGAGCTGGTTCGGGGCGGGGAACTGCGCCACGGCGATCGCGTTCTGGTCCGGGTGGCCGGTCCACGCACCGTCCATGTGGCACTCGGCCTCGTTCCGCTTGTCCTGCTCCAGCGTCGCGAGTGCGCGCGCGTTCAACTCGGCGTCCACCCGGCTCGGGTAGAGCGCGGTCATGCCGCCGATCGCCAGAGCGCCGCGCTTGTGGCAGATCTCGACCATGAGGTAGCGCAGGCGCTGGAAGAACGGCACGTCGTGCGGAATCGTGTTGCGATCGGGCAGCACCCACGCGGGATCCATGAGGTTCCAGTGGATGAGGCTCGCCATGTAGTCCCAGCGACCGAGATTCAAGCCGAGGATGTGGTCGCGCAGGTGGTAGAGGAACTCCTCCATCTCGTAGGCGAGCGGGTGGGACTCGACGAGCGCCATGCAGCGGATCGCGTCGCGGGGCCAGCCGCGCCCGGCGGCCACGGCCGCGAACACGTCGGCCCACCACTTCGCCTCCTCCGCCGATTCGCTCTTCGGGATGTAGATCGCGAGCGGGTGCCGGAGCCGCGAAGGGTCCACGTGCCAGGCGATGAGCGCGAGGTCGAACAGTGACGCGCTCGTGGTATCCCCCGCGAGCACGCCGGCCTGCGACAGGTGCAGTCCGCGCACGCGGCTCCAGATCGCCACGCCGGAGGGCTCGATCCCCACGCTCCGTCCGCGCTTGGCGTCGTGGTAGGTGAGCCGGCCCTCGAGCGCGGCCACGATGTTGGAGACGCCGAGGAGCAGGTGCTCCCACGTGTTCGCCATCGAGTCCTCGAGGTCGAGCATCACGCCCGGCGCGCCGGAATTGAGCATCTTCACCACCAGCTCTGCGTCGTCGGCGGGCCCGGTCATCTGGTTCCGCTGGTCGGCGCACCATGCCGGCAGATCGATGCGCCAGTCGGACCGGGTCGCGGGAGAGGGGGGGAGGTGGTCCGGCAGCACGCCCTCGCGGTGCGCGAGCGCGAGGCGCTCGACGCGCGCACGCGCCAGCGACTTCTGGCGCGGCGCGAACTCGGCGTGCAGCGACTCGTAGAACGCGGTGAACCCCGGCGGCAGGTCGCCGGCGGGATCGAATCCGGGGGGCGCGCTGTTCATGCGAGCGAGGTCGGCGGCGGACACGGGGAGGTTCCCATGGAAACGGTTGACCCGCGGCGGGAGGGCCGCGGGCGGACGCAGCGGGTATCGGCAGTCCGGGAGAGTGGCTTGAACGCTGCACGGCAGCCAACCGCGCGCCGGTGCGATCTCAAGCGCCACCTCATGTGACCGCCGCAACCCATTGTCAACAGTGCTACTGTGCCCGTTCACTCGCGTGCCTGTCCGGGTCCCCATAGACTGGTCCGCTCAAGCTTGGCAGCTCAAGATGTCGCGCTGCGCGCGTCCCGGCGAGCCACCGTCACGCATCCGCAAGGAGAGTCGTCTGCGCGCCACCGCGCTCGAGTTGAACCCGTTCGTGGACATGGCGCGCGAGGCGATCCTGCGCGAGTACCCGGCGCTGCTCCTCCTGCCGCTCGAGAGCGCGGCGGACCTGGGGCTCCCGCGCACGCTCACGCCCGCGTTCCATGGAAGCTACGACTGGCACTCCGCCGTGCACGGCCACTGGTGCCTCGTCCGCGCCGCAAGGCTCCACCCCGCGGCCGAGTGGGCGGCTGAGGCGCGCTCCGCGCTGTCCCGCACGCTGACCGCGGCAAATCTCGCGGCGGAGTTCCGGTTCGTCGAGCGTCGCCCCGGCTTCGAGCGACCGTACGGACTCGCCTGGCTGCTCCAGCTCGCAGCGGAGCTTCGCGCGTGGGAGGACGACCCGGCGCGCGGCTGGTCCGAGGCGCTGGCGCCACTCGAGTCGCTCGCATCGGCGAGGCTCTCGAGTTGGGCCGACAAGCTGCCGTGGCCGGTTCGCTCTGGAGAGCACAGCCAGAGCGCGTTCGCGCTCGGGCTGGCGCTCGACTGGGCCCGGGCCACGAGCCAGCACGCGATCCACGACCGGCTCGCGCGCGCGTGCGTGCGACTCTATCGCGACGACACCGCGGCACCCGTCGCGTACGAGCCGTCGGGTCAGGACTTCCTCTCGCCCGTGCTGGGCGAGGCCGATCTCATGCGCCGCGTGCTCCCGCGGGCCGAGTACGCCAACTGGATCTCCAGCTTCCTGCCCGACACCCACGACGAGGCGTTCACGCGCTGGCTCCAACCCGTACGGGCCGTGGACCGGAGCGACGGGAAGTTCGCGCACCTCGACGGCCTGAACCTGTCGCGCGCGTGGATGCTCCGGGGGATCGTCACGGCGCTGCCGGAGGGGCACGAGTGCTACTCGGTGCTCGAACGCGCGGCCGCCCGCCATGCGGCCGCGGGGCTCGAGGGCGCGCGTGGCACGGACTGGATGGGCACGCACTGGCTCGGCAGCTTCGCCGTGTACCTGCTGACCGACCGCGGGCTCGAGTGAGCGGGACGGCGCGCCCGCCGGTCACGGCCCAACTCCGCTCGGCGTTCGCCGCGCTCCGCCACCGGAACTTCCGGCTCCTGTGGTCGGGCCAGCTCGTCTCCATGGCCGGCTCCATGATGCAGAACGCCGCCATTCTCTGGCACGTGTCGCTGCTCGTCTCACCGCAGCACCGCGGCGTCGCGCTCGGGATGGTGGGGCTGGTGAGAATCGTGCCCATCATCGTGTTCTCGCTCGTGAGCGGCGTCGTCGCCGACGCGCGCGATCGGCGCCGGCTGATGCTGGTGACCCAGACCGGGATGGCGCTATGCGCCGCGGCGCTCGCCGCGCTCGAGTTCGCCGGCGTCCGGCTGCTGTGGCCGGTCTACTCGCTCACCGCGCTGTCGGCGGCGTTCGGCACGTTCGACGGCCCCGCGCGCCAGTCGCTCACCGCCACGCTCGTGCCGCGCGACGAACTCCCCAACGCGATCAGCCTCATGACGATCATGTTCCAGGTCGCCTCGGTGGTCGGGCCCGCGGTCGCCGGCCTGATGATCGCCACGCGCGGCGTGGCGTGGTGCTATGCGGTCAACGCGCTGTCGTTCGTGTGCGTGATCGCCGCGGTGCTCGCGATGCGCGACGTGCCCGCGCCACCGGCCGCGGAGCGCTCGGCGGTGTCGTGGGCGGCGGCACGAGACGGCCTGTCGTTCGTCTTCCGCACGCCGCTCATCCGCTCCACCATGCTGCTCGACTTCTTCGCGACGTTCTTCGCCTCGGCGACCGCGCTGCTCCCCATGGTCGCGACGGACCTGCTGCGCGTGGGCGCGCGCGGCTACGGCGTGCTGTCGGCGGCGCCGAGCGTGGGAGCGGTGCTGGCGGGGCTCGTCATGGCCCCACTCGCGAACCGCATCCGGCGCCGCGGTGCGGTGCTGCTGTGGGCCGTGGCGGGCTACGGCGCCGCCACGGTGGGCTTCGGGCTCGCGCGCGACTACGCCGCGGCGTTCGTGTGCCTGGCACTCACCGGCGCCACCGACACGGTGAGCATGGTGATCCGGAACGTCATCCGCCAGCTCGCGACGCCCGACACGATGCGCGGGCGGATGACGAGCGTGAACATGATCTTCTTCATGGGCGGCCCGCAGCTCGGCGAGCTCGAGGCGGGGCTGGTCGCGCAGGCGTTCGGCGTCGCCGCGAGCGTCGTGAGCGGCGGGGTGGGCTGCCTGCTGGCCGTGGCCTGGGTGGCCGGACGGACACCGGCGCTCCGACGATACGTGCGGGAGCCGGTGACGGGTGGTACACCTCGCGCATGACTCGCGAGCCCGCATCGCGCAAGCCGGTCCGCTCGCCCGCCGGCCCGGCGGTCGCAACCTCGCCGTTCGAAGTGCCGCCGTGGGCGATCGTGCTGGCGCTGCTCGCGGCCACGCTCGTCGTCCAGCGGCACGTGCTCCACCAGTACTTCGCGCTCGACGACCTCATCCTGTTCCAGCAGGCCGCGGGGATCCGGACGTGGCCGCTCACGCTCTGGCGCTGGCTCTCCGGCTGGGCGTGGTTCCGCACGGTGGTGCCGCTGTGGGGGCACGATCCCTTCCCCTACCACGCCACCAGCCTCGCGCTGCACGCGCTGAACGTGGCGCTCCTCCACCGGCTCGCGCGGCGGTGGGGAGCATCGGCGGTCGCCGCATTCATCGGCGCCGGGCTCTTCGGCGCGTGTCGCCTCCATTTCTCCGCGCTGTTCGCGGCTACGTCGATCGGGGAGCTGCTGTCGCTCACCGGCATGCTCGCCGCCCTGCTGCTCGTCGCACCCGGCCCGCGCATGGCACTCGCGATCGCGGCCTTCGCGCTCGCGCTCTCGGCCAAGGAGAGCGTGATGCTGGTGCCGTTTGCGGCGGTGTTCGCCACGCCACCCGGGGTCGCTTGGCGCGAGCGTGCGCGGAGCCTGGCGCCGCTCCTCGTGAGCGGAGTGCTGCTCGGCGCGGGGATGCTGTTGAGCGGCGTCGGCAGCGGACGGTTGGGCGGGCAGGCCTACGCCGTCTCCTGGGGAGCCAACCTGTTCGAGAACCTGGCGAGACTGTTCGGCTGGAGCGTGGACCTCGTGGACCCGATTCCCGACCTCCATGCCACGACCGGGGGACTGGCGCGCGTCGTACTGCCGGTGCTGGCGATCGGTCTCACGTGGCTCGCGTTCTCCCGGCGCGGCAATCCGCGCCTGCGTGCGGGCACTGCGTGGTGGTGGCTTGCGGTGCTTCCCGTCCTGCCGCTCCCCGGACGGACGTATCTCTTCTACCTCTACGTGCCGCTCGCGGGCGCGGCACTGGTCGTCGCCGCGCTCTGGGACGCTGCGCTGGCGTGGCACGCGCGTCGCGCACGCCGGTCGGCTGGTCGGGGGCGTGCCGCGTGGGCCGCGGCGCTCGCGGTCCTGGCGCTCTACGCCGTCTGGAACGACGTGTTGCTCTCGCTCCGCGAGGACCTGCGCATGACCGCCACCGACTGGCCGCTGGACCCCGTGCTCCGGAAGAGCGAGATCGCGCGGCGCGCCATCGCCGACGTGCGGGCGGCGCTCGTGGCGGGGCACGCGCGCGTGGCGATCCTCATTCCCGCGTCGATCTCGCGGGACGTGAACCTCGGTTCCGGACTCGTCACGGGGGACGCCCCGGTGGCGCGCTACGTGCTCGAGACCACGCTCGACGAGGGGCGATCGCTTCGCGCGATGGTGCCCGCCGCCGACTCGGTGGCGTTCGTCCACGACTACCAGCCCGGGCGGGACGGCTGGCTGCTGTTCCTGTCGCAGAGCGACTCGCACC
The DNA here is from genome assembly GCA_964434945.1 of uncultured bacterium. Taxonomy (GTDB): domain Bacteria; phylum Eisenbacteria; class RBG-16-71-46; order RBG-16-71-46; family RBG-16-71-46; genus JAIOPA01. Next base: position 17,779 of record CAYSWZ010000062.1, on the reverse strand, counting down.
TCGTGCCGCTCGGGGAACTGCCCGCCGCGCACGCGCGGTTCGTCCAGGCGATGCTCGCGACCGGCTTCGCCTCGGCGGCGCTCGACTACGCCGAGAAGGCGCTCGCCGACCGGCCCGACGACACCGCGCTTCGCGGCCTGCGGGACCAGGCCGCCGCCGCGGTGGGCGCGACACCGCACTGAGCCCGTCACGTCAGCGCCGCGCCGCGAAGGCCGCGGCCGTCCACTGCCGCGCCAGCTCGTGCCACGGCGCGTATGCGGTCCACGCCGACTCTCCCCACGCGCGAATGGCCCGATCCCTCGCGAACCGGTCGGGCGCCGCGAGCACACTCGCGATCGTGAGATCGCCGCGCGACTCCGGAAGCGGCGGCTTCTCGAGCGGGGGGCCATTCGGCAACCAGCGTTGCACCGCGCGCAGCAGCTCCGGCTTGCTCGCGTGCTCCATGGCCGCGAGCATGCCGGTCAAGTGCGCGGCGTAGGACCGGGCGCTCAGGCAATAGCGCTCCGGGTGCTGCAGCGCATACGCGTCCACCACGAACCGAAGGCTCGTGTCGCTCGAGGGCTCGGTGAGCTCGCGGCCCTGGAGCGCCTCGAAGTCGGCCTGGCACGCAGCGAGCCCACCGGCGACCGGCCGGTGGCACTCCGGGCAGTGAGTCTCCAGCATGCCGCGCGTTACCCCTTGGTTGGAGCAGCGGCCGAACGGCTCGGGTGCTGGTAGAGCCCGACAACGTTTCCGCCGGGATCGCGGAATCTCGCGGTCACCTCGGGCGCATCCGCTCCGATCGGCTGCACCACGACGCCGCCATGTGCAACGACCGCGTCGACGGTCGCGGCGACGTCGTCCACCATGATGTAGACGAGCAGCCCCGGTTCCGCTGACGCCTTGCGGCCGAGCACCCACGTGCCGCTCACCTCGCCGGTCGTGTCGTCGAACGCGGTGTGACCGTCCCCGCGCTGGCGGAGGCGCCAGCCGAAGACCTTTTCGTAGAACTCGGCGGAATGGCGAATGTCGAGCGCGGGCATTTCGATGTAACAGATCTTGCCGTTCCCCAGCGTCGGAGCCATGCGGCCTCCCCCCTCGACCGTCGCGTTCGGTGTGCGTCCCCTCGGACCGCGCCCGGCATCGTAACGCGAGGCCGGCGTGAACCAGAAGCGCCCCGGGTGGCGTTTCCCGTTCCGGCAGCACGCGGCTTAGAATGGCGCGATTCCCCCCCGTGTCCCTCGGGGCCCCGGAGCCGCCGGCGCTCGGACTGGAGTGGAGGAGCGGATGCCGCTATCGCGCCAGCAAGCGCTCGAGGTGATTCGTCGCCTGAGCCAGCTCGGGTCGCTGGACATGCTCGGCCGCCGCCTCGGGTCGCGCTCCCCCGAGGAGAAACTGCCCCCGCCGGACGTGCCGCGGCCGATGGACTGGTCGGCGGAGGCGCGGGCGCAGCGCCTCGAGTTCCTCGAGGGCATGGGGGTGGCGGTGCCACACCTCGCGGGACGCGCCGAGGCGCCCGACCCCGCCGAGCTCCAGGGCAGCATCGAGCAGTACATCGGCATGACGCAGATCCCGACCGGGCTCATCGGGCCCATCCGGGTGAATGGCGTGCATGCGCACGGGGACTACTACGTGCCGCTCGCCACCACCGAGGGCACGCTGGTCGCGAGCTACCATCGCGGAGCGCGGCTCGTGTCGCGTGCGGGCGGGGTGTCGGCGCTCATCACCGCCGAGCAGGTCCAGCGCGCGCCCGGGTTCGTCCTCCCGACGCTCGCCGACGCGGCGGTGTTCGCGGCATGGGCCACCTCGAGCTTCGAGCGCTTCCGCGACATCGCCGCGACGCGCACGTCACACGGCCGGCTGCTCGACATGCATGCCCAGCTCGAGGGCAATCACGTCTACCTCATCTTCTCGTTCCACACCGGGGACGCGGCTGGACAGAACATGGTGACGCTGTGCACCGAGGCCATCTGCACGACGATCCTCGAGTCGGCGCCGGTGCGCCCGAGCGCGTGGTTCCTCGAGGCGAACATGTCGGGCGACAAGAAGGCCACGGTGCTGAGCTTCCTCGCCACGCGCGGCCGGCACGTGATCACCGAGGTCACGCTCCCGCGAACGCTGGTCGAGCGGGGGCTGCACACGACGCCCGAGAAGATGGCCCAGTACTGGACGATGAGCTTCGTGGGCGGAGCGGTCACCGGCTCGATCGGCGTGAGCGGGCACGTGGCGAACGGCATCGCCGCGCTGTTCACGGCGTGCGGCCAGGACATCGCCGCGGTGAGCGAATCGAGCATCGGCATCACCCGGCTCGAGTGCACCGGCGCAGGTGACCTCTACTGCGCGCTCACCCTCCCGAACCTCATGGTGGGCACGGTCGGGGGCGGCACGCGCATGCCCACCGCCCGCGAATGCCTGCGCATCCTTCGCTGCGAGGGGAGCCTCGAGGGGAAGGAGCAGTCCGCGAAGTTCGCGGAGATCTGCGCCGCGGTCTGCCTCGCGGGTGAGATCTCGATCGTGGGTTCGTTGTGCGCGGGCGACTTCGCGGAGGCGCATCGACGGCTCGGGCGGCCGCAGGGGAGCTAGTGAGCGATCCTGCCGGGACGCGGGCACGGGGCGGGGCGCCCGGGAGCACCCGGCCGTCGTCGTTGCCGCGGCGGCTCTTCGCTTACCAGGCCGAGCGATTTCCGCTCGCGGGCTTCCTGCCGCTCATCACGCTGTTCACGGTCGCCTCGGCGGCCTTTTCGCGCAACGCGCGGCACGCTCCCGGCCACGTGGGTGTCCCCCTGCTGGCGGTGGGATCGTTCACGTCGCTCGTGTGCTTCTTCGTGCTGCGCGTGCTCGACGAGCACAAGGACGCCGAGGACGACCGCCGCTTCCGCCCCGAGCTGCCGGTGCCGCGCGGTCTCCTGACGCTTCGGGAACTGCGCGCGGTCGGCGTGGCGGCGACCGCGCTCGCGCTGCTCCTGAACGCGCTCCTCGCACCGGTGCTGCTGCTGCCGCTCGCGCTCGTGGCGACGTGGGCGGCGCTCATGACGCGGGAGTTCTTCGTCCGGGAATGGCTCCGTGCGCACGCGGCCGCCTACCTCCTCACGCACATGGCGATCATGCCGCTGATCGACGGCTACACGACCGGGCTCGACTGGCTCCCGGCGGGCCGCCACCCTCCGGTGGGCGTGCTGTGGTTCCTGGCGGTGACGTTCGCGAACGGGCTGTTGATCGAGATCGGGCGGAAGCTCCGCGCGCCGGCGGACGAGCGAACCGGCGTCGACACCTACACACACGCCTGGGGGCCGCGGCTCGCTCCCGCGGTCTGGTTGTGCGCGCTCGCGGCGTCGGCGTGGCTCTCGATGCTGGCGGCGCGCCACGTCGGCTGGCCACGCGGAGCGTTCGTGGTGTTCGCGGCGCTCGCCGTCGCGGCCGGCGTGCCGGCGTTCCAGTTCATGAGAACGCGGGGCCGCGGCGCCGCGCGCGCGGTCGAACGCGTGAGCCAGGCGTGGCCGGCGCTCACGTACCTCTCGCTCGGGATCCTGCCGCTCCTCCCGCAGCTGCTGCACCGGGTCGACGCGCGATGAGCGAGGCCGCGGCCCCCGTCGCGCTCCATGCGCTCCTCTTCCGTCCGGGCGCCGGCCGCCTGCCGCGAATCCGTGAGGTCGGCGGCAAGGGACACCACCTCGCCCGGCTCGCGACACTCGCGGCGACGCACCGATTCACCGTGCCGCGATTCGTGGTGCTGCGCGTCGAAGCGTTCACGAACTACGCGCCGCCACGATCGGTCGGAGCGGGCGCCGCGGAGGCCTGGGTGGAGGAGGTGCGAACGTTGGCCTGTCCCGACCCGGTGCGGAGCGCGCTCTGCTCGGCAATGTCGTTCCTGCCGGAGTCGTCGCTGTTCGCCGTGCGTTCGTCCGCGATGGCCGAGGACGACGCCGGCCGGTCGTTCGCGGGCCAGTATGCGACCGTGCTCGGCGTGCGCGCGGCGCCCGGCGAGTGGACGACGTTGTGGGATGCCGTGCGCCGGGTCTGGGCATCCGCGGCAAGCGCGCACGCGATGGCCTACGCCGGGGGACAGGCGCCGCGGCTCCCGGAGATGGCCGTGGTGATCCAGGCCATGGCCGATGCCGAGGTCGCGGGCGTGGTCTTCACGCGTGACCCGGTCAAGAACTTGCCGGACAACATGTTGGTGAGTGCCGTTCATGGACTGGGCGAGGGTCTCGTGAGCGGTGAGCTGGAGGCGGACACGTGGCGGGTGGAGTTCAAGCACGGCAGACCCGGCGCGATCGAGGCGACGCTCGCGCACAAGGACCGGGCGCTCCGGCTCGACGCCGCGGGGGAGGTTCGAATGACGTCCGTGCCGGAGAGCCTGCGCGACCTGCCGGCGTTGAGCGACCCGGAGCTTCGCGCGCTCGTGACGAGTGCTTACGCCATTGCCGAGGCCTCGGCGGGCCCGCAGGACATCGAGTGGGCGCTGGCGGGACCGGAGCGGCAGCTCGTCATTCTCCAGTCGCGACCGATCACCACGCTCGGCACGCGGAATCGCGAGACCCCGGCCGGGGGCGAACGCCACGTGTGGGACAACAGCAACATCATCGAGAGCTACGGCGGCGTGACCACGCCGCTCACGTTCTCGTTCGCCCGCGGCGTCTACGAGGACGTGTACCGCCAGTTCTGCCGGCTCATGGGCACGCCGGAGGCGCTGCTCGCGTCGCACGCGACCGTGTTCGCCAACATGCTCGGGCTGGTGCGCGGTCGCGTCTACTACGATCTCTTGAACTGGTACCGCACGCTCGCGCTGCTGCCGGGATTCACCTGGAATCGCGCGTTCATGGAGAAGATGATGGGCGTGCGCGAGTTGCTCACCGACCCACCCCCGCTGCCCGGGACGGGGAGCCGCGTTCGCGACTTCGCCAGTCTCGTGCGCATGCTGCTGCGACTCGTGCGCGAGGCGCGGCGGTTGCGCACGGAGGTGCCGGCGTTCCACGCCCGGCTGGAGCGGGTGTTGGGACCGCTCGCGGCCGAGGACCTCGAGCGCTGGCCGCCCGAGCGCGCGCTCGCCCTCTACCACCGGCTCGAGAGCGAGCTCTTGCATCACTGGCGAACGCCGCTCGTGAACGACTTCTTCGCGATGATCTGGTTCGGCGTCCTCGGCCGGCTGACGGAGCGCTGGCTGCCGGACACGCCACCCACGCTCGTGAACGACCTGCTGTGCGGCGAGGGCGGCATCGTCTCCACCGAACCGGCGCGGCGGATCATGGCGATGGCGCGCCGCGTGAGCGCGGAGCCGGAGCTGCGCGCACTGCTCGAGACGCACGCCGACGACCGTGCGTTCCTCGACCGGCTCGTGGCCGCACCCGGACACTCTCCCGCGGCCGCTGCCCTCCGCGAGGACCTCGACGCCTACCTCGCCCGTTTCGGTGACCGCTGCATGGAGGAGCTGAAGCTCGAGACGGTGACGCTCCGCGAGGACCCGACGTTCCTCTTTCAGACCCTGCGGGCCTACGTCGTGGGCGGCACACGTGATCCCGAGGCGGCGTGGCAGCACGAACGCGCGATCCGGGCCGCCGCCGAGTCGCGCGTGGCCGCACGCCTGCCGTGGCCGCGTCGCGTGGTCTTCCGCGCCGTGCTGGCGCGCGCCCGGCGGCGCGTGCGCGACCGCGAGAACCTGCGATTCGAGCGGACGCGCGTGTTCGGCGTCGTGCGCCGCATTTTTCTCGCGCTCGGAGCGGGCCTCGCACGGGCCGGCCGGCTGGAGGAGACGCGCGACGTGTTCCTGCTCACGCGCGAGGAACTGTTCGTGGCCATCGAGTCGCCCGCATCGGGTCCCGAGCTGCGCGCGCTCGTCACGGCACGGCGCGCGGAGTTCGCGGGCTTTGCGCGCGAGACGGCCCCGCCGGACCGCTTCGAGACCCTGGGCCCCCCGAGTGGGCGGGAGTGGGGGGGCTCGCCGCCCGGCCCGGGCGGAGCGCACGCCGCGGCGCTCGAGGGCACCGGCTGCTGCCCCGGGATCGTGCGGGCCCGCGTGCGGCTCGTGCGCAATCCGCGCGAAGCGCGCCAACTCGCCGGCCACATCCTCGTCGCGGAGCGCACCGATCCCGGCTGGACGGTGCTGTTTCCCGCCGTCGCGGGCCTGCTGGTCGAGCGCGGCAGCCTGTTGAGCCACTCGGCGATCGTGGCGCGCGAGATGGGCATCCCGTGCGTGGTGGGTGTCGCGGGCCTCATGCGCACGCTCCGCGACGGCGAAGAGGTCGAGATGGACGGCACCACGGGCCACGTGCGGCGTCTCGAAGGTCCGGCGTGACTCGCGAGAGCGGGGGCGGCACGGTGGGCCGCCGTGCGGCGTGGGACCAGGTGCGCTACGCGAACGTCTGGGAGGATGCGGACGTGCTGTGCGACGCGCTCGCGGGCGTGGCGCGCGGGGCGCGTCTCCTGTCGATCGCCTCGGCGGGAGACAACGTGCTGGCGCTCCTCACGCTCGACCCCGCGGAGGTGGTGGCGGTGGACTGGAGCGCCGCGCAGCTCGCCTGCCTCGAGCTTCGCCTCGCGGGCTTCCGGCGGCTCGCGCACGATCGACTGCTGGCGTTTCTCGGGGTGCTCCCCGACGCGGATCGGCGCGCGACCTATCGCACGCTCCGCCCCGACCTGTCGCCCGAGGCGCGGGCCTTCTGGGACGGCCGTGCGCAGGAGTTGAGCGCCGGCATCCTCCACGCCGGTCGATTCGAGAACTACTTCAGGCTCTTCCGCCGGTGGGTGCTGCCCTGGATCCACGGCGGCGCCACGGTGCGCGCGCTGCGCGAACCCCGCACGATCGAGGCACAGCGTGCCTTCTACCGCGAGCGTTGGGATACGCCCCGCTGGCGGCTCCTGTTCCGAGTGTTCTTCAGCCGCATGGTGATGGGGCGTGTGGGTCGCGACCCGGCCTTCTTCACGCACGTGCAGGGTGGGGTGGGCGCGCGGATTCTCGAGCGGACGCGGCACGCGCTCACCGAGATCCCGGTGGCGGACAATCCCTGGCTGGCGTACATCGTCACCGGCCGGTTCCCTCCGGAGGCCGTGCCCCGCTACCTGCGGGCCGAGCACTTCACCTCCATCCGCGAGCGGGTGGACCGCGTGCGCCTGGTGCACGGACCGGTCGAGCGCGCCGCCGCCGGCAGATTCGAGGGATTCAATCTGTCGGACCTGTTCGAGTACATGGGCTCCGCCGAGCACGCGGAGTGTTACGCACGCCTGGTGGCGGCCGCGTCGCCGGGGGCCCGTCTCGTCTATTGGAACATGCTCGTTCCGCGCGGCATTCCGCGGGCGCTCGCGGGGCGCGTGCGCGGCCTGGAAGCCGAGGCGAGCGCGTTGCACGCGCGCGACCGGGCGTGGTTCTACTGCGCGTTCCATATCGACGAGGTGAACGAGTGATGGCGATCGTTCCGGGCGGGGGCTGGGGCGGCGAAGTGCTGCGCGCGGCGTTCTTCGCACTCGGATTCGCGGCGATCCTGGCCGGGACCGAGGCCTGGTACCGCCGCTACCACCCGCCCGTCGAGTGGACCCGCAAGACGCTCCACGTCGCGCTCGGGATCGCGGCGGGGATGCTGCCGTGGGTGCTGCGCAGCCATTGGACGCTGCTGGTGCTGCTGGCCTGCATCGCGGTCGCGCTGGCATGGGCCCGTCGGCAGCGGCTGCTGCCCAGCCTGTTCGACGTGGAGCGGCGGTCCTACGGCGAGATCTACTTTCCGGCCGGGGTCTACCTCCTGTTCGTGGTGTCCGCCGGCCATCGCGTCTTCTATCTCGTGTCGCTCATCACCCTGGTCATCTGCGACGCGCTCGCCGCACTACTGGGAAAGACGTACGGGCGTCATCGCTACGCGGTGCACCACGACCAGCGGACGCTGGAGGGCTCGGCGGTGTTCCTGTTCACCGCGTTCCTCGGCACGCACCTGCCGCTCCTGCTCCTCACCCGGATCGACCGCGGGACCTGCGTCATGATCTCGCTCCAGCTCGCGCTCCTCGTGACGGCGTTCGAGGCGATCACCACCGGCGGCATCGACAACCTCGTGCTGCCGCTCACCACGTACTACCTGCTGGTGAAGCTGACCCCGCGATCCTCGGCGGCGATCGGCGTTCAGCTCGCCGTGCAACTCGGCATCCTGGCGGCGATGCTGCTGTTCGCGCGGCGCACGCGCTACCTGTCGTTCAGCGGCGCGGTGGCGGCACACCTCGTGCTCTACGGCGCGTTCGGCCTGGGCGGGCCGCGCTGGTTCATCGCCCCGGCGCTCACGCTCGTCGCGCTCGTGGCCCTCGATCGAAACGATCACCGCCGGCTCGCGGCCCCGGCCGGGGGCTACGACGTCCAGGCCATCTTCTACGTGGTCATCGTCGCGGCGCTGTGGCTGTTCGCGGACAACTCGTTCGCGACGCTGGTCCCGGCGCCCGGGCCGCTTCGCACCGGCCATCCCTTCCACGTGCTGTTCGTCGGGGCGCTCGCCGCCTCCGTCGCGGTGATCGCGTACTGGAACTTCGAGAGCGTCCCGCGCCTGCGGAAGCGTGCGCCGGCGTATCGCGGGCTGGTCGCCGTGACGCTCGGCTTCGGCGCCGTCGCGCTGCTGGGGTCGTGGGCACTGCACGGCCCACGGCTCGGTATCGAGTTGGGGCTGGTGGCGCTCGTGTGCGTGCTGGGCCTCGTCTCGCACCTCATGCTGCGCAGGATCTTCCAGCCGGCCGCCGGCAGCGTATGGGCGCTCCGGCTCCTGGCGCTGAGCGTCCTGCTGGCGACGCTGGTCGTCCTCCCGCTCCACCTGTCGGCACTCGGCATCGAGCCGTGGCGGGCGGCGCCGTGACCGCGCCGCTCGTGCTGCGCGCCTTCCCGTACGGGACGCCCGACAGTGACGCATTCGACGAGGTCCGCACCGTGATGCGGGACTACCGAGGGCTGCCTTCCGAAGCGGTGACGCCCGGCGCCGAGTGCCGGCTCGTGCTGCGCGGCGGGCGCCCGGTGGGTCGTGCGAGCCTGGGCGTCGCCTCCGGCCTGCACGGGGTGAGCGGCGAGTGCGGGCTCATCGGGCACTTCGAGGCGCACGACGCCGAGGCGGCGCAGTTGCTCCTCGAGGAAGCATGCGTCGCGCTGGCGGCGCGCGGCGTGAGCCGCGTGCTCGCTCCGATCAACGGCAGCACGTGGGGCCGCTACCGGCTCGCGCTCCCCGGCGCGGACGACCCGGCGCACGAGCCTGCACCATTCTTCGGCGAGCCGGTCAACCCCTCGGCGTATCCCGCGTGGTTCCAGTCGGCGGGGTTCACGGTCGCGGCCCGCTACGAGAGCCGCGTGGACGAGTCACCGGACGAACCCGCGGCCGACGCGCGCGAACTGGCGGAGCGCGTGGCGCGCGCCGGCATCCGCGTCCGCACGCTCGACCCCGCGAACTTCACCGCGGAGCTCCGGGTCCTCTTCGAGCTGAGTCTCGCGGCGTTCGCGGGCAACCTCTATTACACACCCATCGCCTGGGAGGAATTCCGGGTGCAGATCACGGGCCTGCGCGCGCTGCTGCGGCCCGAGCTCGTACTCATCGCCGAGAACGCGATGGGCCGGCCGGTGGCGTTCCAGTTCGCGTATCCGGACCCGCTCGGCGCCGAGGCGGGCGAGCCGCGCGCGATCGTCAAGACCGTGGCCACGCTGCCGGAGGCACGCGGCAGGGGCCTCGCCGGGCACATGCTCGACCTCCTCCGCGAACGGTCCGCCGGGCTCGGCGCGCGCTCGGTGATCCACGCGCTCATGCACGTCGCCAACTTCTCGATGCACATGTCCTCGCGGCATCGGTCGCGCGTGTTTCGCCGCTACGCGCTCTACGAGCGGCAACCGTGAATCCGGGCGCGGACCGGATCCCGAACGCGAACATCGCGGCGAGGCTCGCGGGCCTTGCCGCCCGCCACCCGGAGCGTCCCGCGATCGTGGAGACGCACGGCCGGCGCGTCCGGCGCGTCTCGTTTGCCGAGCTGGACGCGCGCGTGGCGGCCTGGGCGACGGTGCTCCGGGAGCGTGGGATCGGCCCGGGCGATCGCGTGCTGGTCTTCGTCCCCATGTCGATCGCGCTCTACGCCGTGCTGCTCGGCACGCTCCGGATCGGCGCGGTGGCGGTGTTCGTGGACGCCTGGGCGGGCCGCGGCCGGCTCGACGCCGCGATCGCGGTCACCCGGCCGCGCGCGTTCTTGGGCGTGCCCCGGGCACACCTCCTGCGCCTGACGAGCGCCGCCGTGCGCGGCATCCCGCGCGCCGTGCTCGTGGGCGACGGCCTCCCGCGCACGCCCAACGCGGCCGCGGAGCCCGCGCTGCTCGCGCCCGATGCGCCCGCGCTCATCACGTTCACGACCGGCAGCACCGGGCGGCCCAAGGCGGCGGAGCGCTCGCACGGATTCCTGTGGAGCCAGCACCTGGCGCTCGCCGCGCACCTGCACGCCGCCCCCGGCGACGTGGACATGCCGTCGCTGCCGGTGTTCGTGCTCAACAACCTGGCGAGCGGCGTCACGAGCGTGCTTCCGGATTTCGACCCGCGGCGCCCGGGCGACATCCAACCGGCCGTCATCCGGGCGCAGATGCTTTCCGAGCGCGTGACCACGAGCAGTGGCTCGCCCGCATTCTACGCAAGGCTCGCCGAGCACTGCCGTGCACGCGGGACGCGCCTCCCGCTGCGTGCGCTGCATACCGGTGGCGCGCCGGTACCGGTGGCGCTCGCGCGCGCGCTGGTCGAGGTGGCCGACCACGCCTACGTGGTCTACGGCAGCACCGAGGCCGAGCCCATCGCCGGCATCGAGGCCAGCGAGATGCTCGCAGCGCTGGCCGGCGATGCGGCCCGGGATGGCGGCCTGTGCGTGGGCCGGCCGGTGCCGTCGGTGACGTGCCGCCTGGTGCGCCCGCACGACGGGCCGATCGAGGTCGTCGCCGGCGGCTGGAGCGAGTGGGAGGTGACGCGCGGGAGCGTGGGGGAGGTGGTGGTGGCCGGCGAGCACGTCGCGCGCGGCGACCTCGCCGACGCCGAGGCCGAACGCGCCGACAAGATCCGCGACGGCGGCGCGGTGTGGCACCGCACCGGCGACGCGGCCCGGCTCGATTCGCTCGGCCGGCTGTGGCTCATGGGCCGACTCCAACAGCGCGTCCGGCGCGCGGGCAGGACCTGGTGGCCGCAGCCGGTGGAATCGCGCGCCTTGGAGCACCCGGGAGTCCGCCACGCCGCCTACCTCGGGGTCGCGGATGCCGCGCTCGGTGAGCGTGCGGTGCTGTGCGTGGAGTGCGACGGCGGGACGTTCGGCGCTGCCTCCGCGGCGCATCTCAGATCCGAGGTGGGTGCTCCGGTCGACGAGCTGCGGGTGTTCGCGCACCTGCCGCGCGACCGGCGGCACGATTCGAAGACGGATCTCGTGGCCCTGCGCCGTCTCCTCGGCAGGCGTCCGGGGACCTGAGCGGCGGCCGGGCGCCGCTCAGGACGCGTGCCGTCCGCCCGGCCACCACCAGTTCAACCGCCCCGACACCTTCATGAGCGCGGGCACCAGCACGAGGCGGATCAACGTGGCGTCGAGTGCAACCGCGAACGCGAGCCCGAGGCCGAACTCGCGGGTCGGGACCAGTCGCGTGAACCCGAACGCTGCGAAGATGGAGATCATGACGAGCGCGGCGCTGGTGATGATGCCGCCCGTGCGTGCGAGGCCCGCCGCGACCGCCTGGTCGTTGTCGCCGGTCCGTGCGTACTCCTCCCGCACCCGGCTCAGCAGGAACACCTCGTAGTCCATGGACAGCCCGAACAGGATGGTGAACAGCATCAGGACGATGAACGAGTTGAGCCCGCCCGGCGGCGTGAGCCCGATCGCGCGCGCCCCGATCCCGTCCTGGAACACGAGCACGAGGAAGCCGTAGGCCGCGAGCACGGACACCGCGTTGAGACAGGTGGCCTTGAACGCGATGAACACCGAGCGCAGCATCAGCGCGAGAAGCAGGAACGTGCTCAGCACCACCACGAGGATGACCCGCCGGGCGCTGGTGAACATCTCGTGGTCGAAGTCCTGCATGATGGCGGAGGAGCCGCCCCAGTGGAGGACGACCCCGGCGCGCTCGAGCCCCGGCCAGCGCCGCACACGCAGCTCCGCCAGGTAGCGCATGGTGGCGCGCGCCTCGGGTCCCTCGGGCGTGACAAATGCCTCGAGGCCGATCCGGCCGTCCGCCGAGAGGACGCGCGCGAGCACGTCACGCAACTCCTCGGGCGCGCCGCCGAGGCTGCGCTGCCCGGCCGGCAGGAGCATGGCCAGGGACAGCGGCCGGTGGAGCCCGAGCGCGCGGCCGCTCCGCGGGTCGCTCTCGAGTTCACTCAGGACGGGGAGGAGCACCCGCCAGGTGCTGTCGCTCCACAGCGTATTCCGGCCGCGGGCTTCGACGACCATCACGATCGGCCCCATCCACCCGGGCGAGAAGTGCTCGCGGAGCGCGTCGTACCCGACGCGTGCCTCGGTCGAGGTCGGGAGATCCCCGGCCCCGATGTTCCAGCCGCGCATGCGCGGAAGCGGGAGGAGGAAGACCGCGAGCAGCGCGAGCGAGCCGAGGATCCACGCCCACGGCCGGCGCATGACGCGGCGGGCCCAGCGCGACCAGAACGGCGACGGGGCATCCGGTCGCGGCGGCACGGGCCGGCGCGGCCAGTCGAGGGCGGGTCCGCCCAGCGCGAGCAACGGGGGCAACAGCGTCATCGCGGCGGTCACCGCCGCGACCACGACCAGCACGCCCCCGAGCGCGATGGCGTGCAGGAACGACGCGCGCACGAGAAAGAGCGCGAGGAACCCGACCGCCACCGTGGTGCCGGAGAGCAGCACGGAGTGGATGGCGGCCTCGCGCGATTCGCCGGCCGCCGCGGTCGCATCGAGGCCGCGCGCGCGCGCCTCGCGAAACCGGCTCAGCACGAACAGCGCGTAGTCGACGCCGACACCGAGCCCGATCATGGACACCACGTTCTGCGCGAACACGCTCACCGCCATGCGGGCGCTGAGGAGGTAGAGGCCGGCGAGGCCGATCGAGGTGGAGGCGAGCGCGAGAAGGATGGGGAGGAGTGCCGCGAGCGGCGCGCCGAACACGAGCAGCAGGATCACCGCGGTGACCGGCAGTGCCACGCGCTCGGCGGTGAGCAGGTCGGAGGACGAGCGCACGTCGAGATCGTGCAGCATGGCCGTCGCGCCCGTGACCTCGGCGTGCATCCCCGCGGGCAGCGCGTGCGCCCGCACCGCGCGGCGCAGCGTGTCCGTGAGCAGTTCGGCGGCATAGAACGTCTCGACGCCGGGCGTCACCAGCAGCAGGGCGCTCCGCCCGTCGTCGCCCATGAGCTCGCCGCGCGGCGAGTTCCAGGCGGTCTCGACACGCGAGACCTGCGGCAGCGCCGAGAGCGACGCCGTCATCCGCTCGATCGCCGCACCGAACGCGGGGTCGGTGCTCGCGAGCGAATCCGCATGGACGACGAGGGGGTATTGATAGAGGGTGCCGAATCCGAACCGGCCGCTGATCAGGCGTGTCGCCCGGTCCGAGCCGGTGCCCGGGATCGCATCCACCCCGCCCTGCAACACCGCCGGGAGACGGGCGGACAGGATCGCGGCGGCGGCGATGACGATGGCCCAAGTGGCGAGTGTCCAGCCGAGGCCACGTGGTCCGGGTGGCGGCGTCACGGTGCGGCAGTATGGCACAGCCGTCGCGGCCGCAGGGAGGCCGTGGCTTGCGGTGGCGAACGCGTTTCCGCTCCGTCGCGGCTGGAACCGCTACTCGGGCGTGCCGCTCAGCACGCGGGCGAGGCGGTCGCGATCCAGTTCGCCTTCCCACCGCGAGACGACCACGCTCGCGACGCCATTGCCGATGAAATTGGTGAGCGCCCGGCACTCGCTCATGAACCGGTCGATGCCGAGGATGAGTGCCATGCCGGCGACGGGAATCGTCGGGACCACCGCGAGCGTGGCGGCGAGCGTCACGAATCCGGCGCCGGTGATCCCGCTCGCGCCCTTGGAGGTGAGCATGGCCACCCCGAGAATGGTGAGCTGCTGGCCGAGCGTGAGATGCGTGTTCGTGGCCTGGGCGATGAACAGCGCGGCCATGGTCATGTAGATGTTGGTGCCGTCGAGGTTGAACGAGTAGCCCGTCGGCACGACCAGGCCGACGACCGAGCGCGAGCAGCCCAGGCGCTCCAGCTTCTCCATCAGCCGTGGCAGGGCGCTCTCGGAGGAACTCGTTCCGAGCACGATCAGCAGCTCGTCACGGATGTAGGCGAGGAAGCGCACCAGGCTGAAGCCGGTCGCCCGCGCGATGCTCCCCAGCACCACGAGCACGAACAGCACGCTGGTCAGGTAGACACCGGCGATGAGACGGCCCATCGGCAGCAGCGAGGCGAGGCCGTACTTGCCGATCGTGAACGCCATCGCGCCGAACGCCCCGATCGGCGCGGCCTTCATGATGATGTTCGCGGCGGCGAACACCGACTTGCCCGCGAGCTCGACGGCCCGGGTGAGTCGGTGGCCGGTGTCGCCGAGCTGCGACAGCGCGAACCCGAACAGCACCCCGACGAGCAGGACCTGAAGCACGTCGCCGTGCGCGAACGGATCGATCAGCGTGGTGGGGATGATGTTGAGCAGGTACTCGACCGTTCCCTGGGCATGCGCGCGCGTCGTGTACTCGGCCGTGGCCGACGGGTCGAGCGTCGCGACATCGACGTTGAACCCGGCGCCGGGCCGGAGCGTGTTGGCCACCCCGAGGCCCAATGCCAGCGCGAACGTGGACACCACCTCGAAGTAGAGGAGCGCCTTGCCGCCCACGCGCCCGACCTTCTTCACGTCCCGCATGCCCGCGATGCCGGAGACGATGGTGCAGAACACGATCGGGGCGATGAGCATCTTGATGAGCTTGATGAACCCGTCGCCCAGGGGCTTCATCTGCACCGCGGCGTGCGGCGCGAACTGTCCCAGCAGGATGCCGCACACGATCGCGAACACGACCTGCGCATAGAGGATGCGGTGGAGTGGCGGCCTGTCCATCCCGGCTCCCGAACCTGTCGTGAGATCGCCGACCCGATGCGCGTGGCGCGCGGCGCACGATAGCACGACGCCCGTGCCGGGCGCCCGCACTCGGCGGAGCGGCCCGGTCGACGGCAGCGGCCCGGCACCGTCGTGCGAAATGCACGATTCGCACGCGCGGAATTGCATTCTGCACGGTTCGTGTGAATTCGAGTGCTCGGCAAGGGGTGCGCGATGAGAATCCCGTACGCGCGGTTCGAGCAGGTTGATACGTTGGAGCTTCCGCACGGGCGTGCGCGCCCGTCCCCCTCGACTGGAGCCTCCATGAATCGACCGACCTCACTCCGCAATCTCATTCGCCTCCACGCGCTGCTCGCCACCGTCCTGCTGCTCTGCGCCTCCGGCGCGCGTGCCCAGGTGTGGACCGAGACCGGTGATGCCGGCGACCTGCTGTCGACCGCGCAGTCCACGATCGGCGGCGGTCCGCTCTTCTCGATCAACGGCACGCTCGCGTCGCCCACCGACGTGGATGTCTACTGCATCCGGCTCTCGTCCGTTCCTCCGGCGGGCCAGCCCCTGGTCCAGCTCCAGTGCGCTTACCTCAACGGTCCGAACGTGTGGCTGTTCGACGCCACCGGCAAGGGCGTGCTCACGAACCAGACCTGCTCGGGGGGGAACAAGACGCTGCTCGCGCCGGCGGTCTCGCTGGCCACGGGCACCTACTTCGTCGCGGTCTCCTACACCGGGCTCGATCCGCAGTCCGCGGGGGGCGCGATGTGGATCCCGCTGCTGCCCGGCCAGCGTCCGCCCGACGGTCCGGGCGCGGCGCTGCCGCTGGCGGCGTGGGCGGGAAACCCGATGGTGCAGCCGATCAATCCCTATCACCTGTCGCTGGCCGACATGGCGTACTGCGACTCCGCGGTCCCGACGCTCCGATCCACGTGGGGCTCGGTGAAGTCGCACTATCGGTGAACTGAACCGACCGGCTGCCTCCGGCGACCACCCCAGACCGGGGTGGTCGCTGTATTTTCGGGTCCGGCCTCGCTCGCGGGCGCCCGCGCGGCGCGGCCCCGCGCACCCACCCGCGCGAGCGGGCCCGAGGCGAACTGTCGCCAGCCGGCCCGGGAGGCGTATCCTGACCGGCCGCGCGGCGCGTGTCCGCGTCACGCAGCACCCGGCCGCGCGATGCGCCGCGCGCACACGCATCCGCCGCACGACCGCTGTCACCCTGCTCGAGGAGGATCCGCGTGCTTCGAATCGACACGGGCAACACCGCGTTCATGCTGCTGTGCAGCAGCCTCGTGATGTTGATGACCCCGGGGCTCGCCTTCTTCTACGGCGGGCTGGTCGGGCGGAAGAACGTGCTCGCGATCATGATCCAGAGCTTCGTCTCGCTGTGCTGGACCACGGTCGTCTGGTTCGTGTGCGGCTATTCCCTGTGCTTTTCGGGGGACGTGGGCGGCGTGATCGGCAATCTCGACATGGCGTTCCTGCGCGGGGTGCACCTGACGTCGCCGTCTCCCAACGACAGCATCCCCCTCATCGTGCACGTCGCCTACCAGATGATGTTCGCCATCATCACCCCGGCGCTCATCACGGGCGCGTTCGCGAACCGCGTGACGTTCAAGGCGTACTTCATCTTTCTCACCCTGTGGTTGCTGTTCGTCTACTTCCCGTTCGTCCACATGGTGTGGGGCGGCGGCATCCTGGCGAAGTGGGGCGTTCTCGACTTCGCAGGTGGGATCGTGGTGCACAACATCGCGGGCATCGCGGCGCTGGCCTCGGTGCTCTACGTCGGGAGGCGCAAGGTGCCGGACAAGGGTCCGCACAGCATTCCGCTCGTGGCCCTCGGAACGGGGCTGCTGTGGTTCGGGTGGTACGGCTTCAACGCGGGCAGCGAATTCCGCGTCGACTCCGTCACGACGACCGCGTTCCTCAACACCGACCTCGCCGCCTCGTTCGCGGGCATGGCGTGGTTCCTGGTGGAATGGATCTCGGGCGCCAAGCCCAAGTTCCTGGGGCTGCTGACCGGCTCCGTCGCCGGGCTGGCCACCATCACGCCCGCCGCCGGCTACGTCTCACCCATGAGCGCGACGATCATCGGCATCGTCTCGGGCGTGGTGTGCTTCTACGCGGTGGCGCTCAAGAACAGGCTCCACTGGGACGACGCGCTCGACGTGTGGGGGGTGCACGGCGTGGGAGGATTCATCGGCATCGTGATGCTGGGCGTGTTCGCAACCCGGACCTACAACCCCGCGGGCACGGACGGGCTGCTCGCGGGCAACCCCGGCTTCTTCGTGAGGCAGTGCGCCGCCGTGCTGTTGTCCTCCGTGTGGGCGTTCGTATTCACGTACGGGATGCTGTGGCTCATCGACCGGATCACGCCGGTCAAGGTCGCGGCCGGGGCAGAGGAGGCCGGCCTCGACGAAACGCTGCACGGGGAGACGGCGTACGTCGAAGCTCTGTGAGCAGGCGCTGATCCCGGGCAGTCGCACCGACGGGCCAACCCCTGCCCATTCCGATCCGGCGATCTGGCGCTTTCGTTGCCGGTCCCAGCTATCATCATGTCAATGGGTTAGCGTATGCCCATGAGACGTCGCTGGAAGTCCTGCCCATTCGCAGGCAGCAGGTGGCCGGGGGCTTCACCCGACCAAGTCCGGGTGCGCTCCCCGACGCAACCGGCGCGCGGCGGGCTTCGACACTCGCCCGGGCTGGTGCAGGCTCCCCGGCCGCGAACCTCCGCTCGACGGCGACCGCACGCGAACGAGTTCGGCGACGCACCCGATGGCCGATGGTAGGCTGC
>CAYSWZ010000061.1:0-11186 GCA_964434945.1 uncultured bacterium | reverse complement strand
GGTTCGCGAATGCCTCCGAGCTGTGCGAGCGCGCAGCGTACTACGGCACGTTCATCGCCCTGCGCACCTACCTGCTGCGCGTGGTCGGACTCGACGACGTCCAGGCCGGGTTCGTGGCGGGGCTGTTCGGCGCGCTCATCTACCTGTTCCCGTTCTTCAGCGGCGCGCTCGCCGACCGCCTCGGCTTCCGGGCGTCGCTCCTGCTGGCGTTCGCGCTGCTCGCGGCGGGCTACGGCTCGCTCGGCCGCTTCCACGCCTTCTGGCCCGTCATGGGGGCGCTCCTGCTGGTGGTGATCGGCGGCTCGTTCGTGAAGCCGGTCATCACGGCGACCGCGTCGCTCTCCTCCAACGAGGCCAACCGCGCGCGCGCATTCAGCATCTTCTACATGATGGTGAACATCGGCTCGTTCACGGGCAAGACCATCGTCGCACCCATCCGCATCCAGATGGGCGTCGGTAACGTGCCGTACTTCTCGGCGGTGGCGGCACTGGTCGGGCTGCTCGTCGTGGCGTTCACCTATTTCCCGCGCGCGAGCGGTGGCGAACGCCCACGCAGCATCGGCGAGACGCTGCGCGGCATGGCGATCGCGATGAGCAACCTGCGATTCACCGCGCTCATCCTGATCACCGCAGGGTTCTGGGCGATCCAGGGGCAGCTCTACGCCTCGATGCCCGACTACGTCATCCGCATGGCCGGGGAGACCTACAAGCCCGAGTGGTACGCGAACGTGAACCCGCTCGTCGTCGTGTTGTGCGTCGTGGGGGTGACGCAGCTCGTGCGCACGTGGGCCCCGATCGCCTCGATCACCGTGGCGATGGTGCTGATCCCGCTCTCGTCGCTCGCCATGGCGGCTTCCCATCGTTTCTCGGGCAACGTGCACGTGTTCGGGGCCTCGGTGCACCCGATCACGCTCATGATGGTGATCGGCATCGCGATCCAGGGCTTCGCCGAGTGCTTCCTGAGCCCCAAGTACCTGGAGTTCGCCTCGAAGCAGGCGCCCGCGGGGCGCGAGGGCCTGTATCTCGGCTACGCACACATGAACACGTTCTTCGCGTGGCTCTTCGGCTTCATCTTCGCCGGCTACCTGCTCAAGGCATTCTGCCCCGATCCCTCCCGGCTCACACCCGAGCTGCAGGCGCAGCACACGGCCTGGCTGGCGGGACGTGCGGCGATGCCGTCCGTCTACGCGCATGCGCACTACCTCTGGTACGCGTTCGCGGGCGTCGGCGCAGTTTCGCTCGTCGCGATGCTCGTGTTCGCGGCCGTGACGCGATCGATCGACGCCCGCGGGGCGAAGCCGGCGTAGCCGCCCGGTGGGACGCAGGGGGATGTGAGAGAGTCCGCTCCCGGCCCATGCACGGACCCCGCGAAGTCCGCGGCCGGCCCGCCCGCCCTCGGATGCCCGTCCACGACGCTCCAGCCACCGACAATGGATCGAGATGGAGAAACGACTCGAACATGACAGCGGTGGACAGGGCACACATCGGCAGGGGCTCGATAGGCAGGCACCACCTGCTCGCCGTCGCGCTCATCGGCGCACTGGCCCTCACCGGCACGCCCGCCCGCGCCGCCGATCCGCTCCCGTCATGGAACAACGGCCCGGCCAAGCAATCCATCATCGCCTTCGTCACCAAGGTCACGAAGCCGGGCTCACCGGAGTTCGCGCCGGCGCCCGAGCGCATCGCGACGTTCGACAACGATGGCACGCTCTGGTGCGAACAGCCCATGCCAGTTCAGTTCTACTTCGCGGTCGACCGCGTGAAGGCGCTCGCGCCGCAGCATCCCGAGTGGAGAACGAAGGAACCGTTCGCCTCGATCCTCAAGGGCGACTTCAAGGCCGCGCTCGCGGGAGGCGACCATGCGCTCCTCGAGCTCTTCATGACGACCCACGCGGGCATGACCACCGACGAGTTCGCGCAGATCGTCAAGGGCTGGATCACCGCGGCGAAGCATCCCACCACCGGCAGGCGCTTCCTGGACATGACCTACCAGCCGATGCTGGAAGTGCTCACCTATCTGCGCGCGAACGGCTTCAAGACGTACATCGTCTCGGGTGGCGGCATCGAGTTCATGCGCCCGTGGGCGGAACAGGCCTACGGTATCCCGCCGGAGCAGGTCGTCGGCAGCAGCATCAGGACGAAGTTCGAACTGCGCGACGGGAAGGCCGTGCTCGTGCGCTTGCCGGAGCTGAACTTCATTGATGACAAGGGCGACAAACCGGTTGGCATTAACCAGCACATCGGCCGCCGGCCGATCGCCGCGTTCGGCAACTCCGTGGGCGACCAGCAGATGCTGGAATACACGCAGGGCGGCGGCGGTGCCCGGTTCGAGCTGCTCGTCCTTCACGACGACGCCGCGCGCGAATTCGCTTACGGCCCCGCCCGCGGACTGCCGGACGTCAAGCTCGGCGCCTTCACGCCCGCGCTGGAAGAGCACGCGAAGAATGACGGATGGACGGTCGTCAGCATGAAGAACGATTGGAAGACCGTCTTCCCCATCGCGCCGACCGGAATCGTCGCGATCGACATCCTCCTCGAGCCGGACGCCACGATGCTCGAACGAGCAAGCGCCAACAATGCCCGCCTACTGGCGGCCTACCCGAAAGGCTTCGCACTCGATGCGACACACCGCCCGCACATCACCCTGATCCAGTGCTTCGTTCGTGCTGCAGATCTCGACAGGATCTATGCCGCCGAAGAGAAGGTGCTCGCCGGATCGCACGCCCACTCGCTGAAGCTGGAAGCGTTCAAGTACTACTATGCCCCTGCCGGAGCGACGGGCGTCGCCGGCATCTGCGCGAAGCCGACGCCAGAACTCCTCGAGCTGCAGGCGAACGTCATAGCCGCCGTGAAGCCGTACATGGTGCAAACCGGCCCGATTGGCGCGTTCACCGCCGCGCACGAGGATCCCGCCACGGACGCCGCCATCATCGAATACGTCTCGACGTTCGTTCCGAAGATGTCCGGCGAGAACTTCAATCCGCACGTCAGTACCGGTGTCGCGCCCAGGGAGTATCTCGACCGGATGCTCGCGGAGCCATTCCAGCCATTCACGTTCTCGCCCGTCGGCGCCGCCATCTACCAGCTCGGGCCCTACGGCACCGCGGCGAAGAAGCTGAAGGAATGGGAACTGAGATGATTCGGTTGGCGAGAATCGACGCGGTGAGGCCTCAGCGGAGGGCGCCCACGGCGGCCCGGAGCGCGGCGGCGAGATCGATTCCGTCCGCATCGACCCGGGGCGGGTCACCGAGCAGTGCCCGGGCTGCACGCGTCGCCGCCCGCAGGGCGCCGCTCGGATCCGTCAGGGTCGCGGTGTAGCCGATCTCGTCTTCCGTGCCGGCGCCAACGGCACCGAAGACGCGGAGCGCCCGGTCCCGCTCGCCGCCCTTGGCGAGAAGCAGGGCCATGGCGCCGCACAGGCTGTCGACGCCCACGTAGCCCACGCCGCCGCAGAAGTGAAGTGCCTCCTCGAGGATCGCGCGCGCGCCCACCTCGTCCCCCGCGGCGAGTGCCACGCTCGCCAGGCCGGATAGTGCCATCGAGCGCGGCCAGGCGGCGGAACGAGCGCGTGCGAGGGCCGCCGCCTCCGCGAACAGGCGCCGCGCCTCGGGAAGATTCCCGCGCACGAGCTCGACGCGTGCGCCCACGACGAGCGCATTGGCGACCGACTCCTCGTCGTTCCGCCGTCGCCCGATGCCTGCGAGCAGGTCGGCATGGCGCTGCGCCTCGTCCGCATCGCCGCCGTGGAGATGTGCGTAGCAGATCATCATCAGCGCCCAGCCCTCGACGAAGTCCTGGCCCGCGCTGCGCGCGAATCCCAGCGCGCGATCGAGGATGGTGAGCGCCCGGGCCCGGTCGCTGATGATCAGGATCATTCCCCAGGCAGTCTCGATGCCCGCGAGAAAATCCCGCTCGCCGGCCGGCTCGAGCACCGCACAGGCTGCCTCGAGGTCCGGGGCAGCGGCCGGGTCGAGCATCGCCGCGCGCGCCCAGGACCAGATCCCGAGCGCGAGCGCCGCGCGCAGTGGATCCGTGGAGCGGGGGATCGGCTTCAACAGCTCGTAGGTCGAGAGCACCTCCGTCGTCTGGGCGTTGCTGAGCCTGCAGAAACCGAAGCGGATGAAGACCTGCCACGCGAGTTCGGGGTCGCCCTCGGCGCCGGCGGCGAAGTGCAGGGCGAGACGCGCCCCGATCTCCTCCGAGGCGACACGCTCGTGGGCGGCCTGACGCATCTCCGCGCGCATAAGGTTCCGGTGTTCGCCGGCGAGGAACTTCACGATCCACTCGGCATGCCGGAACCTGGCCGCGCGCTCCTCGCCGGCCGCCGCGACGCACTCGCGCGCCAGCTCGCGCACGGTTTCGAGCATGTGGAAGCGAGCCTCACCGATCTGCTCGGTGCGCACGAGCAGGCTCTTTTCGACGAGTGAGGTGAGCCCGTCGAGCGGGTCGAGGCCCGCGTCCGCCACGACGGCTGCGGCGGCATCCTCGCAGAAACTGCCCTCGAACACGCCGAGACGGCGGAAGAAGACCCGCTCCTCGGGACGCAGCAGATCGAGGCTCCATTCGAGCGTGGCACGAAGGGTCTGGTGCCGCTCCTGGAGGTCCCGCCTGCCACCGGTGAGCAGCAGGAGCGACCTGGCGAGGCGAGGCAGCATCGCCTGTGGCGACAGCACGCGCACGCGCGCCGCAGCAAGCTCGATGGCGAGCGGCAGCGCGTCGAGGCGCCGGCACAGCTCGGCGACGGCGGCCCGGTTGTCGTCGTCGATTCGAAATTCCGGACGGACCTCTCTTGCCCGTTCCTCGAACAGGGCCATCGCCGGCGTGGTGTCGCCGCGCGCCTCGAAGACGTGCGGCAGCGGCGGAATGGGAACTTCCCGCTCCCCGTGGATGCGCAACGGCTCGCGGCTGGTGGCGAGGATCTTCAAGTTCTGGCACGTCGCGAGCAGCTTGCGGACGTCGGCACCGGCCCCGAGCACCTGCTCGAAATTGTCGAGGACCAGGAGCGCACCGCGGGCTCGCAGGAATCCGATCAGCAGTTTCCCGGGATCACCGTCCGAGAGCGGCGACGGGATCTCGAGAATCGAGACGATCGTGGGCACAACGTCCCGCACATCGTGCACGCCGGCGAGCGGCACGAAGAAGACGCCGTCGCTGAACGAGGTGCCGAGCGTATTGGCGAGGTGGATGGCGAGCCGGGTCTTGCCGGTGCCGCCGGGCCCCGTGAGGGTGACGAGACCGGTGTCGGGGCGGCGAAGCAGCTCGGCGACGAGCTCGACTTGCGGGGCACGGCCGATGAGCTCGCCCCGTTCGCATGGAGGAAGGCTCAGCGGTGGGGCCTCGGGCTCCGGCTGCGGCCCCGTGGCGGCCTCCACGCTCGCCACGGTGAACCGCTCCGTGAGCATGAGCGCGAGGTCGTTCTCGATGAGCTCCCCGAGCTCCGCCGCGTCGGAGAACGGGCGGTAAGACAGCCTGTCCTCGCCCTGGATGCGGCGGATCAGATCCTGCAGCCGGTCGTCTCGCGTCTCCGCGCGCTTGATGTAGATGAGCTTGGGCAGGTGCCGGGCGAGGAGGTACTCGTCCTCGAGACCGGAGACGGTCTCCGCGGGCGCGATCCACCCGTACCGCTGCCAGTAGATGCCCACGAACACGTCACTCTGCGCCAGATAGGCGCGGTAGAGTTCGCGCGGCGGGTGCGCGCGCGCGCCCATCTCGAACATCACGGGCGTGAGGCGCAGATGCTGGATCGCCTCCCTGCCCGCCGCGCGCTCGTCGGCGAGTTCCTGCAGCGTGGAACTCACAAACACGCGCAGCCGCTGGTCGGGCGTGCGAATGGGCGAGGTCACGGGCGAACCTTCCCCGGATCGACCGGCGGTTGTGCGGGCACGAGCATGAAGGCGATCGTTGGCGTGAGGTGCGCTGGAAAGACCTGGCGACGTCCCCGGTGGAGCGGCTCGGGTCCTGACGCCGCCAACGACATCGCCGGATCGCCTGCGGCTCGAGACGAGCGAGAGACCTGATTTCGCTCCGTCAAGGCTACCCCGGGCCCGGCGGGATGCCTAGTGGCGCCTTCCACGACGGTGTCCCCGGCTTGGACAACCTGGCGGCGAACCTCTAATTTCCGCCGGTTACCCGGTGAAGAGACGGGAGAAGCGACGCCTGCTTCGGGAGTCCTTCTCCGCCCCGCGTGGGCGGCGTGATCGGGAACGCCCAGATCCGGGCCCCCATCACCTCGCGCGCCGCGCCCTGTGGACGCGCATGAAAGGAGAGTCGCGATGAACAGGCTGCCGCCACGCCGCGCTGTCCTGACCCTCCCGCTCCTGGCCATCCTCGCGGCCGGAGCCGTGACGCCCGTATCCGCCGATGTCTACGACCACAAGGGCACGTTCGTCCTCGGCGGCGGCTGGAACAATCCCACCGGCAAGTCCGGCGACTACTTCGACGGCGGCGGGACGATCTTCTTCGCCGGCGGCCGCCACCTCAACGAGAGCACCGCGCTCCAGATCGAGTACTCGCACCACTGGCTGGGCATCGATCCTTCGGTGATCCAGCGGGCCAGCTCGGATTCGCTCCAGTTCGACAATGCCTACGCCAGCATGTGGTCGGTCACGCTGAACGGTGTCTACCACCACGATCCGAGGCGTGACGTCGTGCCGTGGATCACGGGTGGAGTCGGGTACTACAAGCGCAACCTCGTCCTGACGAAGAACTCCTACTTCTACGTGCCGCCGTTCTTCGATCCGTGGTGGGGATGGATCGGTGGCGGATGGGTCCCCGGCGAGTCCGTGACGGGCTCGCATGCCGATACCGGTTTCGGTTTCAACGTCGGCGTGGGATTCGACCTCAAGATCGACAGTGGCGCATCGTTGTACGTGGACGCGCGCTGGCACCACGCGTACATGCCGGGCGTGAACATGGACGTGATCCCGATCAGCTTCGGCGTGCGCTGGTAGGATTCCCGGGAGGGGCGGATGTCGCATGATGCCGCGAGGGTCGTCATGCCCGCCCGGCGTGACATGGTCGCGCGCGACGGCGCCCGGCCGGCGCGGCGCGTTCCCGACCGGGCATGAACGCATTCGCCGACATGCCCCTCTGGGGCGTCTTTCTCGCGACGGTCGTGGTGATCGTGGCCGCGATCCGGCTGGGACATCGGATCGGCAAGTGGGAGCATGCCCGCCGGGGCACGAAGCCCGAGGCGTCCACCGCGATGGTCGGCGCGACCATGGGCTTGCTGGCATTCATGATGGCTTTCACGTTCAACAGTGCGGCCGGCCGGCACGATGCGAGGAAGGCTCTCGTCGTCGATGACGCGAACGCGATCGAGAGGACGTGGCTGCGGGCGGACTTTCTCGAGGAGCCGCAGCGGACGGAGATGCGGCGAATGCTCCGCGAGTACGTGGACCTCCGCGTCCGTGCCACGACGACGAACATGGACGTGAAGCTGGCATTGGCGAAATCCGACTCCCTGCACGATCGGATGTGGGACATCGCCTCCGAAGTGGCGCAGAAGGCACCGGGCTCGATCATGGGTGGGCTCTTCGTCGAGGCGCTCAACGACATGTTCGACGTGCAACTGAAACGGGTCACCGTCGGTGTTCGGAACCGGGTCCCGGCCACGATCTGGTTTGCACTCTACGCGCTGACCGCCGTCGGCATGCTGATGATGGGCATCCAGACCGGGCTGGGCGGCGTGCGCCACTCGGGCAGCGAGCTGGCCCTGGCGCTCGCGCTCTCGATCGTGCTCTACCTGATCGCGGATCTCGACCGTCCGGGCGAGGGCCTGGTCCACGTGAGCCAGCAGGCGATGACCGAACTGCAGGCGCGACTCGAACGCCATCCCTGACGGAAGGCACGACCGACAGCCGTGAACGACACCGCCTCCCATACGCAGGCAAGAGCCCGTCCGCTCGCCCGCTGGTTTCCGGCGCTGGACTGGTTGCGCGGCTACAACCGCACCTGGTTGCGTGGCGACATCGTCGCCGGCATCACGCTCGCGGCCTATCTCCTGCCCGCCAGCCTGGGCGACGCCTCGCTCGCCAGCCTGCCTGCCGAGGCGGGCCTCTATGCGTGCCTGTTCTCGGGACTGGTGTTCTGGTTCTTCTGCAGCTCGCGCCACACCGTGATCACGGTCACCTCGGCCATCTCGCTGCTGATCGGCTCGTCCCTCGGCGAGATCGCGAACGGAGACGCTTCCAGGTTCAGTGCTCTCGCCGCCAGCACTGCGCTGCTCATGGCGCTCATCGCGCTCGTGGCCTGGCTCGTCCAGGCCGGCACCATCGTCAGCTTCATCTCCGAGAGCGTGATGGTCGGGTTCAAGTGCGGCGTGGCGTTGTTCCTCTCCAGCACCCAGTTGCCCAAGCTGTTCGGGATGCCGGCCCCGCACGGTGACTTCTGGGAGAACGGTGGCGCGTTCCTGAAGCACCTCGGCGAGACCCACTCGACGTCGCTCGTCGTCGGCGGCGCGGCGCTCGTGGTGCTCGTCCTCGGAAGGCGCTTCCTCCAGAACAAGCCCGTGGCGTTGTTCGTCGTGGCCGGAGGTGTCGTCGCCTCGAGCGTGTTCGGCCTGGAAGCGCACGGCGTGAAGATGCTGGGCGAGCTTCCACGCGGCCTGCCGGCATTCGGCCTTCCCCCGATCCGCTGGTCGGAGGAGAACGCCATCCTCCCGCTGGCGTTCGCGTGCTTCCTGCTCGGCGCGGTGGAGACCGCGGCGATCGGGCGCACGTTCGCCTCCAAGAACCGTGACCGTCTCGACGCCAACCAGGAGTTCCTGGCGCTCGCCGCCGCCAACCTCGCCGCGGGCCTGGGCAGCGGATTCCCGGTGAGCGGCGGCATGTCGCAGTCGGTCGTCAACGAGGACGCCGGCGCGCGCACCCCGCTCTCGGGCGCCTTCGCGGCGGGACTCATTCTCGTCGTGGCGATCTTCTTCTCGCACCTCCTGCACGACCTCCCGCAGCCGGTGCTCGCCGCGGTCGTGCTCGTGGCGGTGGCCGGATTGTTCAATCTCTCGGCCCTCCGGCACCTGTGGCACGGTGAACGCTCGGAATTCCTGGTCGCGATCGCGGCCCTACTCGGCGTGCTCGGCTCCGGCCTCCTGCGCGGCGTGATGATCGGAGCCGTCATCTCGCTCGTGCAGTTGCTCGGTCGCACCTCGCGCCCGCACGTCGCCCTGCTCGGCCGCATTCCCGGCACGCAACGGTTCTCGGATCGCGAACGCCATCCGGACAACGAAGCCATCCCCGGGATACTCATCTTCCGGACCGAGTCGGGCCTGATCTACTTCAACATCGATCACGTCTGCGAGCGGATCCTGGACGCCGCGCGGGCCGAGTCACCGCCGCCGAAGCTCGTGGTCTTCGACCTCTCGGCCTCGCCTTACGTCGACATGCACAGTGCGCAGAGGCTCGGGGAGCTTGCCGACGAGCTGCACGCCATGGGGATCCGGGTTCGAGCGGTGGAGGCCCGATCCTCGGTGCGCGATCGACTCCGCAGCGAAGGCGTGGACGAGAAACTCGGCGGAATCAATCGCTACCTGACCGTGGCCGAGACGGTGTCGGCGTTCCAGGAAGAGGGCAGGTCCACGGGACGAGCGTGAGCCTCGTGCCGGCCCGGGACCGCGCTACTCGTCAGCGCCCGGTTGCCCCTTGGGAATGGCGGGGGCCGCGTACCACTGCTCCTTCGGAACCACGGCCGGCTCGTCGCGGTCGCCCTCGTAGTTCGGCGTGAGGATCTCCACACCGTACTCGTTGAATTCGTCGAGGATGTTCCGGTGGAGTTCGCTGTAGATGCGATTCATCCGCTCCGGTTCCCGGGTATAGCCGTTGATCTCGTAGGCGACGGCGAAGTTGCCCAGTTCGCGCTGCAGGACGAACGGCGGCGGGTCATTCAGCAGGCCCGAGGTCCGTGCCGCGGCGCGCAGGAGCATCGCGTGCACCTGCCGCCATGCGGCGTTGTACCCGATCGTCACCTCGGTGTGCAGGATAAGCCCTTCCTGCGCGGCCCGGCGGCTGAAATTGAGCACGTCGGACGAGATCATGGTCGAGTTCGGGATGATGATCTCGACATTCTTCGGCGTGCGGAGCCGGGTGGCCAGCACGTCCGTCTCGACCACGCGCCCGAATTCCTCCCCCACCTTGATGATGTCGCCCACGCTGTAGGAGCGCATGTACACCACCATGATGCCCGCCACCAGGTTGCCGACGACGGAAGTCGAACCCAGAGACACCAGCACGCCGAGGAAGAGCGAGATGCCCTTGAACGCGAGGCTGTCCGAACCGGGAATGAACGGATACATCACGACCAGTGCCAGCGCGATGACGACCACCCGGACGATGCGTCCGGTCGGAAGGGCCCACTCCGGGTAGAAGCCCTGCAGCCGGATGCGCCCGAGCCCGATCTCGACGAACACGAAATTGACCACCTTGAGCAAGTAGCGCGTGACGATCACCACGACCGCGATGAACACGAACCCCGGCAGGTGGGCGACGAATCCGGTGCCGAGCTCACTCAACGGCTGGAGGATCAGCGAACCGAGCCGCGCCCCGGCGTCCTCCGTCCATGGCCAGCGCCCCAGCACGAAACTGGCGTACAAGTAGATCAGCACGAGCGATAGCACGCCCCCGACGACTTTGAGAAGGGACGCCAGCGCCACCAGCATCTGATCGGGCTCGAGGATCGAATACGTACGCGACTTGATCTGCTCGCGGCGGGCACCGATCCAGCGTTCCAGCGCCGCACCGCCCCGTCGACGGATCTTGGCGAGCAGGATCAGGGCGATGATCAACGCCAGCGTGGCCAGCGCGGTCTGCGCCCCGGCCCAGACCAACCGGCGCGCGCCCCGCTCCTCGCGGTAGCGGATGATCGCCTCGCGCAGGAGCCCCGCGCGCTGCTCCGCGAGGTCGCGGCGGCTGATTCCCGTGCCGACCGTGTCCGCGTCCAGCACCGCGAGCGCCAGGAAATCGCCCGCCTGGACGTCGGAGCTGATCTCGGTGTCCACCACCTGCAGTGACTCCGGAGCGAACTCGGCGTTGCGCGCCAGGTGTTCCAGGCGCTCGGACACGAATCGCGCCCGTTGGAGTGCGGTGACATTCTTGAAGCCGGCGCGCAGCGTGAACAGCGGTCGGCCGTCGAAGCTCACGATCGCCGTGGCCGAGGCTTGCGGCAGGCTGTCCGGCGGCGCGGCGGCTTGCGAT